>NZ_CP089507.1:327500-655000 GCF_021233355.1 Luteimonas fraxinea | reverse complement strand
CGAGATCGAGGACGACTGGCACAACTTCGAGGCCTTGAACTTCCCGCCGCACCATCCCGCGCGCGCGATGCACGACACGTTCTATTTCGGCGACGGCCGCCTGCTGCGCACGCACACCTCGGGCGTGCAGGTGCGTTACATGGGCGAGCACGCGCCGCCGCTGCGGATGATCGCGGCCGGCAAGGTCTACCGCTCCGACAGCGACCAGACGCATTCGCCGATGTTCCACCAGGTCGAAGGCCTGCTGGTCGACGAACACGCGACGTTCGCTGATCTCAAGGGCACGCTGAGCGAATTCGTGCGCGCGTTCTTCGAGCGCGATTTCGAGATGCGTTTCCGTCCGAGCTATTTCCCGTTCGTCGAACCTGGCGCCGAAGTCGACATCGCCTGGCAGCAGGCCGACGGCAGCACGCGCTGGCTTGAAGTGCTGGGCTGCGGCATGGTCCATCCGAACGTACTGAAAGCCGTCGGCATCGATCCCGAGCGCTACACCGGCTTCGCCTTCGGCCTCGGCGTCGAGCGCTTCGCGATGCTGCGCTATGGCGTCGACGATCTGCGTGCGTTCTTCGACAACGATGTGCGCTTCCTGCGCCAGTTCGCGTAAGTCCAGGCGCGTCGCGCCTGCATCTTCTCCGCGTCATCCGTAGCGAACAGGTCCCGCAGTGCCGGGACGACGATTCCAAGAGATCGCCATGAAATTTTCCGAGAACTGGCTGCGCCAGCACGTCAAGACCGATGCCACCCGTGACCAGCTGGCGGCGACGCTGACCGCGATCGGCCTGGAAGTCGAAGAGATCACGCCGCTGGGCGAGGCGCTCGACGGCGTCGTCGTCGCGCGCATCGTCTCGGCCGAAAAGCATCCCGAAGCCGACCGGCTGCAGGTCTGTCAGGTCGATGCCGGTGGCCAGACGCTGCAGATCGTCTGCGGTGCGCCGAACGCGCGTCCGGGCCTGGTCGCGCCGCTGGCACTGATCGGCACGACCGTCGGCACGTTGACGATCAAAGCTGCGCAGCTGCGCGGCGTCGATTCCAACGGCATGCTGTGCTCGGCCAAGGAGCTCGGCATCGACGCCGACGCATCCGGCCTGCTGGAACTGCCCGACGATGCGCCGATCGGCGCGCCGCTGTCCGATTACCTCGGACTGCCCGACGCGAGCATCGAGCTCAAGCTCACGCCGAACCGCACCGACTGCTTCGGCATCCGCGGCATCGCGTTCGACGTGGCCGCCGCCTGCGGCAGCGAAGTCGCGCCGCTCGACGCACCGGCCGTGTCGGTTGCCTCGGATGCATTGCTGCAGGTCGTGCTCGACGCGGGCGCCGATGCGCCGCGCTATCTCGGCCGGGTGATCGAAGGCATCGACGCGACGCGTCCGACGCCGTCGTGGATGGCCGAGCGCCTGCGTCGCAGTGGCGTGCGTCCGGTCAGCTTCCTCGTCGACGTCACCCAGTACGTGATGCTCGAACTCGGCCAGCCGATGCATGCCTTCGACCGTGACCTTCTCAAAGGCCCGGTCGGCGTGCGGCGCGCGCGCAAGGGCGAGACGCTCAAGCTGCTCGACGGTCGCGACGTGACGCTGGACGAACAGTTCCTCGCAGTCACCGACGCCGACCGCGTCGTCGCGCTGGCCGGTGTCATGGGCGGTTTCGACACGCGCGTGACCGACGGCACCCGCAACGTGTTCCTCGAATCCGCGCACTTCGCGCCGGACGCGATCATCGGCCGCAGCCGCCGTCTGGGCCTGCATACCGATGCTGCGCACCGCTTCGAGCGCGGTGTGGATCCCGAGCTGCCGCGGACCGCGATCGAATACGCGACGCGCCTGATTCTCGATGTCGCCGGCGGCAGCGCCGGTCCGGTGACCGCCGCCGAACTCGAGGCGCACCTCGCGCAGCCGCGCACGATCGCGCTGCGTCGCGCGCGCCTGACGCGCGTACTCGGCCTGACCGTCGACGACGTGGAGATCGGACGCATCCTGCGCGCGCTGGGGCTCACTGTCGTCGCGAACAGCGAAGGCTGGCAGGTCACCGCGCCGACGCGTCGCTTCGATCTGGCGATCGAGGAAGACCTGATCGAAGAGGTCGTGCGCATCCACGGCTACGACCGCGTGCCGACCACGCTGCCCGGCGGCGCCACGCGCATCGCGGCGCCCAGCGAGACCCACATCGCCGAGGCCGAACTGCGTCGTCAGATGGTCGCGCGCGATTGCCTGGAGACGGTCAACTTCGCCTTCGTCGATGCGTCGCTGCTCGCGACCTGGCAGGCGGATGCCGGCAGCGTGCCGCTGGCCAATCCGCTGAGCGCCGAACTCGGCGTCATGCGCACCGCATTGCTGCCGGGCCTGGTGTCCACGCTCGCGCGCAACCTCGCGCGCCAGCAGGAGCGCGTGCGCCTTTTCGAAATCGGCAAGGTCTTCGCGCAGGCGAACTCTGCCGGAGCCGCACCCGTCGAGACCTTGCGCGTGGCCGCCGCGGTTGCCGGCGATGCCGGCGTTGAGCAGTGGGGCGATGCCACGCGTCCGGTCGATTACTTCGATCTCAAGGGCGATCTCGAAGCGCTGGCCGCAGTCGCGGGCGCGACGCTCATCTTCGCGCGTTCGACCACGGCGCACGGCCATCCCGGTCGCTCGGCCGACGTGCTGCGCGACGGCGCGCGTGTGGGCTGGATCGGCGAGCTGCACCCGCGCCTGCTGCGCGCGCTCGACATCGACGTGCCTGTGGTGGCGTTCGAACTCGACGCGTCCGCGCTGCAGGTACGTCCGCTGCCACGGGTGACCGGGCTGTCGAAGTTCCCGTCGGTGCGTCGCGATCTGGCGATCGTCGCGCCGGAATCGGTCGACTGGTCGGCTCTTGAAACCACCGTGCGTGCGAGCGCCGGACCGCTGCTGGCCGACGTGCGCCTGTTCGACCGTTATGCCGGGCAGGGGGTCGAAACGGGGTTCAGGAGTCTCGCCATGGGCTTGATTCTGCAGGAAAGTTCACGCACTCTGACCGATCGCGATGTCGATGCTGTCGTTGCGGACGTGGTGGCCGCGCTCGCGCGCGAACACGACGCGAAGATCCGGGGCTGAGGCCTCACAGGGGGATTGCTGCGTGGCACTGACGAAGGCGGACATGGCCGAGAAACTCTACGAGGAAGTCGGCTTGAACAAGCGCGAGGCGAAGGAATTCGTCGACGCCTTCTTCGACGTGCTGCGCGATGCGCTGCAGCAGGGCCGTCAGGTCAAGCTGTCGGGCTTCGGCAATTTCGACCTGCGCCGCAAGAACGAGCGTCCGGGTCGCAATCCCAAGACCGGTGAGGAGATTCCGATCTCCGCGCGCACCGTTGTGACCTTCCGTCCGGGCCAGAAGCTCAAGGAACGTGTCGAGGCCTATACCGGCTCGGTGGGCGCCGCACATGCTTGATCCGGGCAGCAACCGCGAACTGCCGCCGATCCCGGCGAAGCGCTATTTCACGATCGGTGAGGTCAGCGAGCTGTGCGACGTCAAGCCGCACGTGCTGCGTTACTGGGAGACGGAATTTCCGAGCCTGAGCCCGGTCAAGCGCCGCGGCAACCGCCGGTACTACCAGCGGCACGACGTGCTGATGGTGCGCCAGATCCGCGGCCTGCTGTACGAACAGGGCTATACGATCGGCGGTGCACGCCTGCGTCTGGAGGGCGAGGGAGCCAAGCAGGAGTCCGCGCTGAGCAGCCAGATCGTGCGCCAGGTGCGCATGGAGCTCGAGGACGTGCTGCAGTTGCTGAAGCGCTGAGCACGCCGCGTCACATGGATGGGCGAAACGCCCGCCAGACGGTATAATTTCCAGATTCCGGGGTATAGCGCAGCCTGGTAGCGCACTTGTCTGGGGGACAAGTGGTCGTCGGTTCAAATCCGGCTACCCCGACCAAAACATGCGACATCCGAACGGCCCATGCGCAAGCGCGGGCCGTTCTGTTTGTGGGCGTATCGATGGTCGCGTCAGGCCGGATCCAGCAGCGCGCGCCCTTCTTTCGTGAGATCGATGTCACCGTCTTCGGCAAGCACGGCATAGCCCGCATTGACGGCCCAGTCGGTCTCCGATTCGCTGATGGGCGTTGTCGCATCGATGTCGCGCAGGATGCGGCGCTGGTCGTTGTCGATCGTCATGATGATCTTCCGTTACGGGGGATGTCGCACCGTAACGATGCCGGTGTGGGCGAGGTGTGCGCGCTTTGCGGGCCTGACGGTCTTCGCACGCCGCGACGCTGAACAGAACGCCGACGCTGTGCCGAATGTCATGCGCGTTCGGGAAGGCGGCTTCGTATGCTCAGCCTTCATCTTCTTGAACGAGTCTGGCTGATGGACAAGCGATTCGGTGTTGGGTTGCTCGCGTTCGCAATGGCATCGGCATCGATGGCCCCCACCACGCAGGCACAGGAGGCTCCGGCTGCATCGCCTGCGCCCGCCGCGCAGTCCGATACACCCGACGTCCGCGACATGGACACCGTCGTCGTGACCGGTGTGCAGCCCGGCCCGGGCCTGTGGCGGGTGCGGCGCGATGACGGACACACGCTCTAAATTCTCGGCACACAGTCGCCGCTGCCCGCGGGCATCACGTGGCGCGCGGACGAGGTGCGTGAAGTGCTCGCCGAGGCGGGCGTCGCGCTCGGGCCGCCGGGGGCGCAGTGGGGCGCGGACATCGGATTCTTCAACAAGCTGACGCTCGCGCCGTCCGCATTCCGGGCGATGCGCAATCCTGATGGCGCCACACTGGACGAGCTGCTGCCGCCGGATCTCTATGCGCGCTGGGTGGCGCTGAAGGAACGCTACATCGGGCGCGATCGTGGCATCGAGCGCAAGCGGCCTTTCATCGCGGTCTACCAGTTGTATCGCGCGGCGCTGGAGCGCAACGGCCTTCGCGAGGGTGGGATCATCGGTCCCGTGATCGAGGACGCGCTCAAGGCGCGTGGCATGGAACTCACGCCGACGATCCTGCAGTTGAAGATCGACGATCCGCGCGGTGCATTGGCGACGTTCCGTCGCGAGACGCTCAAGCCCGAGGACATCGCGTGTGTGCGCGGCACGCTGGACATCATCGAGAACGATCTGCCGCGCATCGCCGCACGCGCGAACGCGTGGGCGGTTGGCGATCTCGATACCTTGCGCGGCATGCCCGACGCGCGGGCACAGGTCATGACCTGCCTGTCCGCATGGACCGCGAGCGAGACCGCGCGCGAGCTGGGCATGGCGGATATCCAGTCGAAGGTCAGCGCCGCCTGGCTGTCGAAGGTCGACGCCGCGATGGCCGAACACCCGGTCGTCTTCGCGACGGTGCCGATCGATTCCTTGCTGCGCGCCGATGGACAACTCGACGCGTTGCGCGCGCGCGGCTACACCGTGCTCGCGCCGGACGAATCAGACGTTTTCGAAGACGTGGACGGCGATGCGTCAAAAGAAGCCGTGACGCCCTGACAAGAAGGGCTCGCAGTCGCGGGCCCGTTCGCTCAGCCCGCGGCAGCGGCCTGCAATGCCGCGCCGCCGCTGCGCAGTTCCGGCCAGCGGCGCAGGACCGCGTCGCGGATGCCGTCGACATCGAGTCCTGCTTCGGCGAGCAGATCCTCACGACTGGCGTGATGCTGGAACGCATCCGGCAGGCCGAGGTGCAGCACCGGCATCGTGACGCCTTCGGCATTGAGCAACTCGGCGACACCCGAACCGGCGCCGCCGGCAACGACGTTGTCTTCTAACGTCACGAAGCCATCGTGGGTCTTCGCCAGTTCCAGCAGCAGGGCGCGGTCGAGCGGACGCACGAAACGCATGTTGACGACGGTCAGACCGAGCGCCTCGCCAACCTGTTCGGCGGCCGGCACGATCGCGCCGAACGCCAGCAGCGCAATGCGCGAACCGCGGCGTCGCAGGTCGGCCTTGCCGATCGGCAGGGTGTCGAGCGTCGTGTCGATCGCAACGCCGGGACCGGTGCCGCGCGGATAACGCACCGCGGCCGGGCCTTCGTGGCGAAAGCCGGTCGTCAGCATCGCGCGGCATTCGTTTTCGTCGGCCGGCGCCATGATCACCATGTGCGGCACGCAGCGCAGGAAGCTCAGGTCGAGGTTGCCGGCATGCGTGGCGCCGTCCGGACCGACGACGCCACCGCGGTCGATCGCGAACAGCACATCGAGCTTCTGCACCGCGACGTCGTGGACCAACTGGTCGTAGGCGCGCTGCAGGAAGGTCGAATAGATCGCGACCACCGGTTTGGCACCCTCGCAGGCCATGCCCGCGGCCAGCGTCACCGCATGCTGTTCGGCGATGGCGGTGTCGAAGTAGCGCGCCGGGTATGCCTTGCTGAAACGCACCAGGCCCGAGCCCTCGCGCATCGCCGGCGTGATACCGAGGAGCAGCGGATCGGCGGCAGCCATGTCGCAGATCCAGTCGCCGAATACGTCGGTATAGGTCGGCTTCTTGGCACCACTCTTGGCAACCAGGCCCTTGTCCGGGTCGAACGGGGAGACGGCGTGATAGCCGATCTGGTCGCCTTCGGCGAGTCCGTAGCCCTTGCCCTTCGTCGTGATGACGTGCAGCAGCTGCGGACCCTTCAGGCCCTTGAGCGTCTTCATCGTCTCGACCAGTGCCTTGACGTCGTGGCCGTCGATCGGGCCGGTGTAGTGGAAGCCCATTTCCTCGAACAGCGTGGACGGCACGAACATGCCCTTCCAGTGTTCTTCCCAGCGACGCACGAACTTCGCGGTCGGATTGTTCTTGTCGCCGAGCAGCTTCTTGCCGCCTTCGCGCAGCGCATTGAGCGTGCGGTTGCCGGTCGCGCGCCCCAGCATCTTGGTCAGCCCGCCGACGGCTTCGCTGATCGACATGCGGTTGTCGTTGAGCACCACCAGCACGTCGGGCTCGGGCTCCATGCCGCCGGCGTGGTTGAGCGCCTCGTAGACCATGCCGGCGGTCATCGCGCCGTCGCCGATCACCGCGACCACGCGGCGGTCGTTGCCGGCCTGCGCATTGGCGATCGCCATGCCCAGCGCGGCCGAGATCGAGGTCGACGAATGGCCGACACCAAAGGTGTCGTACTCGGACTCTTCGCGCTTCGGGAACGGCGCCACGCCGTCCTTCTGCTTGACCGTGTGGATGCGGTCGCGGCGGCCGGTCAGGATCTTGTGCGGATAGGTCTGATGGCCGACGTCCCAGACGACGCGGTCGTGCGGCGTGTCGTACATGTAATGCAGGACCGTCGTCAGTTCGATCACGCCGAGGCCGGCGCCGAAATGGCCGCCGCTCTTGCCGACGGATTCGATGAGATAGGCGCGCAGTTCGTCGGCGATCGCGGGCAGTTCGGTTTCGTCGAACTGGCGGAGGTCGGACGGCGCGTCGATGCGCGCAAGGCGCGGATAGCGCGTGGAGTCGATCATCCGCTAATTGTACGCCGCGGCCCCGCGGCTGGCGTCACCGGCCTGTCATGGAAACCGGGCGTTCAGGGCCTTCAGCGACGCCGCAGGCGGGAGAAGAAACCGCCCGGGCGCGCGGGTTCGTCGACCGCCTCGGTCGCTTCGACCAGCGGTTCGGCATAGCCCGTGGCGAGGTTGGCGTTCACGAACCGGACCACTTCGTCCGACGGCAGGCCGCTGGCCTTGATGATCTCGTCGAGCGTGGCCGGGCCTTTCATCATCGCGGTGGCGATGCGGAAATGACGTGGGTACTCGCGCTCGGTCTGCGGCCACTTGTTCAGCTGGTATCGCGCATCCGGGTCGTGTTCCGGCGCGAGCGTGCCGTTGCCGGCCAGCAGGCCGCCCAGCCAGACCAGACGCAGCAGCGGCTGCGGTGCGCCGGAGGCCTGCGCTTCGCGCGACCAGGTCACATCGTCGACGGGCTCGATCGCATCGCGCTCGATCGGGCCGTCGAAGTACTGGCTCAACGGCTTGAGCGTGGTCGGCCCGTGGTACTGCTGCGCGTCGAAATCGAGCCAGAGCGTCGGGCCGGTTTCGCGGCGATAGCGACGGCGGCCGCGCAGCACGCCTGCATCGATCCAGGTCGCGAAGGGCAGGGCGCGTTCCGGTTCGGGCTCCGGCTCCGGCGCGACCGCGGCGTCTTCGGGTGCTGCTGGCGGCTCTGGTTCCGCAGCGGGTGCTGTTTCCAGCACGTCTTCAGGCTCGGGAATCGTGACCTCGGTCTCGACGGTCGCAACCACTGAAGCTATCTCGGGCACGGCCTGCGGAATCTCTGCTTCGCGTGCAACGGCGACTGGCGTCACGGCCGTCGCAGCTGCAGGCACGTCAGGCGCCGGCGTCGGGATCTGAGTGCCCAGCACGATGTCCCGCATGGCCGCGATCTCGCGCAGCAGTGCGGCCATCGCGTTGTCGTCGAACGGACGCCCGAGACGGAAATGGGTCTGCACGCGTGGCGCCGAGGTCAGGCCGACGATCTGCTTGCCCGCCGCATGCAGGCGCAGCCAGCTCATCGGGCCGTACATGCTGTCCATGTCGACGATGACGTGTTCGGCATCGGGCTCGGCGACGAGCAGGAACGGTTCGCCGAGCTGGGCATTGGCACCGGCGAAGGCCGCGCGCAATGCGGTTTCGGTGGCGGTGTCCATTCCGCTCAGGGCGATGGTCAGGGTCATGCAGGAGATACCGGGCGGCGCGGCGCGAGGCGCGCTATCCATGAAGTGTATCCAGTGCCACGCATGCTGTGCAGCGCACGCGACACGTGGCGCGCGGTCATCCGCCGCGATCGCGTTTTGGCAGATGGGTGCTGAGGAACGCCATCTGGTCGGCGAGGATGTTGCGGTTGCTGAGGATCAGATGCTCGATCCAGCTCGGCCGGAACGGTACCGCCAGCAGCGGCATCGAAGCCTCCTGCGGCGTGCGCGCGCCCTTGCGAGAATTGCATTGGAAGCACGCGGTGACCACGTTCTCCCAGATGTCGAGACCGCCGCGCGACAGCGGTTCGACGTGATCGCGAGTCAGCGTCTGCCGGCCGGCACGCCGACCGCAGTACAGACACAAATGGTAGTCGCGAGCGAACAGGGCGGTGTTGGTCAGCGCGGGCGTCGGATCGATCGCACTCGGGCGCACGTGGCTGCGGCCGGCGATGATCGGATGCAGATCCATGCGGCTCTGCTGCCCGGTCGCGCGGCACATGCCGCCGTGCACGGTCATGCAGGGATCGCCCAGCGTCCAGGCAACGGCGCCGCGCGCGTACAGACACGCCGCGTCCTGCCAGCTGATCCAGTTGAGCGCACGGCCGTGCGCGTCGAGGGCGAGCAGGCGGACTGCATCGCGACGCGGGGCGTGATCAGAAAGTGCGGAGGAGACTCCGGAATCCAGCGCGTTTGCAGCGCCGGCGGGGATCAGGCGTGTGATCGCGCTGTCTGCCTCCATTGCGACCGAGCATATACCCGATCGATGACACTTTGTGCAATGGATCACGTGCACGTCGCGACGCCAGCTGGCAGTCGCGACGTGCGCGCAGGACCTCAGCTGTCGAGGGCCTCGTCGGCGATCGACAGCAGCGAAGCCGGGCCACTCGCGATCGCCGCCGCATGGCTCAGCGTGCGCGGCAGGATGCGGGTGAAGTAGAAGCGGGCAGTCTCGCGCTTGCCGGCCTTGAAGGTCTCCGGACGCGACGACGCGTCGGCCACCGCGACGCTGCGCGCCCACCAGTAGGCCAGCGTCACGTAGCCGGAGTAGAACAGGTAGTCGTAGGCGGCCGCGCCGATTTCCTCGGGATCGGCCGCGGCGCGCTCGGCGATCGAACGCGTCAGCGCCTGCCACTCGCCGGCCTTCGCCCGCAGCGGCTCGATGAACTCGGCCAGCGCCGCATCGTTCGCGTGCTCGACGCAGAAGCGTTCGATCATGCCGAGGAACACGCGCAAACCCGCGCCCTGCAGCTGCAGGGTCTTGCGGCCCATCAGGTCCAGCGCCTGGATGCCGGTCGTGCCCTCGTAGAGCGTGGTGATGCGCGCGTCGCGGGCCAGCTGCTCGATGCCGTGCTCGGCGATGTAACCGTGGCCGCCGAAGCATTGCAGTGCGTGGTAGGTGCACTCGTTGCCCCACTCGGTCAGGCAGCCCTTGACGATCGGCGTCAGGAAGCCGAGCAGATCGTCGGCCTCCTTGCGCGCGGCATCGTCGCCGGCGAGTTCGGCGCTGTCGACCAGCGAACCGGCGTGGTACGCCAGCAGGCGGCCGCCTTCGGTCAGCGACTTGCAGGTCAGCAGCATGCGGCGTACGTCGGGCTGGACGAGGATCGGATCGGCCGGCTTCGACGGCAGCTTCGGACCCGACAGCGCACGCGACTGCAGACGCTCGCGCGCGTAGCGCAGCGCGTTCTCGTAGGCGCGCGTCGCGAGGCCCAGACCCTGCACACCGACGCCGAGGCGCGCGGTGTTCATCATCGTAAACATCGCCATCAGGCCCTTGTGCGGCTGGCCGATGAGATAGCCCTGCGCGCCGTCGAAATTCATCACGCAGGTCGCGGAGCCGTGTATGCCCATCTTGTGTTCGACCGCGCCGCAGCGCACGGCATTGCGCTCGCCCACGGTGCCGTCGCGTGCGACCTGGATCTTCGGCACTATGAAAAGCGAGATGCCCTTGCTGCCCGCGGGTGCATCCGGCAGACGCGCGAGCACCAGATGGATGATGTTGTCGGTGAGGTCGTGCTCGCCGGCGGTGATGAAGATCTTGGTGCCGGTGATCGCGTACGTGCCGTCTTCGGCCGGCTCGGCGCGCGTCTTCAGCAGGCCGAGATCGGTGCCGCATTGCGGCTCGGTCAGACACATGGTGCCGGTCCAAGTGCCGGCGATCAGCGGTTTGAGGAAGACTTCCTTCTGCCAGTCCTCGCCGTGGTGGCGCAGCGCATTGACGGCGCCGTGCGACAGCAGCGGGAAGTTGCTCCACGCGAGGTTGGCGGCGTCGATCATTTCCTCGAGGCAGATGCCGATCGCGTGCGGCATGTTCATGCCACCGAACTCGGTCGGCGCGCTCATGCCGGTCCAGCCGCCCTCGGCGAACTGGTCGTAGGCGGCCTTGAAGCCGTCGGGCGTGGTGACTGCGCCGGTGGCCTTGTCGAAACGCACGCCCTGTTCGTCGCCGATGCGGTTCAGCGGCGCGAGCACGGTCTCGCACATGCGCGCGCACTCGTCGAGCACGGCATCGACGGTCTCGCGGTTGGCGTCGTCGAAGCCGAGTGTGGAGAACAGGGACTCGACCTGCAGCACGTCGTGCAGCGCGAAGCGGATGTCGGTCAACGGGGCGTGGTAGGTGCTCATGCGTCAGTCTGGCTCGTGTGCGTGTTCGTATCGGTGGAAGGAGGCGGCGGCGTCAGCGCATCACGCCGGGCAGGCCCGGGACGGGGTTCAGGGTGCTGTCGCGGCGCACCGTGTAGTCCCGTGCGCTGCCACGATCGTCGGGCGCGGCGCGGATGCTGCCGTCGATCCGGTAGTTCAGCGAGCGACCCGCGGCGAGTGCGTCGGCCGCATGCAACCGGCCCTCCGCGGACGGCGCGATGCGCAGGCTCAGGATGTCGGCCGACTCGGGGCCGATCGTCAGCGTCGTGGCGTCTTCCAGCGTGCCCGCAGAGACCCCGTCGACCGAGACCGCGAAGCGGATCGATTCGAAGCGCATCGGAATGCTGCTGTAGTTCTGCAGGCGCAAATCGACCGACCAGTTGCCGTCGGCGCCGACGGTCAGCTGCTGGATGCTCGCGGTAGGTTCCGACACGCGACGCTGCCCGGTCACGCAGGCGGCGAGGGCGCCGGCCAGCAGCAGGATCGTCAGCAGTTTCCACGGTTTCATGCGCGGCACTCCGGTTGCGGGTGGAGGCCGATGTTAACGCGTCGCCAGTCATTGGCCGCTGAGTGGGATGGCCTCGAATGCGGCGCTCGACACGAGTTTTCGAAAAACGGTTGCCGTCTGCGAGCCTGCCCCGTATCATGCGCCTCCCGCAGTGGCCGGGTAGCTCAGTTGGTAGAGCAGGGGATTGAAAATCCCCGTGTCGGGGGTTCGATTCCCTCCCCGGCCACCATTGCAGGAACGTCGAAGGCCCGCCCAGTGCGGGTCTTCTGCGTTGTAGGCCTGCGGAAATCCATTTACCCGCGGCCCGCAGCAGCGCATCATCGCCGCGCGCCGCTGTGGCGTTGGAGCTCTTTCGATGCCGACCGCCCAGTTGTCCGTGTTCTTCTTCCTGCAGGCCGCGGTGATCCTGCTGGTCTGTCGTCTGGTCGGCCGCCTGGCGCAGCGCCTCGGTCAGCCGCAGGTGGTCGGCGAGATGATCGCCGGCGTCACGCTCGGGCCGTCGCTGCTCGGCTGGATGCTGCCCGAGCTGCAGGCAGCGCTGTTTCCTGCGCAAACGCTCGACACGCTGTATGTGTTCGCGCAGTTCGGCGTGGGCCTCTACATGTTCCTGGTCGGCACCGAATTCCGGAGCGACCATTTCCGGTCGCGCTTCCGCGGCGCATTCGCGGTCTCGATCGCCGGCATCGTGGTGCCGTTCGCACTGGCGTTCCTGATCGCGCCGTGGCTGCTGGGCATTCCGAATCTGTTCGCCGAGAACGTGCGCGTGTCCGATGCATCGCTGTTCCTCGGCGCGGCGATCGCGATCACGGCGTTCCCGATGCTCGCGCGGATCATCCACGAGCGCGGCCTCGCCGGTAGTCCTCTGGGCACGCTCGCGCTGACCGCGGGCGCAGTCGACGATGCGGCAGCGTGGTGCATTCTCGCGATCGTGCTCGCCAGCTTCGGCGGCAGCTGGGACAGCGCGTGGTGGGCGATCGGTGGCGGCATCGCCTATGCAGTCTTCATGCTGCTCGTCGGGCGCAAACTGCTGCGCAAGCTCGCCGATGCCGTACGCCCCGATGCGCCGCTCAGCGCGACGATGCTCGCGGTCATGCTGATCCTGTTCTGCCTCAGCGCGTGGCTGATGGATGCGATCGGCATCCATGCGGTGTTCGGCGGTTTCCTGCTCGGCGCCTGCATGCCCAAGGGCGCGCTGGTGGAGAAGGTCCGCGACACGCTGCAGCCCTTTGTCGTCGTGTTCTTCCTGCCGATGTTCTTCACCTTCTCGGGCCTGAAGACGGATCTGGGCATGGTGCTGGAACCGCAGCTGCTGCTCGCGGCGGGCGCGATCCTGCTCGTCTCGTTCGCCGGCAAGGGGCTGGCCTGCTGGGCAGCAGCGCGTATGGCCGGTGAGAGCCCGCGCGATGCGCAGGCGATCGGCGCGCTGATGAACGCCCGCGGCCTGATGGAGCTGATCCTGATCAACATCGGCCTGCAGGCCGGTGTGATCAAACAGGGCCTGTTCTCGATCCTGGTGCTGATGGCGATCGTCACCACGCTGATGGCGACGCCGCTGTTCAACTGGATCATGCGTCGCCGCGGTGGCGAACTGCCGGCCACCCCGGCGCAGGACGCGCGCTGACGTTCAGCGCGTCGGCGCGGCGCGGATGCGGTCGTACAGGCCGCCATCGGCGAAGTGCGTGGCCTGCGCCTTCGACCAGCCGCCGAACGCCTCGTCGACGGTGACCATGGGCAGCGATCGGAAACGCGCGAGCTGCGAAGGCGGCACGCCGTCGCGCAGAATCGGGCGGAAATGGTGCTGCGCGACCAGCCGTTGCGCCGCCGGTGTGTACAGCGTTTCGACATACGCCTCGGCCACCGCGCGCACGCCGTGCGCATCGGCGTTGCGGTCGACCACCGCGACCACCGGCTCGGCGCGGATGCTGATGCTCGGATAGACGATCTCGAACGCCTGGCTGGTCTGCGGATCGGCCAGCACGCGCAGCGCTTCGTTTTCCCACGCCAGCAGCACATCGCCGATGTCGCGCTCGACGAAGGTGTCGCGGGCGCCCCGCGCGCCGCGGTCGAGCACCGGCACCTTGGCGTAGAGCCCGCGCATGTAGTCCAGCACGCGTTCGCCATCACGATACGTCCGCGCGGCCCAGGTCCACGCTGCGAGATAGCTCCAGCGCGCGACACCGGACGTCTTCGGATCCGCGGTCACCACTTGGACATCCCCGACCAGATCGTTCCAGTCGGCGATGTGCTTCGGGTTGCCCTTGCGCACGAGGAAGACCACGGTCGAGGTATAGGGCACGCTGCCGTGGAGTATCTGCCTGCGCCAGTCCGCATCCAGCAGTCCCGCAGACGCGATCCGGTCCACATCTGCCGCGAGCGCGAGTGTCACGACATCCGCCGGCTCGCCCGCGATCACCGCATCAGCCTGCGCCCCGGAGCCGCCATGCGTCTGCAGCACCTCGACATCGCCACCACCGCCTTGCCGCCAATGGGCAGCGAACATGCGGTTGTAGTCGACATAGAATTCGCGCGTCGGATCGTAGGACGCGTTGCGGAGGACGAGGTCTTCGGCCGACACAAATGTCGGCAGCACAAGGCACAGCAGCAGGGCAATCGAACGCATCGTCATCGCCAGACTCCGTGGGGGCGGCGTCAGCGCCACCTTACCCGGTCGTCGTGCCACACGCAGCAGGCGTTTGGGCCGGCGAATACGCCGGCCCTCGCTTACCTCAGCAGCAACCGTGATCGCCGTGTCGCGTACCGCTGTCTGCGACCACCGCAGCGCCTGTGGTCTCGCCGCGCTGGCCTGCGTGGTGATGCTCGACGAGCACGCGGGCGACGCAGCTGGTCACGCGCTTGCCCATCTCGATGTGCAGGAATTCGTTGGGGCCGTGCGCGTTGGAATGCGGGCCCAGCACGCCGGTGATCATGAACTGCGCGCCGGGGAACTTCTCGCCGAGCATGCCCATGAACGGGATCGAGCCACCTTCGCCCATGTACATCGCCGGCTTGTCGAAGAACGCCTGGCTGGCGTCGTCGATCGCCTTCGTGAGCCACGGCGACATCGCCGGTGCATTCCAGCCGGTCGCGGCCTTCTCCAGGGCGAGCGTCACGGTCGCACCGTTCGGCGGATCGGCCAGCAGTACTTCCTGCAGCAGTTCGCCGGCACGCTTGCCGTCGACGGTCGGCGGCAGGCGCAGCGACAGCTTTACCGCGGTGTGCGGGCGCAGCACGTTGCCGGCCGACTGCAGCGACGGAATGCCGTCGACGCCGGTCACCGACAACGCCGGGCGCCAGGTGCGGTTGAGCACCAGCTTCGACAGATCTTCCGACACTTGGCCATCCGCACCCTTCGGGAACATCGGCTGGAGCGCGCCGGTGAGCGGGAACTTGTCGTAGATCGCGGTATCGAGCACTTCGGCGGCGCGGCGGGCCTGTTCCAGGCGTTCGGCCGGAATGTCGGCATGCAGGCCGTCGACCAGGATGCGGCCGGTCACTTCGTCCTCGATGCGCGACAGCAGCTGTCGCAGCAGACGGAAGCTCGACGGCACGACGCCGGACGCATCGCCCGAATGCACGCCTTCGTCGAGCACCTTGACCATCAGGTTGCCGCCGGCGAGGCCGCGCAGCGAGGTCGTGCACCACAGCTGGTCGTAGTTGCCGCAGCCCGAGTCCAGGCACACCACCAGCGACGGCTTGCCGATGCGATCGGCGAGATGGTCGACATAGGCAGGCAGGTCGTAGCTGCCCGATTCCTCGCAGGCTTCGATCAGCACCACGCAGCGCGCGTGCGGGAGGCCCTGCTCGTGCAGCGCCAGGATTGCGGTCAGCGAGCCATAGATCGCGTAACCGTCATCGGCGCCACCGCGGCCGTACAGCTTGCCGTCGCGCAGCACTGGCTTCCACGGGCCGAGGTCTTTGTCCCAGCCGGTCATTTCCGGCTGCTTGTCGAGATGGCCGTAAAGCAGCACGCAGTCGTCGTCGCTGCCGCCGTTCGCCGCCGGAATTTCGATGAAGATCAGCGGCGTGCGGCCTTCGAGGCGGACCACGTCCAGCACCATGCCGGGGATCGCCTGGGCCTGGGCCCAGCCCGACATCAGTTCGACCGCGCGTTCCATATGGCCGTTGGCGACCCAGTCCGCGTCGAACATCGGCGACTTGTTGGGGATCCGGATGTATTCGACGAGCTGGGGGACGATCTCGTCGTCCCACTTGGCGCCGACGAAACGGTCGGTCTGGCTGCTGTCCATTCGGGTTTCCAGTGTGCGTAAACCCCAATTCTATCGCGGACCCGTGTGTAGGAATTTTCCTACAACGGCTCGGGCGTTCGGCTGGCTACGGCCCAGCAGTGCCGCGGATATTCTGTCTGCGTGGTGTTGGGAAGACTGGCTGTACCGGCAAGGACGAATGAATCGCCAGTCGGGAATGGAATCCACCCAATACCAAGGAGTTCAGGACATGAAGTCGATCCGAGCCGTGCTTGCGTCGCTGTGCCTTTCACTGCTGTTGGCAGGTACCGCACTCGCAAACGAAACCGTGCAAAAGGTCAACATCAACACCGCGGATGCAGCCACGCTGGCACGCGTGCTGCACAACGTGGGACAGGCCAAGGCAGAAGCCATCGTGGCCTACAGGGATGAAAACGGGCCGTTCCGAAGCGCCGAGCAACTGGCGCAGGTGAAAGGCATCGGGTTGCGGACCGTCGAGCACAACGTCGATCGTATCGAGGTCGGTGCCGCCGGATCGCAGGCTGGCGTGACGCGGGCACCCAGCCCGCCCGCCGCAGCCGGGAACAAGGGGGCAGCGCAACTGCGCTGACTTTGACCCATCGCTGACGTTGGCACAGGGAGTGCCGGCGTCAGGCGAGGAGCAGGACGCTCCACGGGACCGGCAGGATGCCGCTACAGGGACGTAACCGTCGCCCGCCTCGCATTGGATGCGAAGCGGGCGACCCTGTTTTGGGCGTCTGCAGTCGGAATGCGCTCAAGTGCAGTCCCACCTTGCGCGATCTGATTGGCGCGAACCGGCCCAAGGATGCCCGGCTGGGCAACCGTTTTGTGAGCGGGTCCCGTCGACAGCGCAGCGGAGGCGGAAACGCAGCGCATGCGGAAATGCGGTGCAGGTGCAAGTGCAAGTGCAAGTGTAAGTGCAGCGAAGCCTGGGTTATTTCGAAGCGCAGGCTGTACTGCTGATCGAGCAAGAGTGCCGACCGGGTACGTGAGGCTGCGGCCGGTGACTTTGAGTCGGAAGTCGATCGCGCGCCCTTCGACGGCAATAGATGGCCTCACTTGGTTGTACACCACGCTCCGCGTCGTCGCCGGTTGACTGGATTGCGCAGCAGTGTCCAACGCGCGCCTCGAAAACCATCGGGGTTTGTACTCGCGGCATTGTCCGGAGCTGGTGCTTACTGCTGATGTGCGTCGCATGGCCGCGTCGTCATTCGAGGCTGGGTCGTGCGCGAGCCGTCGCTTAGTGTGTCCGAGGGTGGATGCGTGGGCGGCGTGCCGATCTCCGAGGCAAAGCGCCGGGCTCTGCTGGCAAACATTTTTTCCCACGCCACCTCGCTCAAGCGTTCGAGGTTCTACGTCTTATGGCTCGGGGCTAGGGCTCACGCTTCCGCCTGGCTCTTGGCTGTTGGCTCTTGGCCTTTGGCTCTTGGCTTCTGGCGCCTTGTGTCCCATGCCTCACTTCTAGGAAGAGAGCAAAGCACGAAGTGCTCTTGTAGAACGCGCAACGCCTGTCGAACGAAGAGCGCCCTGACCAGAGCGTTGCCCGCTTTATGTAAGGTTGAATGTGAGTGCGGTTCCAGATGACTGCGGAGTTCGCGGGTTCGAAGTTCTAGACTGCTCGCATGAGTGAGACGTCTTCAAGCGAGCTGTCTTCTGTCCAGCGGATCGATGCGCAGAATGCGCAGCGCGTGCGTTGGCGCAATGGTCTGGGGTGGACCAAGGAGATCCACGTCGAGTCAGGCGTCGGTAATGAGGCGTGGATCTGGCGGTTGTCGATCGCGGAGATCGAACAGGCTGCGGCGTTTTCCAAGTTCGAAGGTGTCGAACGGGAGCTGATGTTGCGGACCGGTGATGGACTGACACTGCGCTTCGATGACGGGCAGGTGTCGGATCTGCAGCCGCCACACGCGCGGCTGCGTTTCTCCGGCGAGCGGGCGCTTCAGGGCGAGCCTGCCGGTCCCGGCGTCAGCGCGCTGAATCTGATGTGGCGTCCGGACCGGGTCGAGGCGTCGACCTGGCATCGGCCGTTGGTCGGGACGATGGTCGTGTTCGTGGATCCCGGCGACTGCTGGCTGGTCCACGTGCTCGCGGGTCATGCGCGACTCGTTGCGGGCGATACGCGGGCGCTCGAACGTGGCGACACGCTCGTGCTGCGCGCGCCGGACGGACGGTTCCGCTACGTGCTGGACGGTGGTGGGGAAGTGGTGTTGACCCGGTTCCAGCCTGTCGCGCTTTCGCCGATTCGATCTCCGGATTTGCAGGTGTAGGGTCACTGCCCAGCTGCGCACTGATTGGGCGGCCGTTGTGGATATCCACATGCATCCGATCTGCAGCTTTGTCGAACTTACGGCTGCTGCAGATCTGCGATCTTCGGCCCTCACCCCAACCCCTCTCCGGGAGGGAGAGGGGCTCTGAATTCTTGTATCGACTGCTGCCGCGACGAAAGCCCCGGACGTTCCAGGGAAGGTCCGGTAGCTGCGGAAAGTCAGGTAACTGCGCCTTGAGTCCTTTGAGCTGTAATCGGATATCCGCGGGGGTCACAGCGTAGCCGTCGCGAAGAAGACGCTTATCGATAACGCGATCGCTCGCAGTGCCGGAGCGAAGAAGACTTCCATCGGCGACGCAGGCGCTCGCAGTGCGCGAAGCGAAGAAGACGCATACCGGCAACGCGCGCGCTCGCAGTGGTTCTCCACGACGCGATCGCTGCTCGGCTCGCGGGATGCGTTTTGCTCGGAACCAATCCGAGCGACGTTGTGCAGGGGAACGACTGTTGCGGTCCGAGAGGGCGGGCGTCTGCTCCGGTCATTGAACCGAACTGCCCGTAGTCGCCTTGACTTCCCGTAGTAGCTCCACTGCGTGCGAGACGAAAACGCCCGCCCCGGATCGACGGAGCGGGCGCGTGTTGTTCGATGCAACAAGCCCGGCGGTGCAACAAACCCGACGCCCGTGCAGGGCGCCGTGGCCTGGGATCACTCAGAAGCGGACGTTGACGCTCAGCCAGAGGCCGCGTGCCTTGTCCTTGTTGTTGTAGTGGTCGTAGTAGAGGATTTCGTTGGTGCCGTCGAAGCCCGGGGTGCCGTCGAGGTCGCGGAACTCGGTGTCGTAGGTCGTGAAGTCGCGATCGAGCAGGTTGTTGATGCGTCCGTTGAGCGTGATCGATTCGCTGAGCTTGAACGACGCGCCGAGGTGCAGCACTTCGTAGTCCTTGTACGTCAGCACTTCGCCGGTGATGACGTGCAGGCCCCGATACCGTTCCGAGCGGGCTTCCGCGGTCAGGAACAGGTTGAAGCGCTCGCTCGCCTGCCAGTCCAGCGTTGCGTTGGCCATGTGGCGCGCGCTGTTGCCGAGCGGGAGACCCGCTTCGCTGCCACTCTTCTGCTCGCTGTCGGTGAAGGTGTAGTTCGCGCGGAAGCCGAACGCGTCGCTGATCTGCCAGCGACCGGCGACTTCGGCGCCTTGGATCACCACCTTGTCGATGTTCACCGTCTTGCTGCTCGACGCGTAGCCGATGTCGGCGTACTCGCCGGCGCTGGTGCAGGTGAGCGTCGTGCCGGGACCGCAGGACTGGGATGCGATCTTGTCCTCGAACTCGTTGTGGAACAGCGTCAGGTTGAAGTTGTGGCCGTCCGGGCTCTGCCAGTAGACCGCCAGTTCGCTGCTGGTGCTGGTCTCGGGCTGCAGGTCCGGGTTGCCGAACATCGGCGAAGTGCCCTGTGCGCCGAAGCCGGTCACGCCGTCATAGAGCTGGGTGGTCTTGGGCGTCTTGAAGCCGGTGCTGACGCCGCCCTTGACCGTCCACTGCGGGCTCACGGTGTAGACGCCGTACAGACGCGGGCTGAGGTGGTTGCCGAAGACCTCGTGGTCGTCCCAGCGCAGACCGGCGGTGAGCGCGAAAGGCTCGGTGATGGTCCAGGTGTCCTCGGCGAACAGCGAGTACATGTTGTGTTCCTGCTTCAGGCCCGGCGTGCCGCTTTCGATGCCGAAGATGCCGTCGGTCAGCTCACCCTGGATCACCTGCGCGCCGAGCACGGCGATGTGTTCGCCGGCGAGCTGGAACGGGATGTCGAGCTTGGCGTCGAGCGTGTACTGCGCGCTCTCGAGCGTGCGCTTGGGACGCGGCAGGAACGTCGATTCGGCGAGCGCGCGACGCTCGGCCAGCGGCAGGCCGGCGTAAGGGCCGGTGCCGTCGATCATCCGCAGCAGCTCGGCGCGCTCGTCGACGGTGAACGGCATGGTGCGGCCGTCATTGTTGGTCGCCACGTGCGACAGCGAGACGAAGCTGTTGCCGAAGCCCCAGCGACCTTCGTGGGTCAACGACCACGCATCGCGGGTGAACTCCTGCACCGCGCCGTAGCCGACGCGCGGGTTGGCACGACGTGCCCATGTGCCGCCGTTCGCGCGACAGGCGTTCGCGTTCGCGCCAGCGGCGCCGAGGCAGAAGTTGCCGGCGGTGAAGATGCTGTTGATGTTGTCGACCGTGCCGACCGGATATTCCTCGAGGCCCTGGTCGTTGATCTTGATCGCGTTGTCGTACTCCTGGCGCGAGGTGTCGTAGTCCAGCGTCAGGCTCTGGTTCTCGGTCGGCATCCAGGCCAGCGTGATGCCGCCGGCCTTGTTGGTGTTGTCGACGGTCTTGCCGCCGCCGCCGAAACCGAGCCCGCGCGTACGCTCGTTGCCATCGGGATCGACGATCGGCGCATAGACCGGGTTGGACGCGTCGCGGTCGTACCAGCTGGCGCGCGCGCTAAGGTTCAGCACGCCGGGAATCAGCGGGCCGGTCACGAAGGCATCGACCGTGGTGTCGTCACCGAACTCGCTGTCCTCGAACGAACGGCTGACCGTCGCCGAGCCGTGCCACGCGTCGAGCACCTTCTTGGTGATGATGTTGATGACGCCGCCCATCGCGTCGGCGCCGTACAGCGTGGACGCGGGTCCGCGGATGACTTCGATGCGCTCGATCGCATCCAGCGGCGGGATGTGGTTGAACTGGTTGCCGCCGAAGTTGTTCGGGTAGATGTCGCCGTGGTTGTTCTGGCGCTTGCCGTCCACGAGGATCAGCGTGTAGTCCGAGCCCATGCCGCGCATCGAGATCGAACCCTGTCCGGTCTTGTCGCGCGTCTCGCCGACGTCGATGCCTTCGATGTCGCGCACCGCGTCCAGCAGCGTCATGTACGGACGCTTGGTCAGGTCTTCCTGGGTGATGACGCTGATGCTCGCCGGCGCATCGGTGAGCTTCTGCTCGAATCCGGCGGCGGTGACGACGATGGTGTCGAAGTCGGTGGCCGGATTGGCAGTCGCGTTATCGGCGAAGACGGGCGCGGACAGCAGGCCCAGCAGGGCGATGGCGAGCGGATGACGGATCGGAAAACGGGTCATGGAGGTCTCGTTGGACGGTATCGAAACGCGGCGTGGCGTCGGCTGGCCGGAGTGGGGTGCGCGTGCGGACATGCGACAGGCCGCAGCGCGTCACGCCCGGTAGCGGGCATGCGCGATGCGGGGCGCCGGCACAGGCCGGCGGAATCCGGAATCAGCGGGGCGGCGCGCGGCCGCGGTGCTGGCGGCGAGGCGGACTGTGGTGGGGCGGGGCAACCGCCGGTCGCAGACGACGCGCGAGCCGTCGGCGTCGCGATGCAGGCAGGCCCGGCATCGCGGTGGCAGCGAATGCGGAGTCGGCAGCAGGCAGGTGCAGACGCGGTGTCGTCCGGCTAGACGACAACGACGGCGTCGTGTCCGGCGTGGGCGGCGTCTCGCCGCCATGTTCGATAGAGACGCTCTGCGCGGACACGCCGCTGGACAGGGTCACTGCCATCGCGGCCGGCCCCAAGGTGGCCGCCCAGAGCAGCAGAAACAGGAGACCGAGCGCCACGGCGCGCACGGCGTCGGCACCCGGGCGCACATGTGCGCCGAACTGTTCCGTCAGTGATCGGATGCCCTGCGGCACGCCTGCTTCCCCTGCGGGCACCCTCGCCCAATCACTGGATCTTAACCGAGAATGATTCTCGACATCAAAGGGTAACGATTCTGGTTAGCGCAGGGTGATGCGGACGAATCGTTCGCTTTGGTGCCCAGCGCGCCTCAATCGCGGTCGTCGCGGGTCCACACGCCGCCGTGCTCGACCCTGGTCGGAAACTTCGCCACCGGCTCGTACGCAGGCGCGCACAGGGCGCGACCATCGCGCACGTCGAACTTCGCGCCGTGCAGCACGCATTCGATGGTGCCCAGGGACGCATCGAACTCGCCGCCGCTCGACAGGCCGAAATCCTCGTGGCTGCACTGGTCTTCGAGCGCGTAGAGATCGCCGTCGAGATTGAAGACGATGATCGGCACGCTGGTGATCTCGTCGAAGGTGGTGCGCATCTCGCCAGGCAGCAGCTCGCCGGTGGCGCAGACGAAGGTCCAGGTTTCGCTCATGGGGTGACTCCGAAGGTCTTCTCCAGCACTTCGAAGCGCAGGTCATCGCGGCGCGGACTGCCGAAGCGGGTGTCGCCGTACGGAAACGGCTTGTGCACGCCGGTGCGGCGATAGCCGCGGCGCACGTAGAACGCGATCAGCGCATCGCGCACGTCGATGACGGTCATGCGCATGGCGGGCAGGCGCCATTCGTCGCGGGCGATGCGTTCGCACTCGCGCAACAGCGCGTCGCCGGTGCCGCGGCCCTGCAGCGTGGGATCGACCGCGAACATGCCGAAGTAGCCGACGCCGTCCTCGATCGCAACATGCGCGCAGGCGAGCGGGCGTCCGTTGTCGCCATCGATCACGACGACGCGGCTGTCGGCGCGGACGATGTCGTGCGCCAGCACGTCGGGATCGATACGTGCGCCATCGAGCAGGTCGGCCTCGGTGGTCCAGCCGCTGCGGCTGGATTCGCCGCGATACGCGGACGTCACCAGGGTGACGAGGGCAGGAACGTCGATCGGCGTGGCGGTGCGGAACACGGGAGCGGACATGGCGGCGGCTGAAGTCGTGACGCTGCCATTATCCCGCGATGACTGCGCGCTTGCGCGCGTGGCTGCAGGGTGATGCAGGCGCAGCCTCAAACGAGCAGCGTGCGCACCTTGCGCAGGGCGGCGACGAAGGCGTCGACTTCTTCGTGCGTGTTGTAGAACGCGGGCGATGCGCGGCACGTGGCGGCGACGCCGTAGAACTGCAGCAGCGGGTGCGCGCAGTGCTGGCCGGAGCGGATCGCGACGCCTTCGAGATCCAGCAGCGTGGCGAGATCGTGCGCGTGCGCGCCTTCGATCAGGAACGCCACGACCGCGGCCTTGTCCGACGCGGTGCCGAAGATGCGCAGGCCATCGATCTCCTGCAGCGATTCGGTGAGATGCGCCAGCAGTTCGGCCTCGCGGCGTTCGACGTGATCCATGCCGAGCCGCTCAAGATAGTCGACCGCGGCGCCGAGCCCGACGAAGCCGGCGATGTTCGGTGTGCCGGCTTCGAAGCGGTGCGGCGGGTCGTTGTAGACCGTCTTCCCGAAGCTGACTTCCTTGATCATCTCGCCGCCACCGAGGAACGGCGGCATGGCCTGCAGATGCTCGCGGCGCGCCCACAGTGCGCCGGTGCCGGTCGGCCCGCACATCTTGTGGCCGGTGAACGCATAGAAGTCGCAGCCGAGCGCGGCGACATCGACGCGGCGGTGCGGCACGGCCTGCGAGCCGTCGATGACGGTGACGATGCCGCGCTTGCGGGCGTCGCGGCAAATCTCGCGGACCGGATTCACCGTGCCGAGCACGTTGGAAACCTGGGTCAGCGCCAGCAGCTTGACGTCGGGCGTCATCGCGCGGCGCAGCGCGTCGAGGTCGAGTGTGCCGTCTTCGAGGATTTCGGCCACGCGCACGGTCGCACCCGTGCGCTCGGCGACGAGCTGCCACGGCACGATGTTGGCGTGATGCTCCATGCGCGAGACGAGGATCGTGTCGCCGGCCTTGAGCCGCGGCAGCGCCCACGACCAGGCAACCAGATTGATCGCGAACGTCGTTCCGCTGCACAGCACGAGTTCGTCACTGCGCACGTTGAGGAACCGCGCGAGCTTGGTGCGCGTGCCCTCGTAGGCCTCGGTCGCCTCGGTGCCGAGCTGGTGCACCGCGCGGCTGACGTTGGCGTTCTGCCGCCGGTAGAAACCGTCTACCGCGTCGATCACCGACGCCGGCTTCTGGCCGGTATTCGCGTTGTCGAAGTAGATCAGCGGCTTGCCGTGGACTTCGCGCAGCAGCAGCGGAAAATCCGCGCGCACTGCGGCCCAGTCGACGCTGCCGTCATGCGCGACCGGTGCGCTGGGCGCATCGAACGGCGGCGTCAGCGGCGGCAGCGTGGTGCTCATACGAGGGCGAGTCCGGACAGCACGCGATCCAGACCGGCTTCGGCGTGTGCACGCAGGACGGGATCGGTGATCGTCGACAGCGGCTCGCGCACGAACGCGGCGGTCAGCAGACGCTGGGCATCCGATGCCGGCAGACCGCGCGAACGCAGATAGAACAACGCGCCCGGGTCGAGCTGGCCGACCGTCGCGCCATGCGCGGCCTGCACTTCGTCGGCATGGATCACCAGCACCGGCTGGGTGTCGATCTCAGCCGTGGGCGACAGCAGCAGGTTCTTGTTCGACAGGCGCGCGTCGGTGCCATCGGCGCCGGCATCGATGGTGATACCGCCATGGAACACGACGCGACCACGCTGGTCGCCGATGCCGCGCCACTTGAGTTCGCAGGCGGTGTTCTTCGCGATGTGGCGGATGCCCAGGCGCGTGTCGACATGCGCACGACCGCCGGCCAGCAGCACACCGTTCGCGGTCAGGCGCGCGTCGTCGCCGAGCAGGCGCACATCGAGCTCGTGGCGCGACAGCGCGCCGCCGGCCTCGACATCGACGCGGGTGTAGACCGATGCGGCCTGCAGCTCGGCGTCGGTGCGCAGGAAGCTGGTCGCGCCGATGCCGCGGTGCTGCAGGCGCACGTGGTGCAGTTCGGCACGGTCGGCGACGCGTAGCGAGATGATGGTGTTGTCGAGATGGCGGTGCGCGCCGGTGTCGAGATGATGTTCGACGAGCGCCAGCGTCGCACCTTCGCCGAGCACGACGTGGTGGCGCAGATGCCAGGCGAGATCGCCCTCGGCAGGCGCGCCGACGAACACCAGATGCACGGGGGCCTCGATGCGGGCGCTGGCCTCGACGGAGATCGAAGCACCGTCGCGTGCAAGTGCGCCGTTGAGACGGGCGAAGACGGCATCGTCGCGATTGTCGATGTCCGGCAGCGTGCCGGCATCGGCGAGCGTGCCGATCGACAGGCCGGGAGTGGCGACGCCTGCATCGGACAGGGTGGCAGACAGACGGCCGTTGACGAACACCAGACGCGGCGCAGGAATCGCGGCCAGCAGATCCGCATCGACGGTGGCATCGGCCTGCGGCGCGACGAAGCTGCGACGTTCCAGCGCGCGCAGCGAGGTGTACTTCCAGGCTTCGCTGCGCGGGCCGGGCAGGCCGGTCGCGAGCGTCGCGTCGAGGGCCGCGCGACGTGCGGCGTCGCCATCGAAACCGGCGGCGAGAGAGTCGAGCAGGGCACTCATCAGGCAGCGGTCTCCGGCGCGACGCGGTCCTTGATCCAGGTGTAGCCCTTCTCTTCGAGCTGCAGCGCGAGTTCCGGACCCCCGGTCTGCACGATGCGGCCGTCAGCCAGCACGTGCACGACGTCGGGCTTGATGTAGTCGAGCAGGCGCTGGTAGTGCGTGATCACGATAAAGGCGCGGTCGGGCGAACGCAGTGCATTGACGCCGTCGGCGACGTTCTTCAGCGCGTCGATGTCGAGACCCGAGTCGGTCTCGTCGAGGATCGCCAGCTTCGGCTCGAGCACGGCCAGCTGGAAGATCTCGTTGCGCTTCTTCTCGCCGCCCGAGAAGCCTTCGTTGACGCCGCGGTGCAGCAGGCGGTCGTCGAGGTGCAGCACAGCCAGCTTCTCGCGCACTAGCTTGAGGAACTGCATCGAATCGAGTTCTTCCTCACCGCGCGCCTTGCGCTGCGCGTTAAGTGCGCTGCGCAGGAAGTAGGTGTTGTTCACGCCCGGAATCTCGACCGGATACTGGAACGCGAGGAACACGCCGGCCGCGGCACGCTCTTCGGGTTCGAGCGCCAGCAGATCCTGGCCTTGGAATGCGACCGTGCCGTCGGTGACCTCGTAACCGTCGCGACCGGCGAGCAGGTTGCCCAGCGTCGACTTGCCGGCGCCGTTGGGCCCCATGATCGCGTGGACTTCGCCCGGCTTCACGTGCAGCGAAAGACCCTTGAGGATTTCGCGCTCGTGGATGGAGGCGTGCAGGTTGTCGATATTGAGCATGGGTGTCGGTATTCGAAGAAGAGAAAGAGAACCGGCGCGATGACGCTGCGTCGAAGAACAGGTGCGTCGCCGGCCCGTGGGCCGGCCGCGGTGTCAGCCGACCGAACCTTCCAGCGACACGTCGAGCAGCTTCTTGGCCTCGACGGCGAACTCCATCGGCAGTTCGCGGAACACCTGCTTGCAGAAGCCGTCGACGATCAGGCTGACCGCGTCTTCTTCGCTGATGCCGCGCGTGCGGCAGTAGAACAGCTGGTCGTCGCTGATCTTGGAGGTGGTGGCTTCGTGCTCGACGGTCGCACCGGGGTGCTTGACCTCGATGTACGGGAACGTGTGCGCGCCGCACTGCTTGCCGATCAGCAGCGAATCGCACTGGGTGTAGTTGCGCGCACCCTCGGCGCCCGCACCGATTTTGACCAGGCCGCGATAGGTGTTCTGCCCGCGACCGGCGCTGATGCCCTTGCTGACGATCTTCGACTTGGTGCGCTTGCCGACGTGGATCATCTTGGTGCCGGTGTCGGCCTGCTGGCGGTGATGCGTCAGCGCGACCGAATGGAACTCGCCGCTTGAGTCGTCACCGAGCAGCACGCAGGACGGGTACTTCCAGGTGATCGCCGACCCGGTCTCGACCTGCGCCCAGACCACGCGGCTGCGATCGCCGCGGCATTCCGCACGCTTGGTCACGAAGTTGTAGATGCCGCCCTTGCCGTTCTCGTCGCCGGGGTACCAGTTCTGCACCGTCGAGTACTTGATCTCGGCGTCTTCCAGTGCGACCAGTTCGACGACCGCTGCATGCAGCTGGTTCTCGTCGCGCATCGGTGCGGTGCAGCCTTCGAGATAGGACACGTAGGCCTTGTCCTCGCAGATGATCAACGTGCGCTCGAACTGGCCGGTGTGGCCGGCGTTGATGCGGAAGTAGGTGCTCAATTCCATCGGGCAACGCACGCCCTTGGGAATGAACACGAAGCTGCCATCGGAGAACACGGCCGAGTTCAGTGCGGCGAAATAGTTGTCGCCGACCGGCACCACGCTGCCGAGGTACTGCTTCACCAGCTCGGGATGGTCCTGGATCGCTTCGGACATCGAGCAGAAGATCACGCCCTTCTCGGCGAGTTCCTTCTTGAACGTCGTGCCGACCGAGACCGAATCGAACACCGCGTCGACGGCGACGCCGGCAAGACGCGCGCGCTCATGCAGCGGCACGCCGAGCTTGTCGTAGGTGTCGAGCAGTTCCTTGGGCACATCGTCGAGCGAGGCGTACTTCGCCTTGGGCGCGGAGTAGTAGCTGACCGATTGGAAATCGATCGGTGCGATCGACAGCTTCGCCCAGTGCGGCACCGGCATGGTCAGCCAGTGGCGATAGGCGGCGAGGCGCCAGTCGGTCATCCACTGCGGCTCTTCCTTCTTCGCCGACAAGGCACGGACGACGTCCTCGTCGAGGCCGGGCGGAAAGCTGTCGGACTCGATATCGGTGACGAAGCCGGCGTCGTAGCGACGGCCGAGCTGCTCGTGGATTTCTGCGTTCGCAATCGGTTCTGCGATGTCGGTGGCCATGGGGGCTGCCTACTGTCTAAGCGCGGGCGAGACGGGCGTCGATGCGCTTCGTCCCACCGGCGGTGGAAATGGGTTGAGGACGCGGCGCGTCGTCGAGCATCTGCGCCAGGCTCACGGCGCGCAGCGCATCGGCCACCACGTCGTTGATCCGGCGCCAGTTGCCGCGCACGCCGCACTGCTCGGAAATGCCGCATTGACCGTCGTGCAGGCTGCACTCGGTCATCGCAAGCGGCCCTTCCATGGCCTCGACGATCTCCACCAGGCTGATGGCCGCGGCCTCACGTGCCAGGCGATACCCGCCGTTGGCGCCGCGGAAGCCTTCGACCAGACCCGCCTGCGCCAGCGGCTTGAGCAGCTTGCTGACCGTCGGCGCTTCGAGGCCCGATTGTTCCGCCAGATCGGCCGCACTCATCACCACCTGCGGCCGTGCGGCGAGCACGGTCAGAACGACGGTGGCGTAATCAGTGAGCTTGGTGACACGGAGCATTGCGGGCGGGGGCGACCGGGGGAGCGTCGAAGGAAAGCGGACCAAAATTGTACGCTTTTGCGTCCGGCAGCTCAATGTGGTGGGCGGCGGGCGTTCATCGCAAGGCGTTGCCGCGATGCGCCTGCGCTGGCGGCTCGACGGGTTGTTGGACACAATGCGGGCTCACTCTGCCGTGGAATCCGCAATGCCCAAGACGCCGAAGAAGCCCAAGACGCCGAAGAAGATCGAGGCGCGTCTGTCGAGCATCCACGGCAACGGTGTGTTCGCGACCGAGGCCATCGCCAAGGGCGAGCGGATCGTTCGCTACAAGGGTCTGCTGCGCACGCACGACGACGTCGATTCCCAGTACGGCGACATCGACGAGGACGGCCACACCTTCCTCTTCACGCTCAACGATGACTACGTCATCGACGCGAACGAGGACGGCAACATCGCGCGCTGGATCAACCATAGCTGCGCCCCGAACTGCGAAGCGGTGGTACAGGAAGATCCGAAGGAGCGCCGGCACAAGGACAAGGTCTTCATCGAAGCGACGCGTGACATCGCGGCCGGTGAAGAGCTGGCCTACAACTACGGCATCACCCTCGCGGAGCGGCATACGCCGACGCTCAAGAAGCTGTGGGGCTGCCGCTGTGGTTCGAAGAAGTGCACCGGCACGATGCTGCAGCCCAAGAAATAAAGCGGTCTTCCGTCGCAGGCGGAAGACACCAATGCCCCTCCACCTCAGGGAGACGGGAGGACCATCGGCGGATGCCGATGGTGGGGTGAGGGAAGGGGCTTTGCCGAGAGCACTTGCTTTCAGGCTTGGGCTCAGGGGCACGGGCAAAAGCAACCCTCACCCCAACCCCTCTCCCAGAGGGAGAGGGGCTCAAGAGTCACGGCGCCAAAGACACTTCCCGCAGATCCGCCGACGCGATCCGCCATGCGCGTTGCGCGTCGCTGGCGCCGTCGACCATCGCGCGGCGCAGGACGTAGCGTCCTTCGAAGCGGCGGCTGCTGCCGTCGGTCTGTTGGGCGCGGAGCGACACAGGCACTTCGATGAAGCGCGAACCGGCGGCGGCTTCGACTGCGCCCGGTGCGCCGATGTCGACCATCACCACCGAGGTGTCGCCGAAGCCTGCCGCGAACTGTTCGGGCGATTGGCCGCTGGCGCGGCCGCCGTCGGACCACAGTGCGTAGGCGCGCGCGTAGTCGACCGCGTTGATCGCGGCGTAGTAGGTGCGGATCACCGCGGAGGCTTCTTCGGGCGTCGGCTCGGGACCGGCGACGGCGGCTTCGCCCGGTACGCCGGTGAGGCCGGTTTCCGGATTGTCTTCGAGTGGCAGCAGCGCGCTTTCCTCGATGCCGGCTTCGGGCAGCGGCTGTTCGCCGCCGAGCGGAATGTTGCCGGGGCCCGGCTCTCCGCTCAGGCCGGTAACGCCGCCCGCGTTCTGTTGCGGCTGCGGCAGCGGACCGTCGGCGGCCTGGCCGGACGCCGCAGCATCGGCGCGTGCCGCGTCGCGGTCGCAGGCGCCGAGTGCGCACACCAGAGCGAATGCGATCGCCAGCGTGGCGCCGCGACGCACGAAGCCGCGATCAGCGCGCAAGGTGCACCACCACGCGGCCATCGGTGATGTCGACGTTGCCGATGCGCTTGCCGGAAGGCAGCTTCGACAGCAGGTCGTCGTCGAGGCGATAGACCGGTTCGCTGCGCGCGTACTCCGACAGCAGGCTGTTGACGATGCCGCGCGCACCGCCCTTGAGCAGGGCATTCGACCCGGGCAGGTCGAACTGCAGCAGTTCGGGATCTTCGAGATGCAGGCCGCGGGTCGCGGGGTCGTAGCGCAGACCGCTCAGCAGGGCGAGACGGCCCGGGCGATCGTCCGCGGCCACGCCGCCAACGCCGAGATCGAAGTCCAGTCGCAACCGGCGATCGCCCTGCGGAATCGTCAGGCGCGGATTGTCGAGCGTGACCGACACCAGCCCGCCGAGCTTGTCGAAGGTGCGCGGAAACCGCGTGTCGAGCTGGCGCTGCAACTGCGGCGTGGTGAACGCGACCTGGTCGTTGAGCCAGGCCGAGACAACACCCAGCGAGGTACAGGCAGTGACGATGAGCAGCAGCAGGGCTGCGGCGGACAAGTACAGGGGACGGCGCATGGCACGCTCCGGAACGACGATGGAGGCACCCTACGCAGGCGCCGTGAATACGGGATTAGCGGCGCGTCAGTCCGGCGCGGGTGCCAGCGGCCGGCGGTGCGGCTGCAGCCACGCGAGCAATAGGCCGAGCAGCAGCATCGCGATCACGTCGAAGGCGACCTGCTTGAGCGACAGCGCCAGCGGGAACGGCTGACCCGCGTGCGCCAGCAGATGCCAGGGCACGAACGACACCAGCGCGATCGCCAGGCCGAAACGCGCGCCGTGCCAGCGCTTGCTGCGATGGGGCGGCGGCAGCCAGCGGTAGAGCCAGGTCATCGCAAGTCCCAGCGAGACGTAGGCCAGAAGGATCCAGCCGACCTGCGCGTTCGCGTCGGTCTGCGGGCGGAACAGGTGGGCGAGGGCGAGATAGTCGTCTCGCAGCAGCAGACCGTGCACGAAGAAGCCCAGCGCCAACGCGGTGGCGGAGATGGTGAAGCCGCAGATCCAGAACCGTTTGTCCATTGCAGGGTGTCCGAAGAGGCGTTTCGCGTGGACCAGATTAGCGTTGCGCGGGTGACGGATCGATGGACGCCGCGGTGATCCGCCAGGTCTCGCCGTCGCGGCGCAGATCGTAATACCCGCTGTAGCGACGCAGCGGTCCCTGTCCGCCGATGCGCAGATGCACCGGAATGCGCAGCGCGGTAGGGACCGGCGTGGCATCGAGTGGCTGCGGCCGTTCGTTGTCGACGCGCAAGCCGGGCACGTCTTCGAGCGTGCGCAGGTCCGCTTCGCCCTGTGATGCAGGACGGCCGTGGATCCACAACGCGTCGGCTTCGCTGCGGTCGTCCTTGAACAGTGCAGCGAGATAGGCATGCACGGCCGAGACGGCGTCCTGCATCGCGGTATCGTGCGCTGCGCGCAGTTCGGCGTTTCCGGCAGCAATCGCCGCGGCAGGCGATGCGTCGGACGAATCTGGCGCGGTGGCGCCCGGCGCATCCGGCGACGACACGTCGTCCGCATTGCGACGCAGGCCTTCCTGCACCGCCACGGCGATGCCGAGCAACACGATGGTCGCGATGACCAGCCACCACGCGCGATGCGACATCCGGCTCTCCCCAGCGCCGCAAGCGCGGCATCAATCGGATGCTAGCGCGCCGCGTCGCCGTTGTCGGCACTGTGCCCGCGCAACAGCGGCAGCGGGTCGAACGCACCGTCACTGGCGTAGACGCCGTAATGCAGATGCGGTGGCGTGCCGCGTGCGTTGCCGGTATCGCCGACGACGCCGAGGGCATCGCCCGGCCGCACCAGATCGCCGACCTCGAGCAGATCCGCGAAGCCGTCGAGATGCGCGTAGTAATGGCGCTGCCGGCCGGGACCCATGACCCAGACCTGTTTGCCGCCGAGACCGCTTTCGCGCACGCCGACGACGAGGCCCTCGGTCGTGCTGCGCACCGGCGTACCGCGCGGCGCAAAGATGTCGACGCCTTCGTGCTGGCGGTCGCGCCCACGCGGCGCGCCGTAGGTGTCGGCGACGCGCGATGCACGTACGCCATCGACCGGCATCGGCAGCGATTCCGGCGCAGGGGTGGCAGACAGCGTGGCAATCGCGCGCGGCTTGGCCATGAACGGCTGGTGCCAGGCCCAGTAGCCGACGGCCGTGAACAATGCGGCCCAGAACACGAAACCCAGCGTGGCGCGCAGCTGCGGCGTGTAATCGCGGCGCGGCTTACGTGCAGGTTTCGGTGCGGCCGGTGGGGTGGAACCGGGTGTGGGATCGGGCTCGGACATGACGTCAGCGTCGCAGACCGTGCGCGAAGCCGGAGTCAGTGCAGCGGGTCGCGCAATGCAGAACGGCCTGCGATCGGCAGGCCGTTCCGGGCACGCGCAGCAGGATCAACGCGCCTGCGCGTTCTCTTTCACTTCCTGTTCGAGCCGCGTCTTGAGCTCGGGCGCGAGCTTGAGCTGGCGCGCGAGTTCGTCGAGATAGCTGCGTTCCATGAAGCTGGTCTCGTCGGCGACGAGCACGCTTGCCAGATACATTTCCGACGCGATTTCGGGCGTGGTCGCAGCGCTGGCGACTTCGGCAGGATCCAGCGGCTTTTCCAGTTCCGCGTGCAGCCAGCGCTGCACGTCGGCGCCTTCATCGATGCGCTTGAATTCGCCTTCGATGACTTCGCGCTCGCGCGCGTCGATATGGCCGTCGGCCTTCGCGGCGGCGACCAGCGCCTTGAGGATCGCCTGGCTGTGGATGTCGACCTGCGGCGCGGGCAGGCGGTCGACGGTCTGCGGGGCAACGGTGGACGCACCGGCCTGCTGCTTCTGGTAATCGCCGTAGGCCTTGTAGGCCATGACGCCGATCGCGGCGAGACCGCCGTAGGTCGCGACCTTGCGGGTCTTCTTGTTCTTGCCGAGCAGCAAGCCCAGCGCGCCGCCGGTGGCCGCGCCCTTGCCGAAATCCGCATTGAGCAGGCTGCTGCCGGGCTTGCCGCCGGCCTGCGAGGTGAGCAGATGATTGAGGAAGCCCTGGAAGCTCATCGTTCGATATCCATCGGTAGGGAGAAAACGGCGCCGAGCATGCGGCGGCAAACGTTCACCGGATGTGCACGGTTTGCGTCGCCGGGCAAAGCGTTCAGAACCGGGTGAGCATCGCATTCGAAGAAGACGGGGGGAGGCGTCGCATCGCGCACGTCCCCCAACCGAAATCGGGACGGCCCAGCCGTCGAGGGAACCCTGAAACGAAATCGGGACGGCCAAGGCCGTCCCGATCGAAAGACACGTGGCGCCTGGAATCAGGCGGCGGCGTCCTTGAGCTTCTTGAGCGGGCGCACCTTGACCTTGACCGAGGCGGGCTTGGCAGCGAACCACTGCTCTTCCTTGGTGAAGGGGTTGATGCCCTTGCGCTTCGGCTTGGCCGGCACGCTGACCGACGTGATCTTCAGCAGGCCGGGGAGGGTGAACGAACCCGCGCCCTTCTTGCTGACCGAGCCGTGCACGGCGCCTTCGAGCGCTGCGAACACTGCGCGCACGTCCTTCGCCACGACGCCGGTGGATTCGGCGATGTGTGCGACCAGGCCCGACTTGCTCAGGGCTTCCTTGATCGGCTTCGGTGCTGCCGGCTTTGCGGCGGCGGCCTTCTTCGGCGCAGCAGCCTTCTTGGCCGGGGCTTTCTTGGTGGGGGCCTTCTTCGTTGCCATGAGCGTGTGGTTCCCTCGTCGAGTAATGATTGAGTTGTCCGGGCCGAGCGAGCCGGCAAGCGGAATGTAGGGCATCGTGGCACGTGCGCCAATAGGAAACCGCAAAAAAACAGGGCTTTTGCGTTTCCCGGTCCTATCGCGAACTGCGGCGACGTGGCGGCCACAGCATCCAGGCGCCGGCGACCACCACTGCGAGCACGCTGTAGGCGGCGACGAATGTCCACCAAGGCGCCTCGAAAAACAGCACTTTCGACAACCAGTAGGCGACGAAGGACTCGTCATAGGTCTGCTGTCCGGCGCGCGTGCGCAGCCACTGTTCCCAGATCGTCAGCGGGCACAGGCGCCCGAGCCAGGCCTGCACTGCGATCACCACGACCAGCGCGACGTGCAGCCAGCGCAGCCACTTTCGGCGCACCCAGCGCCAGCCGAGCGGGCCGCCGACCAGCAGCGCGAGCGTCATGCCAACAACGAATACCGCGATGCCGACATGGACTGCGAGCACCGCGTCGGCGAGCACGGCGGCGAGGGAGGGTGAGAGTGCCATGGCCGGATCATCGTGCATCCAACGTCCATGCGCAGGTGCTGCGTCGCATCACAGGGACGCGCGCGTAACGGACGGAGGTCCAACATGCACAGTCCAACTCTCGAGGAGCACGCATATGGGTATCGCCCGTCACGCCACCGCCCACTGGACCGGTGATCTGAAGTCCGGCAAGGGCACGTTGTCGACGCCGCAGAGCGGCCTGCTGTCGGATACGCGCTACGCGTTCGGCACCCGTTTCGGCGACGAGAAAGGCACCAATCCCGAAGAGCTGATCGCTGCCGCGCATGCAGGCTGCTTCACGATGGCGCTGTCGGCCAAGCTCACCGAAGCGGGCTTTCCGCCTGAATCGCTGGACACGCGCGCCGACGTCGACCTGTCGATGGACGGTGGTCCGCAGATCAGTTCGATCCGCCTGAAGACGCGCGCCAAGGTGCCGGGCATCGACGCGGCGAAGTTCCGCGAACTCGCCGATGACGCCAAGCAGAACTGCCCGGTGTCGAAGGCGCTGTCGGCAGTGCCGCTGTCGCTGGACGCCGAACTCGAAAGCTGAGTGATGAACGCAGAAACGCCGCGTCGGCTAACCGGCGCGGCGTTTTCGTGTCTGCGGTGTGCTGCCGGCGTGACGGTGCACAGCAGCGCGTGATTCTCAGCGCCAGTCGATCGTCCCGCGCACGACGGTCTGCACGCGACCGCCGGACCAGACGTCGCCGTTGCCGTCGACGTGCAGTTCGATGATCGCGTCGTGGCCGACTTCGCGGCCCTGGCTGATGCGGTAGCGGCCATCGCTGCCGGGGAGGGCGTCGCGATCGGCCAGCCACGCGGCCAGCGTCGCGTTCGCGGCGCCGGAGGCGGCATCCTCGAAATGGCCGGTGGAGCCGACGAAGGCGCGCACTGCGAGGTGATGCACCGGGTCACTGGAGCGCGCAAATGCGCACAGCCCCATGCTGCCGGTCGCCTCGGCGAGTGCGCCGATCGCATTCCAGTTGGGCGTCGCCGCGCGCAGGTCGGCCTCGCTCGCGAGCTCGGCCAGCCACCAGCGGCGACCGCCATCCATCAGCACAGGCGGCAGCGCGCCGAGTGGCATCGCCGCAAGCACGTCGCGCAGGCGCGGATCGTCCGCCGATGCGGTCTCAATGACCGACGCGCGCGGCGTACGCACGGCGATTGTGCGCGTCACGCCTTCGCCGACGACTTCCAGCGGCAGCTTGCCGGCGATACCGTCCTGCACCAGCAGGCCATCGCGTGGCGTCGCGAGTCCGGCTTCGAGCACGACGTGCGCGGTGCCGACGCTCGGATGACCGGCGAACGGGACTTCGCGGCGCGGCGAGAACATGCGGATCCGATAGCTTTCGTCGTCGGACGTGGCCGGGAACACGAACGTGGTCTCGGGCAGACGCGTCCAGCGGGCGATGGCCTGCATCGTGGAGTCGTCGAGGCCGTCGGCATCGAGCACCACGGCCAATGGATTGCCGGCACCGGGCCGGTCGGCAAATACGTCCACCTGGACGAAACGGCGGGTAGTCATGGCGGGGGGCGTCACGCGGCGCGACAGTGTAGCGGTCCGCTCACCACTCGAATGTTCCGCGGATCACCGCCTGCACCGCGCCGCCGATCCAGACCTCGCCGGCCGGGTCGATTTCGACCTCGACACGCCCATCGCGCCCCAGTTCGCGCCCCTGGCTGGCGACGTAGCGGACGACGCGGCCGTCCTCGGCCCGGTCCATGTGCAGCCACGCGGCGATCGCGGCGTTCGCGCTGCCGGTCACCGGATCTTCCGGCACGCCGTCGGCAGGGCAGAACGCACGCACCACGAGCGCGTGATCGGCGGCCTCGCTGCGCCCGCAGACCGCGACACCCACGGCGTCGCTGGCCAGACACAGCGCGGCGATCTCCGCCAGCGGCGGCGCGAGTGCGCGCACAGCGGCGGACGAGCTGAGATCCACGCACCACCAGCGCGGGCCGTTGTCGAGCAGCGCATGCGGCGCATCGATCGCGCCGAGCGCCTGCAGCACGGCGTCGAGCTGGGACTCGATCCCGTCAGGGGAGGCTCGGTGCACGGCGCGCGGGGCGCGCACGCTGGGCAGCGTGTGGCCGTCGCGCGTGTCGATGCGTACCGGCAACAGACCGGCTGCGCATTGCTGCACCAGCGCACCGGAGCGCGGCGTCGCCAAGCCCTGATCCAACGCTGCCCAGGCCGCGCCGACGCTGGGATGGCCGGCGAACGGCAGTTCCTGGCGTGGGGTGAAGATGCGCACGCGATAATCAGCGTTGGCATCGGGCGGCAGCAGGAAGATGGTTTCCGAGAGATTCGTCCAGTTCGCGATGGCCTGCATCGCCCCGGTGTCGAGTCCGTCGGCATCGACGACCACGCCGAGCGGATTACCGGCGCCGGGCCGGTTGGCGAACACATCCAACTGCAGGTAACGGCGATCCATCGGGGTCTCTCGTGCGGCGGGGGGTTGCTTTAGAATCGCCTGTCATCGCGCGCGTTGTCACCGCATGCCGGTCTTCGCGCTGTTTTTCGCCCCATCCGAGACCCCACCTCGATGTCCTCACCCCCTGACGATCGCTGGATCGTGCTCAAGTTCGGCGGCACTTCGGTGTCGCGTCGCCACCGCTGGGACACCATTGGCCGACTGGCGAAACGCCGGGCGCTGGAGCAGGGCGCGCGCGTGCTGGTGGTGGTCTCCGCGTTGTCGGGCGTCACCAACGAACTCACCGCGATCGCCGATGGCGCGGCGGATTCGCCTGCGCGCGTCGCCGCGCTGGTCGAGCGCCATCGCGCGTTCGTCGCCGAACTCGAACTGGACGTCGATGCGGTGCTCGGCTCGCGTCTCGCCGCCTTGCAGGCGCTGGCCACCGACGCACGCGCAGCGACGCGCACGCTCGACTGGCAGGCCGAGGTACTGGGCCAGGGCGAACTGCTGTCCTCGACAATCGGCGCGGCGTATCTCGCGGCGCAGGGTCTGGATTTCGGCTGGTGCGATGCGCGCGACTGGCTGGACGCGGTCGCGCTGCCGAACCAGAGCGACTGGGCGTTGCGGCTGTCGGTGAACTGCCAGCGCGAACCCGATGGCGACTGGCGCGCGCGGTTCGCTGCGCAGACGCCGCGGATGCTGCTGACCCAGGGCTTCATCGCCCGTCATGGCGACGGCGGCACCGCGATTCTCGGCCGCGGTGGCTCGGATACGTCGGCGGCGTACTTCGGTGCGCTGCTCGGCGCACGCCGCGTCGAGATCTGGACCGACGTGCCCGGTATGTTCAGCGCGAATCCGCGTGACGTGCCCGACGCACGTCTGCTCGCACGGCTGGATTACGCCGAAGCGCAGGAAATCGCGACCACCGGCGCCAAGGTGCTGCATCCGCGTTCGATCAAGCCCTGCCGCGACGGCGGCGTGCCGATGGCGATTCTCGACACCGAACGTCCCGATCTGCCGGGCACCGCGATCGACGCGAGCGCCGAGCCGGTGCCGGGCGTCAAGGCGATCAGCCGCCGCAACGGCATCGTGCTGGTGTCGATGGAAGGCATCGGCATGTGGCAGCAGGTCGGCTTCCTCGCCGACGTGTTCGAACGTTTCAAGCGCCACGGTCTGTCGGTCGATCTGATCGGCTCGTCGGAGACCAACGTCACCGTGTCGCTGGATCCCAGCGAGAACCTCGTGAGCACCGACGTGCTCGCGCGATTGAGCGACGATCTGGCGGAAGTCTGCCGGGTCAAGGTCATCGCGCCCTGCGCGGCGATCACGCTCGTCGGCCGCGGCATGCGCTCGCTGCTGCACAAACTCTCGGATGTATGGGCCACGTTCGGCAAGGAACGCGTGCATCTGATCTCGCAGTCGTCGAACGATCTTAACCTGACCTTTGTCATCGACGAGGCCGACGCCGACGGACTGCTGCCGGTGCTGCATGCCGAGCTGATCGACAGCGGCGCGATGCCGGTGCATGACGAGACCGTGTTCGGCCCGAGCTGGCGCGAGATCGCCCACGGCCGCCGCGAACGTGCGCCGCAGTGGTGGCAAGGCGCGCGCGAGTCGCTGTTGGCGCTGGCCGAGCCGGGCCGGCCGCATTACGTCTATCACCTGCCGACTGTGCGCGAACGCGCCGCTGCGCTGTCGAGCGCCGATGCGATCGACCGCCGCTTCTTCGCGATCAAGGCCAATCCGCATCCGGCGATCCTGCACACGCTGGTCGATGCCGGTTTCGGGCTGGAATGCGTGTCGCAAGGCGAGCTCGAACACGTGTTCGCCGTGCTGCCGGATCTCGATCCGTCGCGCGTGCTGTTCACGCCGAGCTTCGCCCCGCGCAGCGAGTACGCGGCCGCTTACGCGCGCGGCGTCACCGTGACGGTCGACAACGTCGAAGCCCTGCGCCACTGGCCGGACGTCTTCCGCGGCCGCGACCTGTGGCTGCGTCTCGATCTGGGTCGCGGCGACGGCCACCACGCCAAGGTCGTCACCGGCGGTGCAGCGTCGAAATTCGGCCTACCATTGGGCGCGTTCGATGCATTCCTGATCGCGGCCGAAGAAGTCGATGCGCGCATCACCGGTATCCACGCGCATCTGGGCAGCGGCATCGAAACCGTCGCGCACTGGCGCGAGGTCTACGCGGAACTTGCAGGCTTCGCCGATGCGGTCGGTACCGTCGACACGATCGACATCGGCGGCGGTCTGCCGATTCCGTATCGCCCCGACGATGTGCCGTTCGACATCCCGGCCTGGGCCGCAGGCCTGGCGGCGATCAAAGCCGAATACCCGCGCTATCGCCTGGCGATCGAGCCGGGCCGCTACCTCGTCGCCGAAGCCGGCGTGCTGCTGACGACCGTGACCCAGGTCGTGGACAAGCTGGGCACGCGCCGCGTCGGTGTCGATGCCGGCATGCACAGCCTGATGCGGCCGGCGCTGTACGACGCCTGGCACGGCATCCACAACCTGACGCGTCTCGATGACACGGTCGAGGCCACGATCGAGATCGTCGGCCCGATCTGCGAATCGAGTGACGTGTTCGGCACGCGCCGCCGCCTGCCCGCCGCGACCCGCGAAGGCGACACCGTGCTGATCGCCGACGCCGGCGCATACGGCTTCGTCATGGCCAATACCTACAACCTGCGGCAGCTGCCGCAGCAGGATGTTCTGGAATGAGTGTTGTTTTCGACCGCAATGCAGTCCGCAGTTTCCGTTTCATCGATTGCGACCTCGACGCCGCCACCGGCGTCGCGCGCCTGCGCTATGCCTTCGACGACGGCCCGGAGCTGATCGAAACCGTCACCGTGCCGGGCGCCCCGTTCGTGCTCGACGGCGCGCGTGCGCAGGCCGCGACGCAGGCGCTGCGCCTGCTGCACCTGATCGCCGGCGTCAGCTACTACAAGGCTGCAGTGCCGGCGGACATCCGCATCGAGGGCTACGCGATCGATGCGCAGACCGCGGCGCTGCTCGAGGACGTGTACGTGCACGGGCTCGGCGAGTTCGCGTATCGCAACGGGCTGGATCTGCACGGGAAGATCCGTTTTCCGCATGACGCAGTCGCGACTGCCGGAGCGCCCGCGCTCGGTCTACGCACGCATGCGTTGGTCGCGATCGGCGGCGGCAAGGATTCGCTGGTATCGATCGAAGCGCTGCGCGCGCTGGGCATCGAGCAGACTGTCAGCTGGATCGGCGGCTCGCAGCTGATCCGCGTCTGCGCCGAGCGCACCGGTCTGCCGACGCTCAACATCGGCCGCCAGATCGCGCCGGAACTGTTCGAGTACAACCGCCAGGGCGCGTGGAACGGGCATATCCCGGTCACCGCGATCAACTCGGCGATCCTCGTGCTGGCCGCGGTGCTGCACGGCGTCGATCAGGTGGTGTTCTCCAACGAGCGCTCGGCCAGCTACGGCAGCCTGATCAAGGACGCGTCGGGCGGCGAGACGCGTGAAGTGAATCACCAGTGGTCGAAGGGCTGGGCGTTCGAGCGCGCGTTCGGCGATCACGTGCAGGCGCGCGTCGCGGCGGACCTGCATTACTACTCGCTGCTGCGCCCACTGTCGGAACTCGCGGTCGCGCGCCAGTTCGCCAAGACCGATCGCTACGACGCGCATTTCTCCAGCTGCAACCGCAACTTCCATCTGCTCGGCGAGAGGCCGGTGAACCGCTGGTGCGGCATCTGCCCGAAGTGCCATTTCGTGTTCCTCGCGCTGGCGCCCTTCATGCCCAAGCCGCGTCTGGTGTCGATCTTCGGACGCAATCTGCTCGACGATGCGTCGCAGGTGCCGGGCTACGACGCGCTGCTCGAGTACCAGGACCACAAGCCTTTCGAATGCGTCGGCGAAGGTCGCGAATCGCGCGCGGCGATGGCGGCGCTGGCGAAGCGTCCGGAGTGGCGCGAGGACGCGATCGTCGCGCGCTTCGCCCGTGAGATCGCGCCGCAGCTCGACGCGGGCGAGCTGGATGTCGCCGGCTTGCTGGCGGTCGAACACGACGCACACCGCATTCCCGAGGTGCTGTGGGACCGCCTGCGTGCGCATCTCGCAGCTTGAGGCGATCGCCGCCAACGGCGGCCGCATCGCGCTGTGGGGCTGGGGCCGCGAAGGCCGCGCAGCCTGGCGCGCGATCCGCAGTCGCGCGCCGGCACTGCCGCTGACTCTGTTCTGCAACCCCGATGAAGCCAGCGATGCGGCGACGCTCGGCGATCCGCTGTTGACCTGCGACACCGGCATTGACGCCGCACGGCTGTCGGCCTGTGCGGTCGTCGTAAAGTCGCCGGGAATCAGCCCGTACGCGCGCGATGCGATGGCGGCCGCGGCGCAGGGCACGCAGTTCGTCGGCGGCACCGCGTTGTGGTTCGCCACGCGCGCCGCGCCGGGCGAAGTCGCGGCCGGCACGGTCTGCGTCACCGGCACCAAGGGCAAGAGCACGACGACCGCGCTGCTCGCGCATCTGCTGCGCGCGCACGGCCTGCGTACGGCACTGGCCGGCAACATCGGTCTGCCGCTGCTGGAACTGCTCGATGCGAACGCCGATGCCTGGGCAATCGAACTGTCGAGCTACCAGACCGGCGATGTCGCCACCGGCGGCGTGCGGCCCGACATCGCAGTCGTCACCAACATCTTTCCCGAACATCTCGACTGGCACGGCAGCGAGGCGCAGTACGTCGACGACAAGTTGGCGTTGCTGAACCGCGCGCGGCCGCGCATTGCCGTGCTCAATGCCAATGATCCACGCCTCGCCGCGCTGGTGTTGCCGGACAGCGGGATCCACTGGTTCGGCACGCCCGAGGGCTGGCATCTGCGTGGCGAGGTCCTGTATCGCGGCGACACCGCCGTGATGGACACCTCGGGCCTGCCGCTGCCGGGCCGGCACAATCGCGGCAATCTCTGCGGTGTACTGACCGCGATCGAAGCCTTGGGCATCGATGCCGCGCCGCTGGCCGCGGCTGCGGTCGATTTCGTGCCGCTGCCGCACCGCCTGCAGCCGCTGGGTACACGCGATGGCGTGTTGTGGATCAACGATTCGATCAGCACGACGCCGCATGCGAGTCTCGCCGCGCTCGATGTCTACCGGGATCGACGCGTCGCCTTGCTGGTCGGCGGCCACGACCGTGGTCTCGACTGGCAGGCATTCGCCGACGCGATGCGCACGGGCGCGCCGCACGCGATCGTGACCATGGGTCAGAACGGTCCGCGCATCTTCGATCTGCTCGCACCGGTCGCACGCGAAGCCGGGTTCGCGTTGTCGGCGGCCGAAGATCTCGAATCGGCGATCGCGCAAGCACGCGCGGCGTTGGACGGCGTCGGCGTGTTGCTGCTGTCGCCCGGCGCGCCCAGCTTCGGCGCCTACCGCGACTACACCACGCGGGGCCGCCATTTCGCGGCGCTGGGCGGTTTCGATCCGGATGCGATCATGGCGATTCCGGGGATCGGAATCGCCTGAGGCGAACTGCTTGGTCGGGCGCCAGGTCCGGTCCGTCGCCGGCGTTTCGTCTTCGGTCGGATTGCTGCATCTGCGCGCTTTCAGACTGCGAGACTGGACGCCGATCGAACAGGACGTCGACATGGATCGCAGCGAACGCAACGCACGCGCTTGGCAGGACCCCGGCAACTGGATCGGCCAGCGCTGGCTCGGTCTTTACCGGTCCGCGGACGATGACCGGCTGTGGGTGCCGAAGGTGCCGCGCGCGCTGGGCTGGACGGTCAATCTCGCCCGGCCGGTCGGCGTGATCATCCTGATGGCGCTGGTGGTCGCGGTGCTTCTGTTGGCCTACGCCGTGGTCGGCGCCTGACGGCGCCATCTCGCATCAGTGCCCGCGTTCGACCGCGTAGCGCGCCAGGCCGCGCAGTGCGGCGACGGCAGCGTTGTCGCCGAGTCCCGCGAGTGCCCGTTCGGCCGCTTCGGCGTACTCGAGCGCGCGGGCGCGGCTGTAGTCGAGGCTGCCGGCGGCGTCGATCGCGGCCAGCACTTCGGGCAGCGCATCGGTATCGCCGGTCTCGACGATGGTCCGCAGACGCGCGCGCACATCCGGCGTGGCCTGCGCCATCGCGTGGATCAGCGGCAGCGTGGCCTTGCCTTCGGCGAGATCGTCGCCGAGGTTCTTGCCCAGCGCGTCGGCGTCGCCCGAGTAGTCGAGCACGTCGTCGGCGATCTGGAATGCGTAGCCCAGCTGCATGCCGTAGTCGTACAGCGCCTGCTGCGTGGCCTCGTCGGCGCCGGAGGCCAGCGCGCCGAGCTTCGTGCCGGCGGCGAACAGCACCGCGGTCTTGCGCTCGATGACGTTGAGGTAGGCGGCCTCGTCGGTGTCCGGATTGCGCACGTGCAGCAGCTGCAGCACTTCGCCTTCGGCGATGCGGTTGGTGGTGTCGGCGAGGATGCGCATCACCGGCATGCGGTCGAGTTCGACCATCAGCTGGAAGCTGCGCGAATACAGGAAATCGCCGACCAGCACGCTGGCCGCGTTGCCCCAGATCGCGTTCGCCGTGCTGCGGCCGCGGCGCAGGTCGGATTCGTCGACCACGTCGTCGTGCAGCAGGGTCGAGGTGTGGATGAACTCGACGATCGCCGCCAGCTGGTGGTGTTCGGCACTGATCGTGCCGGTCGCGCGGCCGGCCAGCATCACCAGCATCGGCCGCAGGCGCTTGCCGCCGGCCGAGACGATGTGTTCGGCGACCTGGTTGATCAGCACCACGTCGGAGGCCAGCCGGTCGCGGATCAGCGCGTAGATGGCGGCCATGTCGCCGGCGGCGAGGGCCTGGATCGCCGGCAGATCGAGGCGGGCGGCCGGGTGGGCGACGTTGTTCATGCAGGATCCGGGACAGGCAGGCCCGGAATTATAGGCAAGGCCCGACGGCGACGTGCGGCTGCCACCCAGCGCCGCATGCGGACCGCGCGGACGGCGGGGGCAGGGCGCTTTATACTGTGATGTCGAAATCCATCACGCCGGCCCTCAAGCTGGCGCAATCCAAGGAATTCCCATGGCCCGCGGCGTCAACAAAGTCATCCTGGTCGGCAATCTCGGCAACGACCCCGACACCAAGTACACCCAGGGCGGCATGGCCGTGACCCGCATCAGCCTGGCCACCACCAGCGTGCGCAACGACAAGGACGGCAACAAGCAGGAGCGCACCGAATGGCACCGCGTGGTGTTCTTCGGCAAGCTCGGCGAGATCGCCGGCGAATACCTGCGCAAGGGCAGCCAGTGCTATGTCGAGGGCGAGATCCGCTACGACAAGTACACCGGCCAGGACGGCGTGGAGAAGTACACGACCGACATCGTCGCCAACGAGATGCAGATGCTCGGTGGCCGTGGTGACGGCGGTGGAGGCGGTGGCGGTGGCAATTACGAACGCGGCAACCGTCCGCAGCGTTCGGCCGGTGGCGGTGGCGACGCCCCGCAGCGCAGCGCCCCGCCGCAGCGTCAGGCACCGCAGCAGCAGCGCCCCGCGCCCATGGACGACTTCTCGGACGACGACATCCCGTTCTGATCGGATATCGCGTCGCCTGATGTGCTGCACGACCCCCCGAGCAATCGGGGGTTCCGCGTTTCAGGGAACGCTGTTCCGGATGACCGCGAAAGGCGCGCCTCAGCGCACCCCGTGCATCCAGCGCCGCACCAGCGGCGACAGTACGAAGTAGGCGATGCCCGAGCCCACCCCGATCCACAGCATCAGCTGGAACAGATCGGCGTAGCGCGTGGCCGCGACCGCCATGTCGAAGGTTTCGCCTTCGAGCACCTCCATCGAGGTCAGCTTGCCGAACTGCGCGGCCAGCACTTCCGAATACGCGGTGGCCAGCCAGAACGCGCCCATCATCAGGCCGACGACGCGCGCGACCGACAGCTGGGTCACCGCGGACAGGCCGATCGGCGACAGGCACATCTCGCCCAGTTCCAGAAGGAAATACGCCAGCACCAGCCACCACACGCTGGCGAGCACGCCGCTGCCGGCGGACTGCGCGGCCAGCATCAGCGGCACGAAGGCGAGGCCGGCGAACACCAGGCCGATCGCCATCTTCGCCGGCTTGCTCGGATTGAGTCCGCGGCGGTCCAGCCACGGCCACAGCCACGAGAAGACCGGGGCCAGCACGACGATGAAGAACGCGCCGAGGAAGGTCAGCGAGCCCGCGGTCTGCGGCACCAGCACGACGTCGTGGGCCAGCGCGATCGCCAGCGCGACGACCATCGCGATGACGGCCGTCTTCGCCAGCCCGCCGTTGCCGCGATCGCTGGCGCGCAGCGCGGTGACCATCAGAAACGGGCTGATGGCGAGCGCGAAGATCGCCCACGGAATGCCCGGCCGGTAATCGCCGGGCGTCAGGCCGAACAGGTCCTTGGTCAGCATGCGGTCGGTGAACGTGACCCAGGAGCCGTAGGTCTGCTCGTAGAGGGTGAAGAAAATCAGAACGCCAATGATCAGCAGCACCAGCGCCAGCATCTGTTGCCGCTCGACTTTCGTGCAGTGGCGCACGAGGAACCAGACGAACCACACTGCGAGCGCGACGGCGATCAGGTGCATCGCGCCATGGACGGTCCAGGTGCGCTGGATCAGCTGCCAGACCAGCAGCGCGCCGACAACGCTGCCGGCATAGATCCACCACTCGCGCGACAGCGGACCGACGCGTTCGCGTAGCTTCGCCGGGTCGTTGGGTTCAGCCAGGCCGTAGAGATACTTCTGGCCCCAAATGAAGACGATCAGCCCGGCGATCATGCCGATGCCGGCCGCGCCGAAGCCGTACTTCCAGCCGTAGGTCTCGCCGAGGAACGCGCACACTAGGCTCGCGAACAGCGCGCCGACGTTGATGCCGGCATAGAACAAGGTGAACCCGGAATCGCGCCGCGGATCCTCCGGCGCGTAGAGCTTGCCGACGATCGTCGAGATGTTCGGCTTCAGGAAACCGACGCCCATGATGATCAGCGCCAGCGACAGGTAGAACACCTGCAACGCGGCTTCGTCGCGAACGACGACGCCATCGACGATGCGCGCCTGCTCGCCCTCGTAGGCCATGCCCAGATGCCCGAGCACCAGCAGCACGCCGCCGAGTACCACGGCCTTGCGCATGCCCAGATAGCGATCGGCCAGCAGTCCGCCGATCACCGGCACCGCGTAGACCAGGCCGCCGTAGGCGCCGAGCAGATCGAAACCCGCGTCGTCGCCGAACAGGTGGTACTTGAGGATGTAGAGCAGCAGCAGTGCCTTCATCCCGTAGAACGAGAAGCGCTCCCACATCTCGGTGAAGAAGCAGACGAAGACGCCTTTGGGGTGGCCCAGGAAATCCGCGTGCGACGCGGCGGAGGAAGCGGTGACAGCGCTCAATGCCGTGATCCGGGCGGGCGAAGGCGCGAGTATAGGCCTGTCCGATCGCCTTGGATCGCTGATCGGCAGCACGCCGATTGCCGGGCGGGTGCCCGCCCGCTACCCTCCGCGCACCGACCACCGGAAGACCGCCTGCGCGGCGTGGTGGGGCCGGTATCCATGGACGCGAAAGGGGAAGGGAATGGGGGTTCGCAAGAGTCTGTTGTGGGGCTGTCTGGCGTTGACGTGTGTCTTTGGCGCGGCCGCGCAAGCGCAAGTCGATCTGGCGCCGTTCGTGCAGGACGACAGCATCCAGAGCATCAAGATATCGCCGACGGGTGAGTACTTCGCAGCCACGCTGCCGAACGAGGATCGTTCGATGATCGCCGTGCTCAACCGCGCGGACCAGAAGATCGTCGCCAGCTTCCAGCTTCCGAAGAACACCCACATCGCCGACTTCTGGTGGGCCAGTGACGACCGCCTGCTGTTCGGACTCGCCGAGCGTTTCGGTGCACGCGACTATCCGCAGCCGACCGGCGAGCTGTATGCGATGAATGTCGATGGTGGGCGCGCGCAGTTGCTGGTCGGCTACCGCGTGGAGACGAGAACCGTCGGCACCAACATCCGGTCGGGTCCGAAAGAGGAACGCGTCTACGCGTGGCCGATTGACATGCTCAAGGACGACCCGCGCAACATCCTCGTGGGTATTTCGCCGTTCACCGGCGATCCCTACACGCGTGTCGACCGCATGGATGTCTACACCGGGCGTCGCACCACGGTCGCGACGGTGCCGGTCACGCGCGCGGACTTTTCAACCGATCACTCCGGCGAAGTGCGTTTCGCGGTGGGGGCGGGCAGCGACAACCAGAGCCAGCTTTACTATCGGACCGGCCGCGGCAGCGACTGGCAGCTGCTGAATCACGAGGGTCAGAGCGGCCGTGTCGAAACGCCCCTGGGCTTCTCGGATGACGAGCGCACCGCCTATCTCCGCGTCACCCGGCCGAGCGGCCCGGACGCGATCGTGGCGATGGATATCGCCACCCGCGCACGCACCGACGTTTCGATCGACAAGGTGCTCGATCCGGAAGTGCTGTACCGGCCGGGCACCGAAGTGCCGGTCGGCGCACGCTATCCCGGGCCCGACGCGCGACAGGCGTTCTTCGACGCGAGTTCCGACGACGCCCGCTTCTACACGATGCTGGACGAGGCGTTTCCGGCGCATGCGGTCGAGGTCGCTTCGTCGACACGCGATGCGCGGCACAAGCTGCTGCTGGCGACCAGCGACGTCGATCCGGGCAGCTTCTACACCTACGACGCGGAGCAGAAGCGTGCGGCGTTCGTGATGGCGCGTCGCAGGACGGTGGATCCCGAGCGCATGTCCACCATGCAGCCGATCGCGCTACAGGCCCGCGACGGCCTTGCACTGCACGGCTACCTCGCCAGGCCACGTAGCGCATTGGCTGGACAGGCATTGCCTCTGATCGTGTTGCCGCACGGCGGCCCGTTCGGCATTGCCGACGAATGGACGTTCGACGAGGACACCCAGTTGCTCACCCAGGCCGGCTACGCCGTGTTGCGGCTGAACTTCCGCGGCTCCCGGGGCTACGGGCGTTCGTTCCAGCAGGCCGGCGCCCGCCAGTGGGGCGGCACGATGCAGGACGATCTGACCGATGCGACCCGCTGGGCGATCGCGCAGGGGCATGCGGATCCGCAACGCATCTGCATCTACGGCGGCAGCTACGGTGGCTACGCCGCGCTGATGGGGGTCGCCAAGGAGCCGGACCTGTATCGCTGCGCAGTCGGCTATGTCGGCGTCTACGATCTGCAGCTGATGCGCAGCGAGGATCGTCGCGGCGGCGCCTGGCTCAGGACGTGGATGGACCAGTGGGTCGGCAGCGATGCCGCCGCGTTGACCGCGGCATCGCCGAACCGCATCGCGGACCGGATCAAAGCGCCCGTGTTGCTGGTCGCCGGCGGTGAGGACGAGATCGCGCCGATAGAACACACGCGGCGCATGGAACGCGCACTGCGGAGCGCAGGCGTTCCGGTCGAGACGATGTACGTCGCCAACGAGGGTCACGGCTTCTACAAGGCGGACAACAAGCGGGCGTATTACACGAAGCTGCTCGACTTCTTCGCCACGCATCTGGGCGGACAACGCGCCGCCCAGTGACGCCCCGCCGGCGCCGCTTTGCCAGCATCGCGGCGCCGGCCTACCATTCGGGCTCTTTGTATGGAGCCCTGCCATGTCCCTGCGCCTCGCGCTGTTGCCGTTGTGCCTGCTCGCCGCATTGCCGGCCGTTGCTCAGGAACGTGAGGCCGCGCGCGGACTCGACGTTCGCGATCTGGTCAAGCTGGATCGCGTCTCCGCGCCGCTGTTGACCGCCGACGGTCGCCAGCTGGTGTTCGCCCAGCGCACGCTGGACTTCGATTCGGGCAAGGCGGAAACCGCGCTGTACACGCGCAACCTGCTCACGCGCGACATGGCCCCGCCGAAGCGTCTGACCCCGGCAGGCTGGAACGTGAATTCGCCGTCGCTGTCGGCCGACGGCCAGACCGTCTTCTTCCTCAGCGGCAAGAACGGCAGTTCGCAGCTGTTCTCGATGCCGCTCGCCGGTGGCACGCCGCGCCAGCTGACCGACGTCGCGGTCGACATCGGCAGCTACCAGCTCTCGCCCGACGGCGCGCGCGTGGCGTTCAGCGCCGACACCTTCGGCGAGTGCGCCGCCGATCTCGGGTGCACCAAGCGCAAGTTCGCCGAGACCAAGGACGCCAAGGCCAGCGGCGTGGTCTATGACCAGCTGTTCGTGCGCCACTGGGATACCTGGAAGGACGGCACGATGAGCCGCCTGTTCGTCGCCGACCTGCCGGCCGCCCGTGCCCGCGCGGTCACGACCGTGCGCGCGCTGGGCCATGCGCTCGACGGCGACATCCCGGGCAAGCCCTTTGGTGGCGCCGAGGACTACACCTGGGCGCCGGATGGCCGCTCGGTCGTCGCCAGCGTCAAGGTGGCCGGGCGCGAGGCGCCGTGGTCGACCAATTTCGATCTCTACCGCATCGACGCGGTGGGCGAGGCGGCGCCGGTGAATCTCACCAGCGCCAATCCTGCCTGGGATACCGGCCCGGTCTTCAGCGAAGATGGCGCAACGCTGTTCTACCGCGCGATGAAACGCCCCGGTTTCGAAGCCGACCGCTACGCGCTGATGGCGATGGACGTCGCCAGCGGCCAGGCGCGCGAGATCGCGCCGCAGTGGGACCGTTCGCCGAGCAGCGTGACCCCGTCCGCCGACGGCAGCGCGCTCTACGTCGCCGCGCAGGATACGGGCGAGTACCCGCTGTTCCGCGTCGATGTCGCCAGCGGTGAGGTCACCAGGCTCATTGCCGACGGCTCCATTTCATCGTTCGCGATTGCAGGCGACACCGTCGCGCTGACCCGCAACTCGATCCAGAGCGGCGACACGCTCTACACCGGTTCGCTGCAATCGCTGGGCGCCGATGCGCAGTTGCGCCAGATCACGCCGACCGCGGCCGAGCGCCTGCCCGATGTCGCGTTCGGTGACTACGAGCAGTTCTCGTTCAAGGGCGCCGGCAACGAGACCGTCTACGGCTACGTGGTCAAGCCGTGGAACTACCAGGAAGGCCAGACCTATCCGGTCGCGTTCCTGATCCACGGCGGCCCGCAGGGCAGCTTCGGCAACGGCTGGAGCTACCGCTGGAATCCGCAGACGTATGCGGGGCAGGGCTACGCGGTGGTGATGATCGATTTCCACGGCTCGACCGGTTACGGCCAGGCATTCACCGACGCGATCAGCGGCGACTGGGGCGGCAAGCCGCTCGAGGATCTGCAGAAGGGTTGGGCCGCCGCGCAGGACAAGTACGCGTTCCTCGACGGCGACCGCGCCTGCGCGCTCGGCGCGAGCTACGGCGGCTACATGATCAACTGGATCGCCGGCAACTGGTTCGACCGTCGCGGCAACGCGCCCTTCAAGTGTCTGGTCAACCATGACGGCGTGTTCGATACGCGCTCGATGGGCTATGTCACCGAAGAGCTCTGGTTCACCGAATGGGAGAACAAGGGCACGCCGTTCGACCAGCCGAAGAACTACGAGCGCTGGAACCCGGTCAACCACGTCGCCAACTGGAAGGTGCCGATGCTGGTCGTGCAGGGCGAGAAGGACTACCGCGTGCCGGTGGACCAGGGCCTGTCGACGTTCACCGCGCTGCAGCGCAAGGGCATCGAATCGAAGCTGTTGTATTTCCCGGACGAGAACCACTGGGTGCTGCAGCCGCACAACAGCGTGCTGTGGCACGACACGGTCAACGCCTGGCTCAAGCAGCACATCGGCGAGTAAGCGGCTCTGAGCGGACGGCCGGCGCATGCCGGCCGTTCGCGTCTGTGCGTCACCGCAACACCAGGAATGGAGGTCCGCCAAGATGGCGATCGAAACCGTCACACCGTCCACCGCGCTGATCACCAGCGACATCGTGCTCTTCGGCCTGATCGCGGCCACCCTGGGTCTCATCTTCTGGCTCGCCAGCGGGCCCACGCCGTTCTGGAAGAAGTTCTTCGCCTGGGTGCCGGCGCTGCTGCTGTGCTACTTCGTGCCGGCGTTCTACAACACCGTCGGCCTGATCGACGGCGAACAGAACAGCCTCTACAACCCGATCGCCAGCCGCGTGCTGCTGCCCGCGGCGCTGGTGCTGCTGACACTGTCGATCGATCTTAAGGGCATCCTCAGGCTCGGACCGAAGCTGCTGTTCGTATTCGTCGCCGGCACGGTCGGCATCGTGCTCGGCGCGATCGTGTCGTTCCAGATCATGGAGTGGGTGCATCCGCCTGCGGTCGCGGGCGATACCTGGAAAGGCATGGCAGCGCTCGCCGGCAGCTGGATCGGTGGCGGCGCCAACATGGTCGCGATGCGCGAGGTCTACGAGGTCGATGCCACGTTGTTCGGGCAGTTCGCGGTCGTCGATGTCGCGATGGCCAGCCTGCTGATGGCGACGCTGCTGTTCCTCGCCAACCGCTCGGCGCAGATCGATGCGCGCAGCGGCGCGGACACCGCGGCGATCGACGAGATGAAATCGCGCATCGCCGCGCATGAAGCCGCGAACGCGCGGATTCCGACATTGAACGACCTGATGATCATCGTCGCGGTCGCATTCGGTTTCGTCGGTCTGGCGCATGCGATCGCCAATCCGCTGTCGGCGTGGTTCGGCCGGTTCGAGTGGGCGTCGCGTTTCAGCCTGGACTCCTCGTTCGTCTGGGTCGTGCTGATCTCCACGCTGGCGGGTCTGGTGCTGAGCTTTACTAAAGCCCGCAGGCTCGAAGACGCTGGCGCATCGCGTATCGGCACCGTGTTCCTGTACTTCCTGATCGCGTGCATCGGCATGCAGATGGATTTCATGCGGCTGTTCGACCGTCTGGAACTGATCGCCATCGGCGCGATCTGGATGCTGGTGCACGTGCTGGTGATCTGGGGCGCGGCGCGGCTGGTCAAGGCGCCGATGTTCTACATCGGCGTCGGCTCGATGGGCAACGTCGGCGCCGCGGCCTCGGCACCGGTCGTGGCGGCCGCGTTCCATCCGACGTTGGCACCGGTCGGCGTGTTGCTCGGTACGGTGGGCTACGCGACGGGCACGCTGATCGCCTATCTGGTCGGGCAGATCCTGCGGGTGATGGCAGGGCAGTAACGGCGCTACAGCCGACGGAATCACGTCCGCCGGCACGCGTCGGCCGGCGAACGGCAGGCCGACTTTGCAGGATCGATGCATGGCGCGCGACGGCGCTTGCGCAGCGGTTCCGCTGTGGCACGATGCCGCCACGCCGTCGCCGATGACGGCGCCCTTGCCGCGGCAGCCGCCGTCGCGGCCTGCGCGCAGCGGGCGGGCGATAGAAGGCGCCGTCCATGGCCGCAGATCCCGCAACGCCGTCGACGGCGCTGATCACCAACGACATCGTGCTGTTCGGCCTGATCGCCGCGACGCTCGCCGCCGTGTTCTGGACCGCGTCGCGTCCGAGCGGCCCGTGGAAGCGCTTCTACACCTACGTGCCGGCGTTGTTGCTGTGCTACTTCATCCCCGGCATCTACAACACGGTCGGCCTGATCGACGGCAGCGCGAGCGCGCTCTACAACCCGGTCGCCAGCCGCGTGCTGTTGCCGGCCGCGCTGGTGCTGCTGACGCTGACCATCGATCTGCGCGGCGTGCTGCGGCTGGGCCCCAAGCTACTGCTGATGTACATCGGCGCATCGATCACGGTGATGATCGGCGCCTTCGCCGCGTTCTGGATCATGGGCGTCCTGCATCCCGAAACCGTCGCCGGCGATACCTGGGCCGGCATGGCGACGCTGGCCGGCAGCTGGATCGGCGGCGGCGCGAACATGGTCGCGATGAAAGAGGTCTTCGCCGTCGACGAAACCACGTTCGGCCAGTTCGTGGTCGTCGATGTCGGCGTCGGTTACGTGTGGATGGCGGTACTGATCTTCCTCGCTGGCCGCGCCGCGAAGATCGATGCGCGCAGCGGCGCTGACACGCGCGCGATCGAAGAGCTCAAGACACGCCTCGCCAGTTACCAGGCCGAACACGAGCGGGTGACCACGCTGACGGATCTGATGCTGATCGTCGGTATCGCCTTCGGCGCAGTCGGCCTGTCGCATGCGATCGCCGGTCCGGCGTCGGCATGGTTCGGCGCCAATGTCGGCTGGGCGCGACAGGTCAGCCTGCACGAGCCCTTCGTCTGGGTCGTCGTGCTGTCGACGTTGATCGGCTTGGGCCTGAGCTTCACCCGCGTGCGCACGCTCGATGGCGCCGGCGCATCGAAGATCGGCACGTTGCTGCTCTACATCCTGATCGCCTGCATCGGCATGCAGATGGACATCTTCGCGCTCGCCGACCGGCCGTGGCTGTTCCTGCTCGGCCTGATCTGGATCAGCATCCACATCGCGCTGCTGTGGGCGCTCGGCAAGGCGCTGCGGGTGCCGTTCTTCTATTTCGCGATGGGCTCGCAGAGCAACATCGGCGGCCCTGCGTCGGCGCCGGTCGTCGCCTCGGTATTCCATCCGTCGCTCGCGCCGGTTGGCGCGTTGCTCGGCGCGTTGGGCTATGCGACCGGGACGGTGCTGGCGTATCTGGTGGGCATCGGCTTGCGGGCGATGGCGGGGCAGTGATCTGGCTTTGAGTGTTGCTTTTGTTTTTGCTTTTGCTCGGCTCCTGTTTTGCTCTGCTTTGGCTTTATGCCTTTGATCTGAATCGAGCCGTAGAGCGAGCCGAGCATCGCAGGGCGGCGGGGTCGAAGAGCAGCCCATGTCTGAGCGCAGCGAGTTTGGGCTGCGTGCCCCGTCGTCCGAGAAGCGCAGGGAACCGGCGCGGCGCAGCCGTGTCAGATCGCGTCCGGCGAAGGGGGGTTTTGGTTCCCTTTTTGGCCCGTCAAAAAGGAACTCGCACGCGTAGCGGGCGAAAGCTCTGCACTTGCTGTTCGCTTCTCAGCCTTGGCTTCGTATTTTGATGGGCCCCAGACGAAGTGCTTGCAAAGCGAAGATCAAGTACAGGGCTTCCGCGCTGTCGCGCGGCTTACTTTTGTCTTGGCAAAAGTAAGCAAAACCGTCTTCGCCGGACGCGAGCCGATGCGATGAAGCCGCATCGGTCCCCCGTGCTCCTCGCCTGACGCGGCACGCAGCCCAAACTCGCTGCGCTCAGACATGGGCTGCTCTTCGGCCTCGCCAGGCTCCGGTGCTCGGCTCTCTTTACGGCTCGATTCAGATCAAGAGCTGGAAGCCAGAGCCGAAGCCGATGCCAAAGCCGAACCCTAAGCAAGAGAAACAAGTTGGGGAGCGTTGAAGAATCCGTCATTCCCGCGCTTTCAGACGCATGTCTGATAAAGCGGGGATCCATTGGTCTCAGACCACCAGACGGAAGAGCACTGGATTCCCGCCTTCGCGGGAATGACGAACAAGAGCTTCAATCAGCGTTGCCCTGCCAGGAGCTGGCTGCTCAGGCCGCCCTCGCGACGGTGATCCCGATCATCTGCCGTGACATAACGGCATCGCCCAAACGAAAACGGGCGGAACCTTGAGGTTCCGCCCGTCGTCGTGTCAAGTATCGTCCTGGATCAGCAGCAACGGAACCCGTTGCGTCCGCCGAAGCGGGCTTCCTGCCGTTCGCGGAAGAACGTCTTGTAGTCCATCGGCTCGCGGTCGGGATGCTTCTCGAGGATGTGGCGCACGTAGTTGTCGTAGTCGGGGACGCCGCAGCACAGCCGCGCCGTCTGGACGACCCTTCGCCACACACGCTTGTGCGTGGCGAAGTACTCGACGGGAACCAGCGCGCCGGCCATCAGGTCCGCACTCCGGTCACGAGCCGCGCCGTCACAGCCAGGCCTGCTGCTGTTCGGGCGTCAGTTCGACGAACGCCGATTCCTTCGCCGTCGGCGCGGGTGCGCGGCGAGCCTTGAGGATGGCGCGGACGGCGAAGAACAGCACGCTGAAGACCACGAACAGGAACAGTGCCGTCAGGCCGGCATTGACGTAGCCGTTGACGATGACCTGACGCATCTGGCCCGCGGTTTTGGCCGCGCCCAGCAGTTCGCCGTTGGCCAGCGCCGCCTGGTAGTGGCGGGCCTGGGCGAGGAAGCCCATTGCCGGCTTCGGGTCGAACAGCTTGATCAGACCTGCGGACGTGGTGCAGATCAGCAGCCATGCCGCCGGCACGACGGTGACCCATGCGTAGCGGTCCTTCTTCATCTTAAAGAGCACCACCGTGCACAGCATCAGTGCGATGCCCGCAAGCATCTGGTTGGCGATACCGAACAGCGGCCACAGGGTGTTGATGCCACCCAGCGGATCCACGACGCCCTGATAGAGGAAGTATCCCCACAGCGCGACGCAGCCTGCGGTGCCGAGTGCGTTCGCACCCCAGTTGTCGGTCTTGCGCAGCACCGGCACGAAGTTGCCGAGCAGGTCCTGCAGCATGAAGCGACCGGCGCGGGTACCTGCGTCGACGGCGGTCAGGATGAAGAGCGCCTCGAACAGGATTGCGAAGTGGTACCAGAACGCCATGGCGCCGTCGCCGGTGCCGGGCAGGGCGTCATGCAGGATCACCGCGATACCGACAGCGAGCGTCGGTGCGCCACCGGCGCGCGAGATGATCGTGCTTTCGCCGATCTGCTGGGCCTTGAGTTCCAGCGCCTCGGGCGTGATGACGAAGCCCATCTGGCTGACCGCGGCCGCTGCGCTCTGCACGTCCGTGCCGAGCACCGCTGCGGGGCTGTTCATCGCGAAGTAGATGCCCGGATCGAGGATCGAGGCCGCGACCAGCGCCATGATCGCCACGAACGATTCCATCAGCATGCCGCCGTAGCCGATGTAGCGGGCGTGGGTTTCGTTGGCGAGCAGCTTGGGCGTGGTGCCAGAGGAAATCAGCGCATGGAAGCCGGAGACGGCGCCACACGCGATCGTGATGAAGAGGAACGGGAACAGGCCGCCCTTCCAGACCGGACCATCGCCGGTGGAGGCGAACTCGGTCAGCGCCGGCATCTTCAGCGTGGTGACTTCCGGGCTGGCGATGACGATACCGATGGCCAGCGCGACGATCACGCCGATCTTGAGGAACGTCGACAGATAGTCGCGCGGGGCGAGCAGCAGCCACACCGGCAGGGTCGCGGCGACGAAGCCATAACCGATCAGCATCCAGGTAATCTGGGTGCCGGTGAAGGTGAAGGCCGGGCCCCAGTAGGGATCCGCGCCGACCTTGCCACCGAACCAGATCGCGGCGAGCAGGGCGATGATGCCGAAGATCGAGATCTCGCCGATCTTGCCCGGGCGGATGTAGCGCATGTAGATGCCCATGAAGATCGCGATGGGCATCGTCGCGATCACCGTGAACATGCCCCACGGGCTCTCGGCCAGCGCCTTGACGACGATCATCGCCAGCACCGCGAGGATGATGATCATGATCATGAAGGCGCCGAACAGCGCGATGGTGCCGGCGACCTGGCCCATTTCCTCGCGCACGAGATCACCGAGCGAACGGCCGTTCCGGCGGGTGGAGATGAAGAGGACCATGAAGTCCTGCACGGCGCCCGCGAGCACCACGCCGACGATCAGCCACAGCATGCCGGGCAGATAACCCATCTGCGCAGCGAGCACGGGACCGACCAGCGGACCGGCGCCGGCGATGGCGGCGAAGTGGTGACCGAACAGCACGTGCTTGTTGGTCGGAACGTAATCGAGACCGTCGTTGTTGACGTGCGCGGGGGTTGCCCGACGCGGATTGAGCCCCAACACCTTCTCGGCGATATACAGGCTGTAGTAGCGGTAGGCGACCAGATAGATCGAGACTGCGGCCACGACGATCCAGAGCGCGCTGATCTGTTCGCCTTGTCGCAGGGCGACAACGCCCATACAGGACGCGCCCAGCAGCGCGACCGCGCCCCAGACTACGTGATTGATGGCACCCTTCATTTTCAGTTAATCCCCGGGAAGACGCGCACAGGGTCACCCCCGGGGCGCGTGGGGTCAATGCGCAATCGGTCGAATGCGGCGCCAGGGTCTTAAGACTTTCGTCGTAGACGCGCGGAGCGCCTGCTAGCATCGCGCTTCCGAATCCCGTGTCGAGCGCCCATGCAGGCTGTCGCGAACGGCCTGCACAGCAGGTCAGCCCCCAGTTTCAACGCGATCGAGAGCGCGACACGATGACCGACGCGGACGACACGCTGACCCTGCGCGGGCAGCTGCAGTCGCTGATTGCGCGGTTGCCCGATGGCGATGTGCAGGTCGGCCCATTGGTCGACGAGCTCGGTACCCAGGGCATGTTGCTGCTGGTGATCCTGCTGACCCTGGTGTTCCTGATTCCGGTATCGATTCCCGGCGTCAGTACCGTGTTCGGCGCGGTGATCGTGCTGATCGGCGTCGCCCGCATGGCCGGTCGCGCGCTGTGGCTGCCCGATGCGGTGCGGCGTCGCACCGTGCCCGCTGGCCGGCTGCGCGGCGCGCTCGATACCGGCCTGACGTGGGTCCGTCGTCTGGAGCGCATCACAAAGCCCGGCCGTCTGTCGCGACTCACCGACGGCCGCGCGATGGGACTGGTCAACGACAGCGCGCTGGTCCTCGGCGCGGTGCTGCTGATGGCGCCGTTCGGCTTCATTCCCTTCAGCAACACGATCCCGGGCGTCGCCCTGATGTGTCTGGCGATCGGCCTGCTGCAGCGTGACGGCCTGATGGTGCTGCTGGGCCACGTCGCCAACGTGCTGACGATGGTCTACTTCGCGATCCTGATCGGCGGCGGCGGTCTCGCGATCCGCGAACTGTTCGTGCGCTTCTGGCCCGCGTGAATGCGCGGCCGCGCGGTTACAGCCAGCGCGCCTTCTTGAACATCCGGTAGAGCACCACCATCACCACGGCCACGCCGCCGATCAGCAGCGGATACGCGTAGCGTTCGTCGAGCTCGGGCATGTCGTGGAAGTTCATGCCGTACCAGCTGGTGATCAGCGTTGGCGCGGCGAGCAGGGCGGCCCAGGCACCGAGCTTCTTGACGATCTCGCCCTGTGTCAGTGTCACCAGCGCCTGGTTGACGCCCAGCGCGGTGCCGAGGATGTCGCGGATCGCGTCGATGGTCTCGTTGATGCGCACCGAGTGGTCGAGCACGTCGCGGATGTAGAGCTTGGCTTCGCTCGGAATCAGCGGGCTGCTGCTGCGCACCAGCTGCGAAAGCACGTCCTGCAGCGGCGTCACCGCGACGCGCATGTAGGTCAGCTCGCGCTTGAGCTGGTAGAGCCGGATCACGATACCGCGATGGAACTGCTCGCTGATGATGTCCTGCTCGAGCGCATTGAGCGTCGTCTTGAAGTCGTCGACGATCGGCAGATAGTTGTCGACGATCGCGTCGAGCACCGCGTACAGCGCCGCCGGTGCGCCCATCGCCATCAGTTCGGGTTCGCGCTCGATGCGCTGCCGCGCCGGCGCATACGACAGCGACGCGCCATGGCGCACGGTCACCAGATAGCGCGCGCCGAGGAAGATGTGCGTCTCGCCATAGGCGATGCGCTCGTCGATGGCCTGCGCGGTGTTGGCAACGATGAACAGCGAATCGCCATAGGCCTCGATCTTCGGCCGCTGGTGCGCCTTGCCGGCGTCCTCGATCGCGAGATCGTGCAGGCAGAATTCCTCCTGCAGCTGCGCCAGCACGTCGGCACCCGGTTCGTACAGACCGATCCACACGAAGCTGCCGTCGTCGATCGCCAGCACGTCACTGATGTCGTCGAGCAGGATGTTCTGCTTGCGGCCATCCGATCCGTACACCGCGCAATTGACCACGCAGGCTGGGTTGGCGGTCTCGGGTGCCACGGCGGGGACTGGATCGGAAGGGGTCTGCATCGCGCCATCGTCCGCCACCTGCGCGGGCGCGACAAGCGCGGAGATGTGTGGGACGACGATGCGCGCCTCCGCCGTGGGCCGGGGACGCGCTGGGCGCTCAGCGTGCGATGAAACGCACCGCCTGGCCACCGCCCGATGCCATCGCGATCGACAGCGTGTCGCCGGCGCCGACGTCGCGCGATTCGATCGCGATCGCATGCGGATCGGTGCGCCAACCCGCGCCGTCGCCGTCGCGGTAGATCTGCGCGGTGTAGCGACGGTCTGGATCGAGGAAATCCAGCGGCAACGCGACCGTGCGCGCGGTGTCGTCGGTCACCGCGCCCAGATACCAGTCGTCGCCACCGCGCTCGCGGCGTGCGATCACCGCGAACTCGCCGACCGCGCCATCGAGCGCGCGCGTCTCCTCCCAGTCCACCGGCACATCGCGGACGAACTGGAATGCCTCGGGCCGCGACTCGTAGTGTTCGAGCAGGTCGGCCGCCATCTGCAGCGGGCTGTAGATCACCACGTACAGCGCCAGCTGCTTGGCCAGCGTCGTCGCCATCGGCGTGCCGGACTTGGTATCCATGCCGAAGATTCCCGGGGTGAAGTCCATCGGCCCGGCGAGCAGGCGCGTGTAGACCAGCGTCGCTTCGTGTTCCGGCGGATTGCCCGGCTGGCCCCAGGCGTTGTACTCCATGCCGCGCGCGCCTTCGCGCGTGACCAGATTCGGATACGTGCGGCGCAGGCCGGTGTCCTTGACCGGCTCGTGCGGATTGACGCTGATGTGCTGCGCCGCCGCGGCTTCGACGACCTTCTGGTGGTGACGCACCATCGCCTGGCCTTCGTGCCAGGCGTAATGCAGTGCGCCGTCGTCGCCACGCACCTTGGCCTGGCCCGCGTCAGCGACGTAACCGGTCTTGACCGCCTGCACGCCGAGACGTCCGTAGAGCGCCATCGCATCGTCAAGCTGGGATTCGTAGTGCGCGGCGTGGCCGGAGGTTTCGTGGTGGCCGATCAGGGTCACGCCCTTGTCGCGCGCGTGGCGGGTCACGGCTTCGATGTCGAAATCTGGGTAGGGCCGGGTGAAGCTGAAGGTCTCGCCGTTGCCGAACCAGTCGCCGTCCCAGCCGACGTTCCAGCCTTCGACCAGCACGCCGCCGAAGCCGTTCGCCGCGGCGAAATCGATGTGCCGGATCGCGTGCGCGGTGGTCGTGCCGTGCTTCGGCCCCGACGCCCAGGTCTTGCGGTCGAGATGCATCTCCCACCAGATCCCGACGTACTTCATCGGCCGCACCCACGACACATCACCGAGCGCGTTGGGTGCATTGAGGTTGAGGATCAGGCCCGACTCGACCAGTCCGCCAGCGCGATCAGCGATCTGGATCGTGCGCCACGGCGTCGCGAACGGCGTGGCCACTTCGACCTTGGCCGCGCCGATGCCCGGCGTCAGCGCGGCGCGGAAGCGGCGACCATCGACGCGCGCGAGGTTCATGCCCGAGTAGTCGACGAGTGCCGCCTCGTGGATCGACAGATGCAGGCCGTCACCGGTGCGCAACGTGATCGGCGTCTGCGCTTGGCCGACCTGGTCGACCGGCGTGCGGTGATAGATGTATTCCTCGCGATTCCATTCGAAAGCGGGAATCCACCACGCGGTGGCGGCATCGGCGATGTCGAACTCGGTCAGCTCTTCGGCGATCGACAGGCGATCGAGCCCGGGCTGCTTCGGAATGTTGTAGCGGAAACCGACGCCGTCATCGAACACGCGGAACACGACATCGAAGCGGCGCTTCGGTCCAGCCGTCTCGGCCAGCGTGACCCGCAACGCGTTGTGGTGGTCGCGCATCTGCCGGCGCTCGCCCCAGGGTTGCTCCCAGCGTTCGTCGTGCGCCTGCGTGTGCTGATCGACGATCGCCAGATTGCGTTCGAACTTGCGCGTGTCGGTAAACATCAGGCCCAGTCGCGACGGCGCGATGACCGGGCGGCCGTCGCGACTGACGGCGTAGCTGGCGCGGCCCTCGTTGTCGGTCGTGACCTCGACAGTGATACGCGCATCCGGCGACGCGACACGCGCGCTGGTGCGCGGTTCGGCAGCGAGTGCGGTGAGGGTGGCGAGCGGCAACAGTGCGGCCAGTAATCCGACGAGACGGTTCGACATCGTGCGGCGCCCTCCCAGACGCGTGCAATCGTGCGTGCGTCTGGATTCTTGCACGCGCATTCCGCGTGGTCGGGGTGCATACGTATGCAGGCGTTTGTGCCTGAGGCACCTTGCGAATGGCGCAGCGATCGAACTCGCGTCAGTGACGAGAAAACCCGTCATTCCGGCAGCTCTCAACAGACGGAGGTCTGGTCAAGCCGGAATCCAGAGACTTTGGTGAGAGCTTGCGGGTCCCCCGACGAAAGACGCTGGATCCCGGCTTTCGCCGGGATGACGATCAAGAGTTGCGCGTGAGACCCGTCGGCCGCCGCCGCAACACCCAGAACAACCCCACATGCACCGGCATCAGCAGCGACAGCCATGCGGCATTGCGCTGCGGCAACACCGGCAGCCAGTGCAGGAAGAGGGCGACGATGCCGCACACCAGCACCGTGGCCAGCACCCAACGAAACAGAGCGCCGGGCGCGCGTCCACGTGCGATGCGCCAGCCGCCGGGCAGCAGCAGCAGGCACAACGGGTTGAACAGCAGCAGGTTGTGGTTGCGCCAGGCGAAGACGTGTTCGCTGCCCAGCCACAGGAACAACATCACCCCGCCGAGCAGGGCACTCAAGGTCCAGAACGGCAGGGCGATCGCGGCCAGGGCACGCGGTGCGAACCGGCCGACGACGAGAATCGCCGCGCCCAGCACGAGACCGGCCACCAGCCACGGCCACAGCAGGCGAGCGCGCTCGGCGGGTTCCGGTGCCTGCGTATGCGGCACGATGATCTGCTCGCCCGACACCAGCGGACGGCCATCGACGTTGCGCACGCTGCGCAGTGCATCGGCCAGGCGCATCGGCACGAACGCGTCTTCCCACAGGGCATTGGGACGATCGGCGGACGGACCCAGACCGATGTCGAAGCCCAGCCACATCCACAGCGCCGGCGAGGCCAGGCGCACCGCGTCGCCGCGGTAGGTGTTGCCGCGCGAGCGGCCCTGCAGCTGGCCGCGCAGCGCGCCGCCGAGCGCGGTGTCGATCGCATCGCGCACGCGCGTGGAGCAGTTATCGGTGAAGTAGTCGTAGCGGTAGTGCGCGTTCTCGGGCTTCGCGTTTTCGGCCAGCGCGCTGGCGAGCTCGCGGGCCTGCGCCGGATCGAGATCCAGCCACTGGATCGACACGCCGCGGCCGACATCGCGGTAGTAGGCGAGATCGTCGGCGAGCGGCAACGCGGCCAGCATGTAGCGCATGTCGCCGCGGATGAAGCGCGGCACGAAGTCCGGCTCGTTCGGGTCGAAGAAGCCGAAGTTGTACGACAGCGGTTCCGGCTGCGCCGGATCGTCGACGACCAGCGCGTTGTGGCCGAAACGTTCGAAGAACACGTCGCCGGGCTGCATCGTCGCCACGCCGATGCGCGGCACGCCCGCGTCCTGTGCGACCGCGAGCAGCGGCCACAGCGTCAGGCACAACAACAGCACGACCGCGCGCGCGAACACGCGCGTCGGCCCGCGCGACAGATCAGGCTTCGGCATGCACGCTGACGTGCAGCGCGTGCAGGCGTCGCGAGTCGGCATCGGTCACCCGGAACGCGAAACGGCCGAGGGTGAGTTCCTCGCCGACCTCGGGCAGATGCCCGATCGCGCCGGTGATCACGCCGCCGATGGTGTCGTACTCGGCGTCGTCGAAATCGGAGCCGAAGCGCTCGTTGAAATCGGAGATCGGGGTCAGTGCGCTGACCGCGAACTGGCCGTCGGCCTGGGCCGCGATCAGGGCGTTCGGATCCTCGGCATCGTCGTGTTCGTCATCGATCTCGCCGACGATTTCCTCGAGCACGTCCTCGATCGTCACCAGACCGGCGACGCCGCCGTACTCGTCGATGACGATCGCCATGTGGTTGCGCGACAGGCGGAACTCGCGCAGCAGCACATTGAGCTTCTTGGATTCGGGAATCAGCACCGCCGGACGCAGCAACTCGTGGATCGAGCCGGGTCCGTTGTCGGCCACCACGCCGCGCAGCAGATCCTTCGCCAGCAGGATGCCGAGGATCTCGTCCTTGTCGTCGCCGTGCACCGGAAAGCGCGAATGGCCGGACTCGACGACCTGCCGCATCAGCTCGAGGAACGGCGCCTCGGCGGGGAGGGCGACCATCTGCGCGCGCGGCACCATCACGTCACCGACCGTCTTGCTGGAAATGCCGAGCGCGCCTTCGAACATGCGCAGCGTGTCGGCATCGATCAGACCGTCTGCGTGGGTATCGCGGAGCAGTTCCACGAGGTCCTCGCGGTTGCTCGGCTCGCCGGAAATGGCCGAGCTCAGCCGCTCGAGCCAGCCGCGGCGGCGCTCCTGGGGTTCGGAGGCGGGGGAGGGTCGACTGTCGTCCTCGGACATGGCGTGGTGCGTGTTCGCGAATCGCCCGGATGGGCCTTGGCGGCAGTCTATCAGGCCGCCGTGGAGGCGCCCGTCAGCGCAGCTCGCCGGCGTAGGGATCCTCGATGCCGAGGCCGGCGAGAATCTCGCGCTCCAACTGCTCCATCGCCTCGGCGTCCTTGTCGTCCTCGTGGTCCCAGCCCAGAAGATGCAGCACGCCGTGCACGGTGAGATGCGCGTAGTGCGCGTTCAAGGACTTGGCCTGCTCGGCGGCCTCGCGCGCGACCACCGGTGCGCAGATGACGAGGTCACCGAGCAGCGGCAGACGCACGCCCTCGGGCAGGCCTTCCGGCAGCTCGGCCGGGAAGCTCAGCACGTTGGTCGCGTAATCCTTGCCGCGGTAATGACGGTTGAGCGCGCGGCCCTCGTCCTCGTCGACGATCCGGATCGCCAGATCTGCCTCGCGGATGCGCCCGGCCAGCGCGGCCGCCGACCACTTCCGGAAACTCGTCGCGGCCGGCAGGCCCCTGCGCGGCAGCGCATAGCCGATCGCGACATCGAGGCGGGTAGGGCCTCGCGTCATCCGCGCGCCACCGGGCCATTGGCCGAATCGCTCGCGTCGCGACGCTCGTAGGCGGTGACGATGCGGGCGACCAGCGGATGGCGCACCACGTCGCGTGCTTCGAAGAACGTGAAGCTGACGCCCTCGACCTCGTGCAGCACTTCGATCGCATCGCGCAGCCCGGACTTCACGTGCTTGGGCAGATCGATCTGGGTGAGGTCGCCGGTCACGACCGCGGTCGAGCCGAAGCCCAGACGGGTCAGGAACATCTTCATCTGTTCGATCGTGGTGTTCTGCGCCTCGTCGAGGATCACAAACGCATCGTTGAGCGTGCGGCCGCGCATGTAGGCCAGCGGCGCGATCTCGATGACGTTGCGTTCCAGCAGCTTGGCCACCTTCTCCACGCCGAGCATTTCGTACAGCGCGTCGTAGAGCGGGCGCAGATAGGGATCGACCTTCTGGGTCAGATCGCCGGGCAGGAAGCCGAGCTTCTCGCCGGCCTCGACCGCGGGCCGGACCAGGATCAGGCGCTGGACCTTGGCCTCGTTGAGCGCTTCGACCGCCATCGCAACGGCGAGGAAGGTCTTGCCGGTACCGGCCGGGCCGACGCCGAAGTTGATGTCGTGGCCGGTGATCTTGTGGAGGTACTTGGCCTGGTTCGCGCCGCGCCCGCGGATCGTGCCGCGCTTGACGCGCACCGAGACTTCCTGCGGTGTGTAGTCCTCTTCGACGTTCGCCGGGCTCAACCGCAAGTTGATCGCGTGGCTGTCGAGCACTTCGGCCTCGCTCTCGGCATAGAGCGCCTTGAGCAGCTTCTCGGTGCGGTCGAGCATCGCCTCGTCGCGCCCGGTAATGCGGAAGATGTTGCCGCGGTTGGCGATTTCGACGCCCAGCCGCAGCTCAATCTGGCGCAGATGGCCGTCGAACGGACCGGCGAGATTGGACAGGCGCTCGGAGTCCGAAGGCTCGAGCAGGAAGGTGCGTTCGGGAAGGGCGTTGGTCATGGCGCGGATTCTATCGAGGGTCGCGACAGGCGGACGTGTAAATCCGTTCCGCGGCGCGGATCAGTCTGTGTCGCGGAGCACGAGGCGGCCACGCAGCGAATTGCTCAGCGCCGCGGTGATCTCGACATCGACGAACTGGCCGATCAGCCGCGCCGGCGCGGCGAAGTTCACCGAACGCATGTTCTCGGTCTTGCCGGTGAGCTCGGCCGGATCCTTGCGCGACGGGCCTTCGACCAGCACGGTCTGCACACTGCCGACCATGCGTTCGGAGATGCCGGCCGCGTATGCATTGATGTGTGCCTGCAGGCGAGACAGGCGCGCGTGCTTCTCTTCCTGCGTCACCGAATCCTCGAGATCCGAGGCCGGCGTGCCAGGACGGCGCGAATAGATGAAGGAGAACGACTGGTCGAAGCCGACATCCTCGATCAGCTTCATCGTCTTCTCGAAATCGGCCTCGGTCTCGCCGGGGAAACCGACGATGAAATCCGAGCTGATCGAGATGTCCGGCCGCACCGCGCGGAGCTTGCGGATCTTCTGCTTGAATTCCAGCGCCGTGTAGCCGCGCTTCATCGCCGACAGGATGCGGTCGCTGCCGGCCTGCACCGGCAAATGCAGATAGTTCGCCAGCTGCGGCACGTCGCGATAGGCCTCGACCAGCGAGTCGGAGAACTCCAGCGGATGCGAGGTGGTGAAGCGGATGCGGTCGACGCCGTCGATCTCGGCGATGGTGCGGATCAACAGGCCGAGGTCGGCGACAGGCTGCTCCCGCGAGCCAAGGCTCGCGTCGGCACCGTCACCCATCGGGCCGCGGTACGCATTGACGTTCTGGCCCAGCAGATTGATTTCGCGCACGCCCTGGCCGGCGAGTTGCACGACTTCGACCAGCACGTCCTCGAACGGACGGCTGACTTCTTCACCGCGCGTGTAGGGCACTACGCAGAACGAGCAGTACTTCGAGCAGCCTTCCATGATCGACACGAACGCGCTCGGCCCGTCGGCGCGCGGCTCGGGCAGGCGGTCGAACTTTTCGATCTCGGGAAAGCTGATGTCGACCTGCGGCAGGCCGGTCTCGCGCTTGGCGCGGATCAGCTCGGGCAGGCGATGCAGGGTCTGCGGGCCGAACACCAGATCCACATAGGGCGCGCGCTTGACGATCGCCTCGCCTTCCTGCGACGCCACGCAGCCGCCGACGCCGATCAGCACCGGCTTGCCGTCCTTCTTGAGCGCCTTCCAGCGGCCGAGCTGGCTGAAGACCTTCTCCTGCGCCTTCTCGCGGATCGAGCAGGTGTTGACCAGCACGACGTCCGCTTCCTCAACGTTGTTTGTCAGCTCCAGACCGTCGCTGGCGGCGAGCACGTCGGCCATCTTGGCCGAGTCGTACTCGTTCATCTGGCACCCGTGGGTCTGGATGTAGAGCTTGCCGCGCGGTGCCGCAGCGCTGGACGCAGTGACGGCGGAGAGGTCGGAAACAGGCGCGTTCGGCGCAGCGGAAGCGGTCTGGGTCATGGCGTGTCCGGGGCGCGGCGTTGAATCCGGGCCGGATGGCTGGAAGAGGGCGGGCAGTGTACCGGGAAGCGCCGCGCCCGCGTCCTCGGGGGCACGCCGGATCACCGCCAGCGACGTTCACAATCAAGCACTTGGCAACCGTCGCCGAACATCGGACACTCCGCATCGTGAAACGGGGATGGGGACTCATCGCGACACTCGGTCTGCTGGCGGCCTTTCCGGTTGCCGGCAGTACGTTGTATCGCTGCGATTCCGGCGACGGCATCCCGCAATACGTCAGCAAGCGTGTCAGTGGCGCCAGTTGCCGGCTGGTCAGTAGCGCGCCTGCGGCGCCGCGTTCCAGCGCCACGCGCGCGTCGCGCCCGGCAGCTGCGACGCCCACGCCGACGACGGCACCCTCGAATGTCGACAGCGGCGCGCCCGCCACCTTCATGGGCGGCACGTCCTCGCCTGCGCCTGCATCCACGACGGCATCGGCCCGGCCGGTCGCCGCCGCGACCGCAGCACCGACGCCGGCGCCCCGGGCGCAGACCGGCAGCAACCAGCGGCGCCTGCAGCAGGGCCAGGTCTATTCGTATGTGAAGGACGGCGTGCGGCACTACAGCAGCAGCCGGCCGGCCGGCAGTGCCCAGGTCGCCGCGGTCCGCACGATCCGCTACAGCTTCTTCGAGACCTGCTATGCCTGCGGCGCCGCGCCGGGCGTGAACTTCGGCAGCGTGCGGCTCAACGAGAACGCCTACCGCGACGAGGTCGCGCGCGCGGCCCGCGAGTTCGGTGTCGACGAAGCGATCGTGCGCGCGATCATGCATGCCGAGTCCGCATTCAATCCCAATGCGCTGTCGCGCGCCGGTGCCCAGGGGCTGATGCAGCTGATGCCGGCCACTGCAGCGCGTTTCGGCGTGGTCAACGCCTTCGACCCGGAGCAGAACATCCGCGGCGGCGTCGAGTATCTCGCGTGGCTGCTGAAGCGCTTCAACGGTGACCTGACTCTGGCCGCGGCCGGCTACAACGCCGGCGAAGGCGCGGTGCAGCGCCATGGCGGGGTGCCGCCGTATGCCGAAACCCAGCGCTACGTGGTCCGCGTCGGCACGCTGGCCGACCGCTATCGCGGCCAGCTTGCCAGCCGCTGAGCCGGTATCTGCCTCCGGCATCTGCAAATCGATTGTCGGTCGATTCAGGCTTCCGCTACACTCGGGCCTCTCTATATGCGGCCATCCGTCCTACATGGGCGAAACGGTCCGCGGCAGCCAGTACGCAACAGCTACCGAAAGAGGGCGGGGTACCGGATGGTCGATGAAGCGGTGAGCGGACCTGGTGGGGATGGTCCAGTCAATGAGGGGCGGCGTCGGTTCCTGACCGCCAGTACCCTCGTCGTGGGAGCGGTGGGCGCGGGTGTGACCGCGATTCCGTTCATCAAGTCATGGAATCCCAGCGCCCGGGCCAAGCTCGCCGGTGCACCGGTGACCGTGGACATCAGTGCGCTCCAGGAAGGCCAACGCCTGGTCGCCGAGTGGCGCGGGCAGCCGATCTGGATCGTCAAGCGCTCCAAGGCGATCCTCGAGGCGCTGCCGACGCTCGACGGCATGCTCAAGGATCCCGAATCCGGGAATCCCGACCAGCAGCCGGCGTACGTGCTGGCGGCGAACCCCGAGCTGCGCTCGATCAAAGCCGACATCTCGGTGCTGGTCGGCCTGTGCACGCATCTGGGCTGCTCGCCGGAGATGGTCGCCGAGATCCGGCCGGCGCCGTTCGACGCCAACTGGAAGGGCGGCTACTTCTGTCCCTGCCACAAGTCGAAGTTCGACATGGCCGGCCGCGTCTATGACGGCGTGCCCGCCCCGACGAACCTGCTCGTGCCGCCGCACTACTACGCCGACGACAACACGCTCGTCATTGGTGTCGATCCGGAAGGAGCCGCCTGATGGCCAACGTCCTCGTCCGCGGCGCCAACGGCGTCTTCAACTGGGTCACCGAGCGGGCACCGGCATTGATGCCGATGTACCGCAAGCACATGACCGAGTACTACGCGCCGAAGAACTTCAACATCTGGTACATCTTCGGCGTGCTGTCACTGGTGGTGCTGGTCAACCAGATCCTGACCGGCATCTTCCTGACGATGCACTACAAGCCGAGCGCGACGGAAGCCTTCGCCTCGGTCGAATACATCATGCGCGACGTGGAGTGGGGCTGGCTGATCCGCTACATGCACTCCACGGGTGCGTCGCTGTTCTTCATCGTGGTCTACATCCACATGTTCCGCGGCCTGATGTACGGCAGTTACAAGAAGCCGCGCGAACTGGTGTGGATCCTCGGCATGCTGATCTATCTGGTGCTGATGGCCGAAGCCTTCCTCGGCTACGTGCTGCCGTGGGGCCAGATGTCGTTCTGGGGCGCGAAGGTCATCATCTCGCTGTTCGGCGCGATTCCGGTGATCGGCAACGGCCTGACCGAATGGATCATGGGCGACTACCTGCCCAGCGACGCCACGCTCAACCGCTTCTTCGCCCTGCACGTGATCGCGCTGCCGCTGGTACTGCTGCTGCTCGTCGTGCTGCATCTGGGCGCGCTGCATGAAGTGGGCTCGAACAATCCCGACGGCGTCGAAATCAAGTACGGCCCGAAGGGCAACCGCTGGTCGCCGACCGCGCCTTCCGACGGCATTCCGTTCCACCCGTACTACTCGGTGAAGGACGGCTTCTACGTCTGCTTCTTCCTGATCATCGCGGCCTTCATCATCTTCTTCGCGCCCGCGTTCGGCGGCTGGTTCCTCGAGCACGACAACTTCACCGAGGCCAACCGCCTCGTGACGCCCGAGCACATCAAGCCGGTCTGGTACTACACGCCGTACTACGCGATGTTGCGCGTGGTGCCGCACAAGCTCAGCGGTGTGCTGGTGATGTTCGGCGCGATTGCGATCCTGTTCCTGGTGCCGTGGCTGGACCGCTGCAAGGTGCGCTCGCACCGCTACCGCGGTCCGATCACCAAGGTCATGCTCGCCCTGCTGGTGGTGTGTTTCGTGTGGCTGGGCAAGATCGGCGCCGGTCCCGGTACTGACCCGGTGGAGACGATCATCGGCCGCGTGCTGACGTTCCTCTACTTCGCGTTCTTCATCACGATGCCGGTCTGGACCAAGCTCGACCGGACCAAGGCAGTCCCGGACCGGGTGACGATGCATGACTGACCACGCCTTCGCCCGCATGTGTTTCGCGCGCATCGCCACCACCGTCGCGGGCCTGCTGCTGTCGTTCGGCGCGCTTGCCGCCGCCGGCGGGCCGGTCGAGCAGGCTGGCACCGACATCGGTGACCGCGCTTCGCTGCAGCGCGGCGCGCAGCTGTACATGAACTACTGCGCCGGCTGCCACTCGCTGAAGTTCATGCGCTACTCGCGCATGGCCGAGGATCTGGGCCTGACCGAAGACGAGGTGATGAACAACCTCAACCTCACCGGCGCGGCTTACGGCGAGCACATCGTGTCGTCGATGACGCCCGAGCACGGCGCGCAGTGGTTCGGCCAGGCGCCGCCGGATCTGAGCCTGATCACCCGCGTGCGCGGCAGCGACTGGGTCTACACCTATCTCAAGTCGTTCTATCTCGACGAGAGCCGTCCGCTGGGCTGGAACAACACGCTGTTCCCGAACGCCTCGATGCCCAACCCGCTCTGGGAGATGCAGGGCCTGCAGCGTCCCGTGCACGGCGAGGTCGACGACACCGGCGAGCCGGTGGTCGCGCATCTGGAGCTGGGCACGCCTGGCAGCCAGGACGCCCGCCAGTTCGACCAGACCGTCCGCGACATCACCACGTTCCTGGAATACGTCGGCGAACCGGCCGCGCTCAAGCGCCAGCAGCTCGGCGTCTGGGTGCTGCTGTTCCTGACCCTGCTGACGTTCCTGGCCTGGCTGTTGAAGCAGGAATACTGGCGCGACGTCCACTGATCGATCCCGTCCCCGGCGCGTGCCGGGGACGGTGTCCGCGTGCCGACCGGCCCATTGCCGTCCGGCTCACGTAAATGCGAGACTCGGGAAACCGCGACAACCGTCTGCGAGCAGCAGTCGGCGTCACCGGGCTGGCGGACTCCAGCCTCCGGACAGGCCGGGCGACGGCCGTGAGTGCATCCATGCGAAACGTGCTGACGCTGTTCTCTTCTGTCGACGACGTACTCTGTCATCGTGCACGCCTGGTGCTGGCCGCCAAGGGCGTGAACTACGACATGGTGCCGGTCGATGCGCAGAATCCGCCCGAGGATCTGATCGACCTCAACCCCTACCACTCGGTGCCGACCCTGGTCGAACGCGAGCTGGTGCTCTACGCCGCGAGCGTGGTCAGCGAGTATCTCGACGAGCGCTACCCGCATCCGCCGCTGATGCCGGTCGATCCGCTGTCACGCGCGCGCCTGCGTCTGGCGATGCTGCGCATCGAGCACGACTGGGTGCCGCAGGTGCAGGCCATCCAGATGGGCAACAAGGCGCAGGCCGAAAGCGGCCGCAAGCGCCTGAAGGAACTGGTGACCTCGGCCGTGCCGCTGTTCAAGGCCAGCAAGTTCTTTCTTAACGCGGAAATGAGTCTGGCCGACTGCGCGGTCGCGCCGATCGTCTGGCGCCTGCAGGCGCTCGACATCCCGCTGCCGAAGGATGGCGCCAAGGCGATCGAGGACTACGGCAACCGGATCTTCCGCAGCCCCGGCTTCGTCCGCAGCCTGACGCCGCAGGAGCGGCAGCTGCGCGCGCTGCCTGATTGAACGGCGGCTGCCGAGCTGTTCAGCCGTGCACATCTGAACGACGGAATGAACAGCTAAACTGTCACGTATGACGGACAGCACGCCCCCGATGACCAGCCATCGCCCGTACCTGCTGCGGGCGCTCTACGAATGGATCGCCGACAACGGCATGACGCCGCACATCCTCGTCGATGCGCGGCAGCCCGGCGTGCGCGTGCCGGCGCATGCGGTCAAGGACGGACGCATCGTGCTCAACGTCGCAGACCGCGCAGTCGGCCGGCTGGAAATGGACAACGACAGCGTGCGGTTCTCCGCGCGGTTCGGCGGTGTCAGCCAGTCGGTGCTGGTGCCGGTAGGCGCCGTGCTTGCAATCTACGCGCGCGAAACCGGGCAGGGCATGGCGTTGCCGGAAGAGATCGTCGGCTCGGGTGAGCTGCGTGACGATGCCGAGGAAAGCGCCCCGTCGCTGCACGCGGTGGAAGACGACGGCACCGCCGAGGGTCCGGATGATCCGCCCGATGGCGATACGCCGCCGGAGCCGCGTCGCGGTCATCTGCGGGTCGTCAAGTAGGCAGAGAGAGCAGTTAGGGCGTGAGTGCGTTAGGGCGTGAGTGCGTCAGGACGTGAGAGCGTCAGCACGTCAAAGCGCGAGGGCGATGACGAGCGCCTTTCGATCTCAGTTGGTCCAGTGGATCGGCACGGCCTGCGGGCGGGTCGGGCCGCTGAAGGCGATCAGCTGTTCGCCGCGCAGCACCAGATGCCCGATGTGGCGCTGCACGCCATCCTCCGAATACTCGAAACGGAAGCTGCGTTCGACGCGCAGACGTCCGTCGTCGCCACGGCGCAGGCGCATCGAGTGCGCGTGTACGGCCTGGTCCAGCCACTGCACGCCTGCGCGTTCGCAGGCATCGCGCCCGAGCTGACCGGCGCGTTCTGCGGCCGCACGCGCACCGCTCCACCACAGGAATGCGGCGAACGCGGCCAGCATCACGAAGATCATCGTCGGAAAGTCGGGCATGCGCGAACTGTGGCGGCGGCGGATGCCGGATACAAGTGTGGATGTGGGGATGGCGTGTTGCGGCTTGCGATCCGCGCGCCTTGAGGGTCGACGTTTCGCTTGCGCGTAAGAATGTCAGTGACGTGAGTGCGTCAGTAAAGCGAAATCGTTAGAGCGGGTTGCGACGCGCGGCGCGATCAGCGCGGCGGCGGGCCGAGTTTCAACGACAGATCGATCGCGCGGACATGCTTGGTCAGACCGCCAATCGACACGCAGTCCACGCCGTCCTCGGCGATCGCGCGCAGGCCATCGAGGTCGACGCTGCCCGAGACTTCCAGCGGAATGCGTCCGTCGTACGGCGCCCCGCGGGCGATGCGCACGGCTTCGCGGCGCGTCTCTGCATCGAAGTCGTCGATCAGCACGCGCGTGCAGCCGGCATCGAGTGCGGCGCGCAGTTCGTCCAGCGTTTCCACTTCGATCACAAGTGGCAGTCCGGGCCATTGCGCCCGCGCCGCCTCGACCGCCGCGGCGATGCCGCCGGCCGCGCGGACATGGTTCTCCTTGAGCATCACCGTGTCGTAGAGACCGATGCGATGGTTGTGGCCACCGCCGACGCGCACCGCGTACTTCTGCGCCAGCCGCAGCCCGGGCAGGGTCTTGCGGGTATCGAGGATGCGCGTGCCGGTGCCGGCTACCGCGGCAACGTGGCGCGCGGTGGCGGTTGCCGTCGCGCTCAGCGTCTGCATGAAATTGAGCGAGGTGCGTTCCGCGCTGACCAGGGTGCGGGCATGTCCGGCCAGGGTCGCGAGCACGGTGCCGGCGGTGACGTGGTCGCCCTCGGCCACGCGCCAGTCGATGCGCATATCGGGATCGAGCGCGCGATGGCAGGCGTCGAACCAGGGTCGTCCGCAAACCACAGCGTCTTCCTTGCACAGCAGGTAGGCGACGTCGTCGTGATCGGGCAGCAGCGCCGCGGTGACGTCGCCGCTGCCGATGTCTTCTGCGAGTGCGGCCGCAACGTTGGCCGCGACCGCCGCGTGCGGAATCTCGAGGCGGTCGGTTCCGCTCATGCCTTCGGGAAGTCGGGGATCTGTGCGGTGCCGATGGCTTCCTCGACCAGCAGCACCGGAATGCCGTCGTCGACGCGGTAGACGCGCTTGCGATCGTGGGTGATCAGCGCCTCGCGCACAGGGCCGGCCTGCGCGGCGCCGTCTTCGCGTCGCGCCGAGCCCGCGGCAATCGCCGCATTGAGCGCGTCGAGGCCCGCTGCATCGAGCAGCGCGAGCGGCTGGCGGCTGGCGGGACAGACGAGAATATCGAGCAGCTTGCGGTCCATGGGCGGTCTTGTGCGGGCAACGGGAGCGGACCGGAAGGGTAGCATTCGGCGATGCGCGGCCGGCATGCAAGCACGATGACGCCGGGGCGGATAAAATGCGTCTTTGTGGCCGGGGACCCCCCAATGACCGCCAGTTCCGTACCGCCGAAGGTCGGCATCGTGATGGGATCGCGATCCGACTGGGACACGATGCAGCACGCCGCGCAGAAGCTCGAGCAGCTGGGTGTTCCGCACGAAGTCCGTGTCGTGTCCGCGCATCGCACGCCCGACGTGTTGTTCGAATACGCATCCAGCGCGCAGTCGCGCGGCCTGCGCGCGATCATCGCCGGCGCCGGTGGCGCCGCCCACCTGCCGGGCATGCTCGCCTCCAAGACCGCAGTGCCCGTGCTCGGCGTGCCGGTGCAGTCGAAGGCGCTCAACGGCATGGATTCGCTGCTGTCGATCGTGCAGATGCCGGCCGGCATTCCGGTGGCGACGTTCGCGATCGGCAATGCCGGCGCCGCCAATGCGGCGCTGTTCGCCGCGGCGATGCTGGCGTTCGACGACCCCTCGGTCGCGGCTGCACTCGCCGAGTTCCGCCAGCGTCAGACCGACGACGTCGCCGGCAACGACGACCCGCGTCGATGAGCGCGACGACGGTCGGCATCCTCGGCGGTGGCCAGCTCGCGCGCATGCTGGCACTGTCGGGCGCGTCGCTGGGGCTGCGGTTCCTGGTGATGGACACCGCCGATGACGCCTGCGCGGGCCAGTTCGCGCCGCTGCTGGTCGGCGACTATCGCGATAAAGCGGCGTTGGCCGAATTCGCCGGCAAGGTGGACGTCGCGACTTTCGATTTCGAGAACGTGCCGGCCGAGAGCGCGCACTGGCTCGCCGAGCGCGTGCCGGTGTTTCCCAATCCCGGCGCGCTGGCGCTGACCCAGGACCGGCTCGCGGAGAAGACACTGTTCCGCGAACTCGACATTCCGGTGCCGGATTTCGCCGATGTCGCGACACGCGCGCAGCTCGACGACGCGGTCGCGCGTATCGGTACGCCTTGTATCCTCAAGACGCGGCGGCTGGGCTACGACGGCAAGGGCCAGTTCCGGATCAAGTCGCCGGCGGACGTTGATGCTGCGTGGGATGCGCTCGGTGCGCAGGCCGAAACGGTCGGGTTGATTCTCGAAGGCTTCGTCGCGTTCCAGCGCGAACTCAGCGTGGTCGCCGTGCGCGGTCGCGATGGCGAGTTCCGCGCCTGGCCGCTGACCGAGAACTGGCACGTCGACGGCGTGCTGTCGGCGAGCCTGGCGCCCGCGCGTGTCGATGCGTCGCTGCACACGACGGCCCTGTCGCATGCGCGCGCGATCGCCGAACGTCTCGGCTATGTCGGCGTGTTCGCACTCGAACTGTTCTGCCGCGATGGCGAACTGCTCGCCAACGAACTCGCGCCGCGCGTGCACAACTCCGGACACTGGACGATCGAAGGCAGTGAGACCTCGCAGTTCCAGAACCATCTGCGTGCGGTGCTCGGCCTGCCGCTCGGCGATACCGCCGTGCGCGGCGTGGTCAGCATGCTCAACTGGATCGGCGAGATGCCTGATGCCGCGCCGGTGCTGTCGGCGGCCGGCGGGCACTGGCACGACTACGGCAAGCAGGCGCGCGACGGTCGCAAGGTCGGCCACGCGACGCTGCGCGCCGACGAGGCCGAGGCGCTGGCACAGCGGCTGGCGGATGTCGGCGTAGCGCTGGGCCGGCAGGCGCAGGTCGCGCCGGTCGTCGCGCGTCTGCGCGAAGGCTGATTGCTGCATCGGAGCGCGCGAGCGCGCTCCCGGCAGATCAGACGCTCACTTGGCCCACGGGTCGTAGCTGCCGAACCACCACAGGTGGCCTTCCGGATCGCGGCAGGAATAGCCGCGGCCACCGTAGGGCTGGTCGGCGATGTCCTGCACGATCTCCGCGCCCGCGGCCTTCGCGCGTGCGTAGTGCGCGTCCGGGTCGGTGACGACGACGCAGGGACTCTGGGTGGTACGGCCACCAATGTCGCGGGGCTGGGTGATCAGATCGCCCCATTCGCTGCCGCGCTGTGTCGAGCCGAGCATCAGCATGCCGCTGCCGAACACCAGCTGTGCGTGGTGGACGGTGTCGCCGTCGGCGTACACGGCCTGGGCCTGGAAGCCGAAGGCGTCGCGCAGCCAGTCGATCATGCGCAGCGCGTCGTCGTAGCGCAGGCAGGGGATGATGGTGGAACCGGCGGGAGTGGGCATCGCGGGTCTCCGGCTTATGCGCGATTGGCGGCGGTAGTTCGATGATGCGCTGGTGGCTTCGCGGCGCCAAGTGGAGCGGGTTCTGGTGCGGCGCGAAGAAGTGCGCCCTCACCCCAACCCCTCTCCCAGAGGGAGAGGGGCTCGAACTTCGCGGGCGACCGGTTTCGCTGACGACTGGCGCGTTCTCGAGTCGGCGTGTGTCGAAAACCGGGCGAACAGGCGGGTCCGCGCCGAACTTGAATCAGCGCGACGGACGCGGATCGTCGCTGACCACCAGCGGCACGCCGCGGGTCGGGTGTTCGAGCACGAGGACCGGCTGCGCGTAGACGCGTTCGATCGTCGCCTGGGTCAGCACTTCGCGCGGGCTGCCGTCGGCGGCGATACGGCCCTGATGCAGCATCGCGATGCGGTCGGCGTAGCCGGCGGCGAGATTGAGGTCGTGCAGGACGACGATCACGCAGGCGCCGTCGTCGGCGAGGCCGCGGGCGATGCGCAGCACGCCTTCCTGGTGCTGCAGGTCGAGCGCAGCGGTGGGTTCGTCGAGGAACACGACCGGAGTCGTCTGCGCCAGCACGCGTGCGAACGCGGTGCGCGAGGCCTCGCCGCCGGACAGCGTCTGTACGTCGCGGCCTTCGAAATGCATGACGTCGGCCGATACCAGGGCGGCGTCGACAATGCGCGCGTCGGTTTCGGGATCCGGCGCATGCGGCAGGCGTCCCATCGCCACGACTTCGCGCACGCTGAAGCCGAAGCGCACTGCGTGGTCCTGCGGCAGCACGCTGCGCTCGCGGGCGAGCGGTCGGGCTTTCCAGTCGCGCAGTTCGGCGCCCGACAACCGCACGCGACCGGCGGCCGGCACGAGATCGCCGCTCGCGACCGCGAGCAGGGTCGATTTGCCGGCGCCGTTCGGCCCGACCAGTGCGGTGAGCGTGCCGCGTGCGAAGCGCAGGTCGACCGCGTCGAGAATCGCGCGGCCGTCGATGCGCACGGTCACGCCGTCGAGCGCGAGTACGTCGTGCGCGGCGTCGTGACTCATGCCGCGCCCTTGCGGCGCAGCACCAGCCACAGGAAGAACGGCGCGCCGAGCGCGGCCGAGAACAGGCCGAGCGGAATCTCAGACGGCGGATCGAGGCTGCGCGCGGCGGTGTCGGCGACGACGATCAGCAGGCCACCGGCGGCGGCCGACAGCGGCACCAGCCAGCGGTGGCCCGGGCCTGCGAGCAGACGCACGAAATGCGGCACGACGAGGCCGACGAATCCGACCACGCCGGCGAACGCGACCGCCGAGCCGACCAGCAGCGCGCAGACCGCGATCAGCATCAGCCGCGCGCGTTTGACGTCCAGACCGATGTGCTGCGCCTGGCGTTCGCCCAGCGCGAGCATATCGAGCGGCGTCGCGAGCGCGCGCAGTGCGACCGCGCCGAGCGCGAAGGCCGGCAGCGCGGCCAGCATCGAGTTCCAGTTCGCCATCGCCAGCGAGCCCATCTGCCAGAACACCAGCGACTGCAGTTCGTCGGCATCGGCGATGTAGGTGAAGAACCCGATCGCCGCGGAACACGCCGCCGCGATTGCGATGCCAACCAGCAGCAGCGTTGCGGTGCCCGTGCCCCGATCCGGACGCGCGAGGACATAGATCAGTGTCGTCGTCGCGGCGCCGCCGAGAAAGGCCGCGACCGGGATCGTCCACGCGCCGAATGCGGTCAGCCCGAGCACGATCGCCGACACCGCGCCGAGCGCGGCGCCATGGGTCACGCCGACGATGCCGGGATCGGCCAGCGGATTGCCGAACAGTCCTTGCAGGCCCGCGCCGGCCATCGCCAGCGACGCGCCGACGATCACCGCCAGCAGCGCACGCGGCACGCGCAGGTTCCAGACCACCGAAATGTCGCGTTGCGTGAGCGCGCCGGCATCGACGAGGCCCAGCTTGTGCGCGATCACGTGCACCACGTCGCCGGGCGGAATGCGCAGCGGGCCGATGCCGAATGACAGCACGATCACGATCACCAGCAGGGCCAGCATGCCGACGAACAGCAGCCCTCCAGGCGGTCGCCGGACCAGGCCGGTGCGTCGTGCAGCTCCGGTCATGCGCCGGGCGCGGTGTCGAGTTCGGCGGCCAGCGTGGTCAGCGCCTGCGCCAGCGCGACCGCGCCGGTGCCGCCACCGATGCTGCTGACCTTGAGCTGCGTGTCGGGCATCACCCAGACGCGGTTGGCGAGGCCTGCCGGCGTCTGCTTCAGCGTCGGATACGCCTTCCACAGACCGGCTTCGCCGCCGAACACGCGCAGGTCGTCTTCGCTGACCAGGATCACCTCCGGTTCGACCGCGACGATGCCTTCGTTGCTGAGCTGCGAATAGTTGGAGACCTTGGCCTCGTCGCCGACGTTGATGCCGCCGGCGAGACGGATCATGCCCGCCGCTGCGGTATCGGCACCGGCCACCGCCGGCGCGCCGCCACCTCCGGTGGCGGAAATGTGGATCACGCGCGGCTTGCGCGTGTGAGTGGCTGCGATGCGCGCGGCTTCGTCGAGCTGCTGCTGCACCTGCGTGGCGAGCTGTTCGCCTTCGTCGGTGTGGCCGAACACGGTCGCGAGCTTGCGCACCTTTTCCGGAATCGGCTGCAGTTCGTCGACGATCACCAGCGTCTGGCCGGCATCGCGCAGCGGCTGCGCGAGCTTGCCGTGGCGGCGCAGGCTGTTGCCGACGAACAGGGTGCCGTCGAGGCTGAGGATGCCTTCGACGCCGGTGGTGCGGTTGAACAGGAAATGGTGCTGCGCCTGGCGGCCGGTCTCCGTGACGGCATTGGTCGGCGCGGCGAACACCTGGTCGGACAGACCCAGTGAATCCATGACCATCACGATGTCGTCGTTGCCGACGATCGTGCGGGCGGTGTCGGTGATGGTGACTTCGACGTCATCGTCGGACCGCACCGTGACCGGCAGGTCCTGCTGCGAGCGTGCGACGCGCGGGATGTCGGTGCCGGCGATCCGCAGCCAGCCTTCCGACAACGCATCCGGCGTGGCTCGTGCATCGGTCGTCGATGCGGCCTCGGGCGGCGCGGACGACGGCGCGCATGCGGCGAGCGCGCAGGCGAGGACGAGGAGCAGCGGGGCGCGGAGGCGGCGTTCGAACATCTTCAATTCCATCGCGGCAAAAAAAAAGCAGCGGCCGGACCGGGGTCCGGCCGCTGCGAGTGCCCATTTTAGAGGGTTTTTCAGTTGGCTTTCGGCGTGATCCGGCGCACGTGGTCGCCGGCCGGGTCTTCCGCGCCGCGCGACTTGTTGACCGAGAACACGTGGCCGCGGCCGTCGGTGGCGACGTGGTTCGGGAACGTGCCGCCTTCGAGGTTGCCCACGACCTGGCCTTCGCCGTTGATCGCGGTGACCGTACCGGCGCCTCGGTTCGGCACGAAGGCCAGGCCCGACTGCGCGTCGAACGCGACATTCAACGCGCCCGCGCCGACGTAGACGTCATGCAGCACGGTGCCGGCTTCGGCATCGACGATCAGCACGTTGTCGCTGCCCTGCGAGGCGACGTACAGACGCTTGTTCGCCGCGTCGAACGCCACGCCCGAAGCGCCATTGGCGTTGGGCAGCGCGAACACCTTCTCGACCGTGCCGTTGGCGCCGTCGATCACCGCGGCTTCGCCGGTCATGCTGACCGTGTAGACGCGGCCGGTGGTTTCGTCGAGGGCGAGGCTCATCGGGCCGAACTTCTCGCCGCGGATCGACGACTGGATCTCGACCGGTGCGAGCGGCTCGAGCGTCTTCGCATCGAACACGGCCAGCGTCGGCTCGAATGCGGCCGAGGCGTAGACGCGACCGTCCTTGGTGTCGACGATGATGTCGCGCGCGTGCGGCACCAGGCCGGCTTCGAACTGCTTGACCAGCGACAGGTCGGACTGCTTGTAGACGGCGACCGTGTTGTCACGGGTGTTGGTGACCCAGACGTGACCGTTGACGTCGTCGACGCCCACGCCATAGACCGCATACACGCGCTCGTCGGTCTGGCCGGCGACCTTGGCCGGGGTGGCGCGCGCGACGATTTCAAGCGTCTGCGGGTCGACCTTGACCAGCTCGGACTGGGTGACCGGCGGACGGCCGACGGCGGAGGTCACGAACAGCGCATCGCTCTTCGCGCTGTAGGCCGACTGGTACAGGCCCTGCACGAGCTTGTTGCTGGCGACGTCGAAGCTTTCGGCGCCCGACAGCGGCAGTTCCTTCGAGATCTTCAGATCGAACACGACGGCGGCATCCGGGTTGGCGGCGCGCACGACGACCGGGTGACGACCGGTCACGGCGTCGGCCGGGATCTGCACATTGCCCTTGAAGCGGCCTTCGGCATCGGCGGTGTAGGGCTGGGCGTTGAGCACTGTTTCGCCGCGCAGCAGCGTGACCGACTGGCCGGGCTGGAAGCCGGTGCCGTTGAGCTCGACCGTGTCGCCGGCCTTGATCACCGGGCTGCCGGCGCGCACGGCGCCCTTGAAGTCGATGGCCGGCTGGCCGAAGCCCTGTGCACCCACGGCGCCGACGGCGGCGCACAGGGCGATGGACAGGGCGGCGAGCCGCAGACGACGCGAGGACAACTTTTGCATGACGAACTCCTGGAGCGTGGATTGGACCGGCGTTCCGTATCGCCGGAAGGACATTGCGTGTAGAGCGGGCACAACGTGTGCTGGGTGGGCGATGGCAGTCATCGCTGCACCTGGCGTAGGGCGGCGGACCCGATCGCCGGCAACAGCGCCAACGCGGGAACGCCCGGAAGCGGAGCGAGTTGACGCGACAGCGCATCGGCTGACGTGTCGCGGCTCGACGGCAGGCAGGCATGCACGAAGCCGGCCCACGTCAGCGCCTGTAGCGCCTGGTTGAGCAGACCTGGCGCGGCGTCATACGGCGCGCGAACCCGCAGTTCGGCGAACGACAGCGGTCCCTGCGCGAGTGCATCGAGCGCAGGCGCGAATAGATCGCGCGCGCCGGTCACCGGCCCGATGCGGGTGTCGAAACGCAGATCGCCGGTGAGCGTGGTCGGCGCGCCGGGCAGGGCGGCGAAGACCAGCGCATCGAGTGCGTCGAGATGCGCGGCGTCGTCGAGCCGGCGCGCGTCGCGCTGGAACAGATCGCGACGCAGGCTCTGGTTACGCGCGAGATCGCGTGCTGTCTCGGCGAGCGGGCCGGGCGGCAGCGTGCGCAGCCGCGCCTGCAGCTGGCCGGGAATCGACAGTGCATCGATGTTCTCGATCGGCGTCGCGCTGCCGAGAAAACCGCAATCCACGCCCGCGAAGGCGCGGATCACATCGGCGACGTGTTGCGGCTGCCAGTGCGCACCGAGGAATTCGTGGGCGATGTAGCCGGCCGGCTCGCGCTCCATTGCGTCCAGCTGGCGCGACGCGCCCGGATGTTCGGCGAAGAAACCCGCGCCGCCATCGGCGAGATCGCGCAGCAACGACAGCGCCCCGGTCACGCGCGCCGGTGCATCGCCTTCGAGATGGCGGCCGGCTTCGTGCAGCAGACGCTGCGCGCCCTGCAGTTGCGAGGCGCCCGGATGACTCATGTAGCCAAGTTCGAGCAGGCCGCCGGGCGCGAGACGCCGTTCGACGATCGCGAGGAATGATGCGCGCACCGCGTCCGACACCCAGGCCCAGAGACCGTGGGAGACGATGAAATCGAAGGACTCGTCGTCGTGCGTGGTGTAGTCGCGCAGATCCGCGTGGACGCATTCGAGATTCGCCAGCCCCGCACGTTCGGCGATGTCGCGCGTTTGACCGATCTGCGCGGCATCGGTATCGACTGCGGTGAAACTGCCCGCAGGATTGCAGGCCGCGGCGACCAGTGCGGTCAGGCCTGCGCCGCTGCCGAGTTCGCACCAGCGGTAGGGCCGGGCGAGATCGGGCGCGCGGAAGCCGAGCGCAGTGGCGGTGGCGTGCAGCCACGCCGGCATCTGTTCGCGATGGAAATGCATCGGGTATGCGGCATCCGCCGCATAGCCGTCGATGTCCGTCGCGCGTGCGTTCACCGGTTGGGATCCACGCCGTCGGCATGACTCGGCGTGTCGCTGTGATCGGCGACGCCGGTGATCGCGTGCAGCGCCCACATCAGCGAGGCGCGGAACATCGGGCCGTGGGTCAGCGCGGGGAACTGGCGGTATTCGACCTGCAGGCCGTCGACTTCGGACAGGCGCTGCGCGAGTTTCTCTGCCGAATCCGGCGGCGCGGCTTCGATGCGGCGCAGATGCACCCGCACGCGCGGATCATTGAGATCGCGGTGCGCGACCTGACGCGTGCGCTCGCCTTCGCCCAGGCCGATCAGCACGCGCGCTTGGCGGCCGGCGTTGTTGGCGACGAAGCGCTGCTCAGGCGCGCCGAGCAATGCGCCATCGCCCCACCACAGCGACGGACTGCCGGCGGCGTAGGTGTCGAACGCGCCGGTGCGCGTGTACAGCACATGCAGCGCGAACAGGCCGGCCAGCGAATGGCCCCACAGCGTCTGCTGCGTCGGATCGGTGGCGACGCGGCGTTCGACTTCGGGCCGGATCGAGCGTTCGATGACTTCCAGCAGCGCATCCGCGCCACCGCCGCCGACGATCGTGCCGCCGTCGCGCACCGGGCGTTCTCCGGTGAATGGCGTGTAGTCGCGCGTGCGCGCTTCGGAATCGATGCGCAGATCGTTGGCGTAGCCGACGAACACCAGCGCATGCGGCACCGGCTGCGCGGCGAGTTCGGCGAGCAAAGCGTCGTCGAATTCGATCAGCGCGGCGTTGCCGTCGAGCATCCAGAACGCCGGCCAGCCGCCCGCGGGCGCGGCGCCTTTCGGCGCAGCCACGTGCACGCGCCAGGTGCGCTGGCCGTCGGCGCTGCTGACGTCGAAGCGCTGGAAGGTGTAGTGCTGCGAGGCGTGATTGGCGACGGTATCGGTGATCGACTTCGTCGGATCGCGCTGCTGCGCGGACGCGACCTGTGGCACGGCCTGCAGCGCGAACAGCAGGCCGGCGGCCGCGGCGAGCGTGGCCAGGCGCAGCGGACGTGCAGCGGTGGATCGGCGGTTGGGCATGCGGGACATCGTGAGGTGCGGGGGTCCGATCTTCGTGCGACGGGCGGGATGCGTCCAGAACGTCGCGGAATGAGGGCTGGACCCTGGACGGTCCGGCCGGGTACGGCCCGGAGGCCGCGCGACATCAGAAGCCGATGTTCATGCTCACGTAGTACGAGCGGCCCGGCTCGTTGTAAGTGGCCGCGCCTGCGTACTGGCTGTTGGACTCGCGGAACAGGCGCTTGTCGAGCAGGTTGTTGACGCCGCCCCCGAGGCTGATCGTCGGCGTGATGCGGTAGCGCGCGCCGATGCCCCAGATGTTGTACGGCTCGCGCACCTGGCGCACGGACACGCAGTCCGCGCCGGCTTCATCGCAGCGGTCGTCGTTGTTCATGTCGCGCGTCGCCGGTTCCTGGCGGCCGTAGAACGTGCCGGTCAGCAGCAGCGACAGCGCGTCGGTGGCCTGCCAGTCGAGCGAGGTATTGACGGTGTATTCCGGGATCACCGACAGCGGCTGTCCGGTCACCTTGTTCTCGTTCTCGATCATGTAGGTGACGTTGTTGTTCCACTTCAGCACGCTGCCGCGCTCGCCGATCAGCGGGATATTGATGTTGCCTTCCAGGCCCGAGACCACGGCTTCGGGCGCGTTCTCCCACTGGAAGAGGCGCGCGGGGCGCACGGTCGGCGTTCCCGGCGTCTGCCCGATCGGCGTGAAGCCCGACACCACCTTGTCCTTGTAGTCATTGTGGAAGTAGGTCAGCGAGGCGTGGTGGCCGGAGACCGGCGCCCACTCGATGCCGATTTCCTTGTTGATGCTGGTCTCGGCGTCGAGATCGGCGTTGCCGAGGATGTAGCAGCCCGAGCCGAAGCTCGGGAAGTTGTCCGGGCAGCCGAAGCCCATCGTGTAGTACAGATAGTTCGGGTTCGACTGGTAGAGATTCGGCGCCTTGAACGCGCGCGCCACGCCGCCCTTGAGCTTGAGGTCTTCGCTCAGCGCGAACTGCACGTTGAGGCTGGGGCTGGCGTTGTTGCCGAACTGGCTGTGATGATCGAAGCGCACGCCCGGAGTCAGGATCCAGCGCTCGCCGGCGTAGATGTTGTCCTCGACGAACACCGCCGATGTCTGCGCATCGGCCTTGCCGCCGCCACGGTTCGGATCGAGGCCCGGAATGCCGCCGCCATTGCCGCCCGACTGCGACATCGAATACGGATCTTCCAGCTCGCTGTCGCGATGCTCGAAGCCGACCGTCCAGATGTGCTCGGTGGCGCCGATGGTCGTCGGCAGGTTCACTTCGCCGTCGATCGCGTAGTTGCGCAGGCGCGAGGTCGACGATGCAGTCGCGCTGCCGATCGTGCCTTCCGGGCCACCGGCCAGGCCTTCGTTGAGGCGCGTGTTGTTGGTGCCTTCGAAGGCGACGGTCACGCGCGACGATGCATCGCCCCAGCGGCCGCGATGGGTCACCGCGCCGCTGTTGCGGTACATGCGGTTGGTCTCGGCGCCCTGTTCGGCGAGCTCGGTCGTCAGCGGCGTGCCATCGAGGCTGACCGCGCGGTCGCCGGCGTAGATGTTGCCCTGGCGGCTGGTGCCGGCCTCGAACTCGACCACGTGCGCCTCGTTGATGTCCCAGCGCAGCAGCGCGTTGACGTCCTTGTTGCGCACGCCTTCGCGGCCCGCGGGCGGGGTGACGCCGACGTCGGTCAGGAAGTCGGCGTTGAGGTCGAGCGAATCGGCCTCGGTCTTGTTGAGGTTGCCGTAGAGGCGGAACGACAGGGCATCGGTCAGCGGGCCGCTCAGGGTCACGCCGGCACGCTGGCTGCCGCCTTCGACGCCATGCTGCGGCACCTGGCCGAACAGGCTCAACGAGCCGCTCAGATCGCCGGTCGGACGCTTGGTGATGATGTTGACCACGCCGCCCGAGGCGCCCGAGCCGTAGCGCGCCGCCGCCGGTCCGCGCAGCACTTCGATGCGCTCGACAGCTTCGGCCGGCACCCAGTTGGTGTCGCCGCGCGTGTTGCGCTCGCCGCTGCGGCCCATGCGGATCGAATCGCGCGAGCCGACCGGCTTACCGTCGACGAGGATCAGCGTGTTCTCCGGGCCCATGCCGCGCAGGTCGATCTGGCGGTTGTTGCCGTACTGGCCCGAGGAACTGTTACCAGTGAGGTTCACGCCCGGCATCGTGCGGATCAGCTCCGACAGATCGTTCGCCGGCGGACGGCGCTCGATGTCCTCGACCGTGATCACCGAGGTGCCCAGCGCCTGACGGGCGATGGCTTCGGCGGTCACGCGGACGGTGTCGAGTTCGACGGCGTCGCGGTCGGTGTCGTCGGACAGGCTCTGCGCGAGGGCAGGCGCGGACAGCAGAAGGGCGATCGAGGCGGACAGGGCAGTGCGGTGCAGTGGGGCGGACGACATGCGGAAACTCCGGCGCTGGTAACTCGCCATGGCGGCGGCAGGCGGTGACGTGGAAAGGGCGTCGCTGGGCGACGTTCGCGAATAGTAAAATGAATGCGAATTATTCTCAATAACTTCATTGCGGCGGAACGAAGCGTCTCGCGGCGCCTTCCGTGGTTGTCCGCAAATGCGATCTGTTATCATTTGGGTCCTGTACTGCGCTCGAGGCCGTCAACCGACGGACACCCGGCGCATTGCCTGCCAGGCCGCCGCTGGCGCCCGCGAACCCGAGATCCCGATGCACACTGCGACGACCGCGCCCCGCACCGCGTCCGCCCTGCCGGCGCTGGTGTTCACTGCCCTCGTGGGCACGATGGCAATGATGGCCTTCGTCGCGGTGGTGGGCCCGGTCGTGCGTCTGCTGGGACTGGCCGAATGGCACGCCGGTCTGTCGGTCACCGCCGCGGGCGTGCTGTGGATGCTGTCGGCGCGACGCTGGGGCCGGCTCAGTGATCGCATCGGCCGTCGACGCGTGCTGCTGATCGGTCTGACCGGCTACGCGGTGGTCTACATCGCGATGGCGGTGTTCGTGGACGTGGCGCTGCGGTCGCCGCCGGCGGTGCTGGTGTCGGTGGTGATGCTGGTGGGCACGCGCGCGTTGATCGGCCTGTTCTATGCGGCCATTCCGCCGACCGCCGGCGCGCTGGTCGCCGATGAAGTCGCGCCCGGTCTGCGCGGCAGTGCGATGGCCAAGCTCGGCACCGCGAACGCGCTCGGCATGGTGCTGGGCCCGGCCGCGGCCGGCTGGATCGCTTTCCACGGGATCGCACTGGCGCTGTACATCGCGGCAGCGCTGCCGCTGCTGGCGCTCGTCGTGCTGTGGTGGCGGCTGCCCGACACGCCGCCTTCGGACAGCCTGCACCAGAAGCCGAAGACGGGCATGGCGCTGGCCGATCCACGTCTGCGCCTGCCGGTGTTCACCGTGTTCGCGGCGATGGTATCGGTGACGATCGCCCAGGTCGTCGTCGGCTTCTTCGCGATCGACCGGCTGCAGCTGTCGCCGGCCGACGGCGCGCGCGTCGCCGGTCTGGCGCTGACGGCTGTCGGCATCGGCCTGATCTTCGCCCAGTCACTGGTGATGCGTTTCAAAGCGGTGCCGCCGGCGCGCTGGATCGCGTTCGGCGCGTTCGTCTCGGGCATCGGCTTCGCCTCTTCGGCACTGGTGGCCGTGCAATGGCAGCTGCTGGCGGCCTATGGATTCGCCGCGTTCGGCATGGGCTTCGTGTTTCCGTCGTTCCAGGCGCTGGCGGCCGATTCGGTCGAGTCGCACGAGCAGGGCGCGGCCGCCGGCACGGTCGCGGCGGTGCAGGGCATGGGCATGGTCGCCGGCCCGCTGCTCGGCACGCTGCTGTATCGCTGGTCGCCGTCGGCGCCGTATCTGTTCGTCGGCGTGGTGTTGGCATTGCTGTCGCTGGTCGCCACATTGCACGCGAGACGGCCTGCATGAGCGCGACCCGCGCCATCGACGCGCGCGATCTGGGCGGCGATGTCGCCAGCCTGTTCCGCCTGCACGCGCCGGACCGGCGTCTGGCGACCGATGGCATCCGCAGCCGTCTGCCGGCTGGCCCCGCAGCGACGCTCGGCGAACGCGTCGCCACGTTCTTCGCCACGCCGCGCAGCGGAGCGGATCTTCTGGTCGGTGCGCTGCCGTTCGATCCGCACCAGGACGACGCGCTGTATCAGCCCGAGCGCTTCTCCACGCCCGGCACCGGCAGCCTGCCGTCGACGCTCGGCCCGCTGTTCGCTACGGCTGAACTGCCGCCTGCCGCCGACTACGCCGACGCGGTCGCGCGCTGCGTCGCCGTGCTGCGCGATGCGCCCGCCGGCGAGGACGCGCTGCGCAAGGTCGTACTCGCGCGCGGCCTGCGCGTGGAAGGCGCGGCACCGATCGATCCGCACGTGCTCGCGGTCAAGCTCGGCAGCGATGCCAGCGTGACCACCTATGTCGTGCCGCTGCCGGTTGCGCCGGGCGAAGCGCCCGCCTGGCTGGTCGGCGCGACGCCGGAGCTGCTGGTGTCGCGTCGTGGCCGCGCGGTGGTCTCGCATCCGCTGGCCGGTTCGGCGCGTCGCGTCGGCAACGAGGCCGAAGACCGCCGTCGTACCGATGCGCTGCTGGCCTCGGACAAGGATCTGCACGAACACCGCTTCGTCGTCGAAGCGATCCTCGATGGCCTCGCGCCGCTGTGCAGCCAGTTGCAGGCGCCGCCGCGACCGTCGCTGCATGCGACCGCGACGATGTGGCATCTCGCGACGCGTATCACCGGCACGTTGAAGACCGACGACATCTCGTCGGCGACGCTCGCCGGTGTGCTGCATCCCACACCCGCGGTCTGCGGCACGCCGCGTCTGCCGGCGCTGCAGGCGATCCGCGATCTCGAACCCTTCGACCGCGGCTTCTACGCCGGCGCGGTCGGCTGGACCGATGCGTCGGGCGATGGCGACTGGTACGTGGCGATCCGCTGCGCGCGCGTGCAGGGCCACGCGATGCATCTGTTCGCCGGGGCCGGTATCGTGGCCGATTCGCAGCCCGCGCTCGAGGTCGACGAGACCGCGGCGAAGTTCATGGCCCTGCGCAACGCGCTCGGCATCGACGACGCCCGCGCGGCCTGAAGACACACCAGGACACCTGTTCCGCATGACCGATGCATCCCGACACACCGTGCCGCTGCGGCAGACGTGGCCCGACGATTTCGTCGCGCGCTACCGCGCCGCCGGCCACTGGCGCGGCGAGACCTTCCCCGGCTTCCTGCGCGAGCGCGCGGCGCGCTTCGCAGACAGCGTTGCCGTCGTCGGCGGCGATACGCGCTGGACCTATGCGCAGCTGTGGTCCGAGGCCGAACGCATCGCCGCGGGCCTGCTCGCGAGCGGTCTGGCGCCCGGCGACCGTGTCGTCGTGCAGCTGGGCAACATTCCCGAATTCATTGCCGTGGTCTGTGCGCTGTTCCGCGCGCAGCTGGTGCCGGTCTACGCCTTGCCCGCGCACCGGCTGGCCGAGGTCGCGCATTTCGCGCGCAAGTCGGAGGCCAGTGCCTACGTCTGCGCGGACCGCTACGAGACCTTCGACTACCGCACGCTCGCGCGCGAACTGCAGGCCGAAGTGCCTGCGGTGCGGCAGGTCTTCGTCGTCGGCGATGCGGCGGAGTTCGTGTCGATCGATGCGCTCGACGGTCCGCATGGTGCGCTGCCCGGCGATCCCGATCCGCAGTCGGTCGCGTTCCTGCAGATCTCCGGCGGCAGCACCGGCCTGTCGAAGTTGATTCCGCGCACGCACGACGACTACATCTACAGCTTCCGCGCGAGCAACGCGTTGTGCGGTATCGATGCGGACAGCGTCTACATGGTCGCGCTGCCGGCCGCGCACAATTTCCCGATGAGCTCGCCCGGCTTCTTCGGCGCGCTGTACGCCGCCGCGCGTGTGGTGCTGAGTCCCGGCCCCGGGCCCGATGTCGCGTTCCCGCAGATCGCCCGCGAGCGCGTGACCTGCGTCGGCCTCGTGCCGCCGCTCGCGCTGTTGTGGGCTGATGCCGCGGGCAAGACCGCGCACGATCTGTCGAGCCTGCAGGTGCTGCAGGTCGGCGGCGCCAAGCTGGTGCCGGAGGCCGCGCGCCGCGTGGTCGCGGGCCTGGGCTGCACGCTGCAGCAGGTGTTCGGCATGGCCGAAGGCCTGGTGAACTACACGCGTCTCGACGATGCCGATGATCTCGTGCTGACCACGCAGGGCCGACCGATCAGCGCCGATGATGAAGTGTTGGTGGTCGACGATCACGGCGCGCCGGTCGCCGATGGCGAAATCGGCCATCTGCTGACGCGTGGCCCGTACACGATCCGCGGCTATCACAACGACGACGCGGCGAATGCGCGGTCGTTCACCGACGACGGCTTCTATCGCACCGGCGACATGGTGCAGCGCCTGCCTAGCGGCCATCTGATCGTGCAGGGCCGAGCGACCGACCACATCAACCGTGCCGGCGAGAAGATCTCGGCCGAGGAGATCGAAGACCACCTGCTCGCGCATCCGCAGGTGTTCGACGCAGCGGTGGTGTCGATCCCCGACGAATTCCTCGGTGAGCGCAGCTGCGCGTTCGTGATTCCCGGCGATACGAAGCCGCGTCCGGCCGAGCTCAAGGCTTGGGTGCGCGGCCGCGGGCTCGCGGCGTTCAAGGTGCCGGACCAGATCGTGTTCGTCGATGCGTTCGGCACCACGGCGGTCGGCAAGGTCAGCCGGCGCGAGCTGCGTGCGCAGCTGCGCGCGCGTTTCCTCGAAGAGCAGAAGGACGCCGGTTGATGGGCCTGCCGAAGATCGCACCGTATCCGTTGCCCACCGCCGCCGAACTCCCGGTGGCACGCGGCCAATGGCTGCCCGAACCGAAGCGCGCCGCGTTGCTCGTCCACGACATGCAGCGCTACTTCCTCGCCGCGTTCGCGCAGGACGACGCGCCGCTGGCGCCTGCCGTGCAGAACCTCGCGCGCCTGCTCGCGCATTGCCGCGGCGCGGGCATCCCGGTGTTCTACACCGCGCAGCGCGGCCACCAGGACCGGCGCGATCGCGGCCTGCAGGCCGATCTCTGGGGCCCGGGCATGCAGGCGAGCGCCGAGCACGAGAGCATCATCGATGCGCTGGCGCCGGCCGACGGCGACCACGTGCTGGTCAAGCACCGCTACAGCGCCTTCCAGCGCAGCAACCTCGACACGCTGATGCGCGCGCGCGGTCGCGACCAGTTGCTGATCACCGGCGTCTACGCGCACATCGGCGTGCTGTCGACGGCGACCGACGCCTTCCAGCGCGATATCGAGACCTTCGTCGTCGCCGACGCGGTCGCCGACTTTTCGCGCGCCGACCACGACCTTGCGCTGCACTGGATCGCGCGCACCTGCGGCGTGCCGCTGACCACCGACCGACTTCTGGAGATGCTGCAGTGACTGTGGACCGCACCGGCCCCTTGACCCTCGAGCGCATGCGCGCCGATGTCGCCAAGCTCGTCGGCGAAGCGCCGGAAGATGTGCGCGACGACGACAATCTGATGGACCTCGGTCTCGATTCGATGCGCGTGCTGGGCCTGGTCATGGCCTGGGGCGAGCACGGCATCGCGCTGGAGTTCTCGCATCTCGCCGAGCACACGACGCTCGCCGGCTGGTGGCAGGTCGTGCAGGACCTGCAGCGCGACACGCCCGCCGCCGGATGACCGCGACAGCGTCTCATGTCGAAGCCGATGCCTCGACATCGGGCACGGGCTGGCCGCTCACCGAAGCGCAGGCCGGCCTCTGGTATGCGCAACGGCTGGCGACGGACAACCCGGCGTTCAACACCGCGCACGCCTTGTGGATCGACGGCGCGCTGGATGTCGAGGCCTTCGTGCGCGCGGCGGACCAGGCTGTCGACGAGGCGCCTGCGCTTGCGTTGCGTATGCGCGAGACGGGCGACGGTCCGATCCAGTGGATCGACGCGGGTCACGTGCCGCATCTAGAGATCGTCGATCTGTCGGCCGAACCGGCACCGGACGATGCCGCGCGTGCGGCGATGACGCGCGATCGGCTGTCGCCGGTCGATCCCGCGCGCGATCGACTCGCGCTGCAGCGGCTGTACGTGCTCGGCGGCCACCGGTTCGTCTGGTATCTGCGGGTGCATCACCTCGCGACCGACGGCTACGGCATGGCGCTGCTGACCGAACGCGCCTGTGCGCTGTATGCCGACGCATCCGCCGGTGCGGCATTCGCGCCGCTCTACAGCGTGCTGGCCGAGGACGCGAGCTATCGCGCGTCGGAGAAGCGTGCGACCGATGCGGCGTACTGGCAGGAGACGCTGGCCGGCATGCCGGCGGCGTCGGGGCTCGGCAGCGGATTCGCCCATGCCGCGCCCGATTGCCTGCGTCACGTCGAAGCGCTCGACGCGGACTTCCGCGACGGCCTCGCCCGCGCGGCGACCGCGCTCGGCCAGCCCTGGCCGGACGTGCTGACCGCGCTCACCGCTGCCTATTGCCAGCGCTTCGGCGGGCAGGGCGAAGCCGTCGTCGGTGTGCCCTTCATGGGCCGGCTCGGCAGCGCGTCCGCGCGCGTGCCGGCGATGGTCATGAACGTGCTGCCGCTGCGCGTGCCCGCACAGCCGGATGCGAGCGTCGCGGATTTCATGCAGACGATGGTCCGCGCGCTGTTGCGCGGCCGCCGGCATGGACGCTACCGCGGCGAGCAGCTGCGGCGCGATCTCGGCCTGATCGGCGGTCAGCGTCGTCTGCATGGCCCGCTGATCAATGTGCAGCCGTTCTACCGGCCGACACTGCTCGCCGGCACGCGCGTATCGATGGAAATCCTCGGCACGGGACCGGTCGACGACATCACGCTCGGGTTCCGCGGCGATGGCGTGCAGGCGCTCGATCTGGAGATCGAAGCCAATCCGGATCTGTACGCCGACACCGACGTCGCCGCGCACGCGACGCGTCTGCGCACCTTCCTCGGCGCGGCGTTCGAACTTGCAGCGCAGCCGGATGCGCGTCTCGACGACGTGCCGCTGGCGACACCGGACGAAGCCGCGCGCACGCTGTTCGACTTCAACGCCACCGCGCATCCGGTACCCGACACGACCCTGGTCGCGCTGATCGAAGCCTCGATGGCGGCGACACCCGACGCGCCGGCACTCGTGTTCGGCGGCGAGACGCTGACCTACCGCGCACTCGATACGCGCAGCCGCGCACTCGCGCAGGCGCTGCGGGCGCGCGGTGCAGGCGTCGGCACGGTTGTCGCGGTCGCATTGCCGCGCTCGATCGAACTGGTCGTGGCACTCGTCGCCGCACTGCGCGCCGGCGCTGCCTACTTGCCGATGGATCTCGCGCATCCGCTCGAGCGACGTGCGCGCATCTTGCGGTCCGCGCAGCCGGTCGCGCTGCTCGCGAGCGCCGACGACGGGATCGACTGGCCCGACGACGCGCTGCGCTTTGCGCCGCGTGATTGGCCGCAGCGTGCGGACGACGGCGTGCTGCCGTCCGTGGATCCGCAGAATGCGGCCTACGTCATCTACACCTCCGGCTCGACCGGTGAGCCCAAGGGTGTCGTCGTCGAGCATCGCGCGATCGTTAATCGGCTCGAATGGATGCGCACGCATTACGGCATCGATGCGAGTGATCGCATCCTGCAGAAGACACCGGCGACATTCGACGTCTCGGTCTGGGAGTTCTTCCTGCCGCTGCTGGCCGGCGCCACGCTGGTGGTCGCACCGCCGGACGCACACCGCGATCCGGTCGCGATAGCGCGGCTGATCTCCGATGCCGGCATCACCACGCTACATTTCGTGCCTTCGATGCTGGCCGCGTTCCTGAGCGCGCCGGAAGCGCGCGGGCTCTCGACGCGTCGCGTCTTCGTCAGCGGCGAAGCACTGGATGCCGATTTGCGCGATCGCTTCCACGCGACGGTTGCGTCGGAATTGCACAACCTCTACGGCCCGACCGAAGCCGCGGTCGACGTCAGCTTCTGGCCCGCCAGCGCGGACGACACCTCGCGCCCGGTGCCGATCGGCTTCCCGGTCTGGAACACGCGGATGTACGTGCTCGATGCGCGCATGCGCGCGTTGCCGCCGGGCGTCGTCGGCGATCTGTATCTCGGCGGCGTGCAGCTCGCGCGCGGCTATCTGGGCCGCGACGACTTGACCGCCGAGCGCTTCCTCGACGATCCGCATCTGCCGGGTGAGCGCATCTATCGGACGGGCGACCTTGCACGCTGGCGCAAGGATGGCGCGGTCGAGTTTCTCGGCCGCAGCGATCACCAGGTCAAGTTGCGCGGCCTGCGCATCGAACTGGGCGAGATCGAGGCCGCCATCGTCGCCAGTGGACTCGCGTCGCAGGCGGCCGTCATCGTGCGCGAGGACCGCGCCGGTGACCGGCGCCTGGTCGGCTACCTGCAGCCGACGGCGGACTTCGACGCTGCGTCGCTGCGTACCTCCGTTGCCGCGCAGCTGCCGGATTACATGGTGCCGTCGGCCTTCGTCGCGCTCGTCGACTGGCCGGTGACCGCGAACGGCAAGCTCGATCGCGACGCCTTGCCGGCACCCGCGTTCGAGCAGGGCGCATTCGTCGCGCCGCGCACGCCGACCGAAACCGCGCTCGCCGCGTTGTTCGCCGAGGCCCTGGGTGTCGCACACGTCGGCGCGGACGCCGACTTCTTCGCGCTCGGCGGCGATTCGCTGCTCGCCGTACATCTGCTGCTCGCGATCCAGCAGACGTTTGGGCGCGATCCGGGTCTCGGTGCCTTGTTCGCGACGCCGACGGTGGAAAGACTCGCCGCCGCGCTCGATGCGGGCGAGGGCGACGATCCTGACCACGGCCTCGCGCCGGTGATCGCGCTCGCGCAGGGCGAAGCCGCACGCGCGCCCTTGTTCGTCGTGCATCCGGCCGGCGGCATCGCCTGGTGCTATCGCGACCTCGCGCGTTTTCTCGCGCCTGCGCGCAGCGTATACGGCCTGCAGTCGCCGGCCCTCGACCTCGCGCATGCGCTGCCCGGCAGCATCGACACGCTGGCGGCCGAGTACGCCGACCGCGTCGTCGCCCTGCAGCCGGACGGTCCCGTGCATCTGCTCGGCTGGTCGGTCGGCGGCATCCTCGCCCAGGCGATGGCCGTCCGTCTGCGCGCGCTCGGTCGCGAAGTCGGTGTACTCGCATTGCTCGATGCGTACCCGGCCGAGGTCTGGCGTGCCGAGCCCGAGCCCGATGCCATCGCCGCATTGCGCGCGTTGCTGGCGATTGCCGGCTACGACCCGGATGCGTATCCCGAGCTGCGTACGCGCGAGGCCATTGTCGATTTCCTGCGTCGCGGCGACAGCGCGCTGGGCAACCTGCCGGGCGCGGTGCTCGACGGTGTCGTGCGCGCGGTGACCGACACCAATCGCCTGGTGCGACTGCATCACCACCATCGATTCGACGGCACGCTGCTGCACGTGCGCGCCGGCAACGATCATGCCGACCGCCCGCAGCTGCAGGCATCGTTGTGGTCGGCGCATGCCGCGCGCATTGATTCGATCGCGTTGCCGTTCCTGCACGCGGAACTCACGGGCCGCGACGCCACCGCGCGCATCGCGCCGATGCTCGACGCGCGACTCGCGGCGTTCGACGCGCGCTGACCGGCGCATCCTTCATTCGACAGACGAAATACCGGGAACCGCACGCATGCAACTCACAGGCTTCGACGGAAAGCTCGCTCTTGTCACAGGCGCGGCAGGTGGTATCGGTGCTGCGGTAGTGCGGCTGCTTCAGGAGAGTGGCGCGACGGTGGTGGCGACGGATCGGGAGGCGCCGGTGGTGGGGGCATCGTCCGGAGACACTGCGTCGGCTGATGGGGCCCTCACCCCAACCCCTCTCCCGGAGGGAGAGGGGCTCGAATCTCGAGGTCGTCCGCTTTTGAGCCCCTCTCCCCCTGGGAAAGGGGTTGGGGTGAGGGCAGGTCTCGCGACCCTCCATTCCCACGCCCTCGACGTCACCGACGCGGCCGCCGTCGACACCCTGATCAAACAGATCGAAGCCGACATCGGCCCCATCGATCTCGCCATCAACGTCGCCGGCATCCTCTCGACCGCATCGGTCCTCGACCTCACCGCCGAAGAGTGGCGCCGCACTTTCGCGGTCAACACCGACGGCGTCTTCCACGTGTCGCAGGCCGTGGCCCGTGTCATGGCGCCGCGCCGTCGCGGCGCGATGGTGACCGTCAGTTCCAACGCCGCCGGCATCCCGCGCCAGAACATGGCGGCCTACGCCGCGTCGAAAGCCGCCACGACGATGTTCGTGCGCTGCCTCGGCCTCGAACTCGCGCCGCTGGGCATCCGCTGCAACATCGTTGCGCCCGGTTCGACGCGCACGCCGATGCAGACCGGCATGTGGACCGACGCCGGCGGCGAGGCGCGCACCATCGCCGGCACGCTGGAGACGTTCAAGAGCGGCATTCCATTGGCCAAGCTCGCCGAACCCGAGGACATCGCGAACGCGGTGATGTTCCTGCTGTCCGACCAGGCCGGCCATATCGCGATGAGCGATCTCTACGTCGACGGCGGCGCCACGCTGCGCGCGTGATTGACTCGCATCGGCGCATCGCGGGATCACTGGCTTCTACACACGACAGGACACGGGAATGACAACGCAAGTGCAGACCGGCGCAGTCCTGGTGGGCGTCGGCGTGATCATCCTCCGCGACGGCAAGGTGCTGCTCGGCGAACGTGCCGGCTCACATGGCGCCGGCACCTGGGCCTTGCCTGGCGGCCATCTGGAGTTCGGCGAAACGGTTGCGGACTGCGCGCGGCGCGAGGTGCTGGAAGAAACCGGGCTCGCGATCCACGACATCACGCCCGCGCCGTACACCAGCGATGTCTTCGCCGTCGAAGGCCGCCATTACGTGACCCTGTTCGTCACCGCGCAGGCGACTGGTGAGCCAGCGGTGCTCGAACCCGCGAAATGCCTGGGCTGGTCGTGGTGCCGTTGGGCCGACCTGCCGGCTCCGTTGTTCCCACCTCTGCAGACCCTGCACGATTCCAGCTTCGTACCTGCGGGCGCGGTCTGATTCTTCATCGTGGATCGGCGCTGCTTCCAGGCGCGAGTCTCTTCCGCACCAAACGAATGAAGCGCCGCGCAGGCGCGACGTGCCGACGGCATTGGGGCATCATCCGCGAAACCGCACCGGAGCCCCGCCATGCCCGCCCACGAAAAGCTCAACTACGTCGAACTTCCCGCCCGCGATCTCGATGCGACGAAGCGGTTCTTCGCGCAGGTATTCGGCTGGACCTTCGAAGACTACGGTCCGGAGTACATCGCGTTCTCGAACGAAGGACTCGACGGCGGTTTCTATCGCGCGGATCTGCAGGCGCGCAGCGAGGCGGGCAGTGTGCTGCTGGTGTTCTACAGCGCACGCATCGAAGAGACGCTGGCGAAGGTCGAGGCCGCGGGCGGCACGATCCTGAAACCCGTCTTCGAGTTTCCGGGCGGTCGCCGTTTCCACTTCGCCGAGCCGAGCGGCAACGAGTTCGCGGTGTGGTCGGATCCGGTCGCCTGAGCGGTGCGACAGCGCGCTGCACATCCCGATGCGCGGATCAAGCGGCAAGATCCACCGGCATCGGCAGGGTGGTGAAAATTTGACCGCATGAAATGGGGCCGCCTGCGAGGCGGCCTCGCGGTGCTTATCCACACCTTTGTCATCAGACCATCCACATCCGGTGTGGACAACGCAGGCCGAAGTGCTCGTTGCGGTGCGGTCAAGCGCGGCGTAGAAGCGCCGGTCAAGCCGGCGCGCTGTCGTCCGGCTGCAGCAGCGACATCGCGACTGCGCGGCCGCTGTCGGTGAGTTGCGCGAGCGTCCGCTCGCCATCTTCGACGGTGCGGACCCAGCCCGGGCCCTGCGCATCGCCGATGCGTTCTTCGCCGAGGTAGGCGAGGGTGCGCAACAGCACGCTCATGCGAACCCCGAGACGCTTGCACAGTCGCGGCAGCGACATGCCATCCGGCGCTGCCGCCAGTTCGGTCAGCAGCGCCTGCAGCAGGGCTTCGTCAGCGGACAATGGTGGCTGTGATGTCGCGCTGGCGCGGCATGTGCGCGCCGACGTCGGCGACGTGCGGGGTCACGATGACCGGTACCGACTTCGAGGTCGGCGTGCGCGATTCGTCGGCGAAGCTCGACAGCGGCACCAGCGGATTGGTCTCCGGGTAGTAAGCGGCCAGACATCCGCGCGGGATGTTGTATTCGACCAGCAGGAAGCGCAGGGCCTGACGGCGCACGCCGTCCTCGCACAGGCTTTCCAGGTCCACCCAGTCGCCGGCCTTCATGCCGAGCGCGGCGATGTCATCCGCGTTCGAAAACAGCACGCGACGCTCGCCGAACACGCCGCGATAACGGTCGTCGAGGCCGTAGATCGTGGTGTTGTACTGGTCGTGCGACCGCGTGGTCGCGAGCGTGAACACCGGCTGCGTGCCGTGCATGCGGCGCGCGCGATGGATCGGATTGTCGGTCGGCACCGGGCAGGCGAAGAACACCGCCTTGCCGGCCGGATTCACCCACTTGCGATCGCGCGCCGTATTCGACAGGCGGAAACCGCCGGGCACGCGCACGCGGGTGTTGAAGTCATGGAAGTCGTCGAAAGTCATTGCGATCAGGTCGCGGATGCGGTCGTAATCCTCGACCACGCCCAGCCAGTCGATCCTCGAACGCGCGCCCAGTGTGGCGTGCGCGAGGCGCGCGACGATCGCCGGTTCCGACAGCAGCGTGTCGGACGCCGGCGGATTGATGCCCGATGACAGGTGCACCATGCTCATCGAATCCTCGACTGTCACGCCCTGCGGGCCGGCGGCCTGGATGTCGATCTCGGTGCGGCCCAGGCACGGCAGGATCAACGCGTCCTTGCCGTGGATCAGATGGCTGCGGTTGAGCTTGGTGGTGACGTGCGCGGTGAGCGCGCAGCTGCGCAGACCGCGCGCGGTCGCGTCGGAATCGGGCGTGGCGATGGCGAAGTTGCCGCCCATGCCGAAGAACACCTGGCCGCGGCCGTCGATCATCGCCTCGATCGCGCCGACGGTATCGAAGCCGTCCTCGCGCGGGGGCTCGAAGCCGAATACGTCGCGGATGCGATCGAGAAACGCGACCGGCGGCTTCTCGTAGATCATCATCGTGCGGTCGCCCTGCACGTTGCTGTGGCCGCGCACGGGGCACGCGCCGGCGCCGGGACGACCGAGGTTGCCGCGCAGCAGCAGCAGGTTCATCAGCACGTTGATCGTCGCGACCGAATGCTTGTGCTGTGTGATGCCCATGCCCCAGCACGCGATGACGCGTTCGCACGAGAGATACAGCTCGCCGGCGCGACGGAGCTGCGCCTCGTCGAGTCCGGATTCCTCGATGATCACGTCCCAGGATTCGGCCAGCACGTCGACGACGAACTCATCGAAGCCGGTCGTGTGCTCGGCGATGAACGCATGGTCGAGCAGCGATGGCCGGCCGAGTCCGGTCTCTTCCACATCGCGTTCGAGCACGTGCTTGATCATGCCTTTCACAGCCGCGAGGTCGCCGCCGATCTTGAGCTGGAAATAGTCCGAGGAGATCTTCGTCGAACTGTAGGTCGCCATCTCCAGCTTGTCCTGCGGATCGGCGAAACGTTCCAGGCCGCGCTCGCGCAGCGGATTGAACGAGACGATCTTTGCGCCGCGCTTCGCCGCCTCGCGCAGTTCGCCGAGCATGCGCGGATGGTTGGTACCGGGATTCTGGCCGAAGATGAAGATGCCGTCGGCGAGTTCGAAATCGTGCAGCGACACCGTGCCCTTGCCGACGCCGATCTGCTTCTTCAGCGCGGTGCCGGACGACTCGTGACACATGTTGGAGCAGTCGGGAAAGTTGTTGGTGCCGTACTCGCGCACGAACAGCTGATAGAGGAACGCGGCCTCGTTCGAGGTGCGACCCGAGGTGTAGAAGATCGCGTTGTCGGGCGAGGGCAGGGCGTTGAGATGCGTCGCGACGAGACCGAGCGCTTCGTCCCAGGTCACCGGCACGTAGTGATCGGTCGCCGCGTCGTAGCGCATCGGCGTGGTCAGCCGTCCCTGCTGTTCCAGCCAGTAATCGCTGTACTCGGCTAGCTGCGTGACGGTGTATTTGGCGAACAGCTCGGGACCGGCGCGGAACTTCGTCGCTTCGGCGGCGACGGCCTTGGCGCCGTTCTCGCAGAACTCGAAGGTCGAGGTGTGGTCGCGGTCGGGCCAGGCGCAGCCGGGGCAATCGAAGCCGTCGGGCTGGTTGGCCTTGAGCAGGGTCTTCGCGCCGCTGACCGCGATCTTCTGTTCGGTCAGATGCTTGGCCACGCTCTTGAGCGCGCCCCAGCCACCGGCGGGACCGTCGTACTTGCGGATCGTGTCGTTGCTCATGGGGCAAAGCTCCTGCCTGTGCGCGCGGCGACCGGCGATGTCGCCGGCGGGGGCAGCAGCCGCTGCGCGTGGGTGTATACGGCATGCCCGTCGTCGCGTGCGAAACCGATCAGGGTGAGATGGGCGCGCTCGGCCAGCGAAATCGCCAGCGCAGTGGGCGCGGAAATCGCCGCCATCAATGCGATGCCGACACTCGCCGCCTTCATCGCCATTTCGTAGCTGGCGCGACTGGTGACGACGAGGAAGCCGTCGGCCGGATCGAAGTTATCGGCGTGCAGCGCGCCGATGAGTTTGTCGAGCGCGTTGTGGCGGCCGACGTCCTCGCGTGCGAGTTGCAGCCTGCCGTCGAGCGACGCCCAGCCTGCCGCATGCGTCGCGCCAGTGAGGGCGGCGATGGATTGCGCATCGCGCAGTGCGCGCAATGCCCGTGACAGTGATTCGGGTGACACACGGACATCGGTCGTGACCGGTGCCGGATACCGCAATGCCGCTTCCAGCAACTCGCTGCCGCAGACGCCGCAGCCGCTGCGTCCGCTCATGCTGCGACGACGTAGCGCCAGTGCCTCGGCGCGCGCCTCGGGAATCCGCAGCCGGATCTCGATGCCTTCGATGAAATGCGCGATGCCTTCGATCGCCACATCCTCCGGCGCATCGACGATGCCTTCGCTGATCGCGAAACCGCGCGCGAAATCTTCGAGGTCGGCAGGCGTTGCCATCATCACCGCGAACGGCACGTCGTTGTAGACGAAGGCCACCGGCACTTCTTCGGCCACGTGGTCGTCGACCTGACGCACCGCGCCGTCGCGCCAGCGTTCGACCGGACGGCGCACCGCGCCGGCCGTCGCGTCGCTCTGAAGAAGATCTGTGTTGGGGGAACGTGTCATGTCGGGAGGGTACCGGCGACCGCGTGAGCGGCCGCCGGTCCTGGCTCATGCCTCAGGCGAACAGCACCAGGGCTTTTTCCAGCGTTTTCCAGATGCCGAAGGCGAGCGGAATGCCGACTGCGGCCCAGCAGAACGCGACCAGTGCCGGGTTGCCACCCGCGCCGATGCGATCCATCTCGTCCTGAGAGATCAGCGACTTGCCGCTTGCGTCGACCTTCTCGTGCGCCAGCTGCTTCTCGTGCGCCAGTTCTTCCGGCGACATGAAGTACTTCGGGTTCACCGGACGCACAAGCAGGTTGCAGATCAGGCCCAGCACCAGCATGCCGGCGAGGATGTACATCGTGGTGTTGTAGACCTGCGACGGCGGCATGCCGAGGCTCAGCTGATGCTCGCGCATGTAGCCGATCACAAGCGGGCCGAGAATGCCGGCGGTCGCCCATGCGGTCAGCAGGCGGCCGTGGATCGCGCCGACGTGCTGAGTGCCGAACAGATCGGCGAGATACGCCGGCACAGTGGCGAAGCCGCCGCCATACATCGACAGGATTACGCAGAAGGCCGCAACGAACAGCGCGATCGAACCGGCGTTGCCGAGCGTCGGCGCCGAGGCGTACAGCGCGATGCCGAGCACGAAGAAGATCGAGTAGGTAACCTTGCGGCCGAACTTGTCCGACATCGAGGCCCAGAAAAACCGGCCGATGATGTTAGCCAGGCTCAGCATGCCGACGAAGCCCGCAGCGATCGCGGCGATGGCCGACAGCTGCTCGGTGCTCAGATCACCGAAGCCGACATCCAGACCGATCAGACGACCACCGAACATCTCCTGCAGCATCGGCGAGGCCAAGCCCAGCACGCCGATACCGGCCGACACGTTGAGGCACAGCACGCCCCAGACCAGCCAGAACTGCGGGATGCCCCAGACGCGCTTCACGTGCACGTGGCCCTGGGTGATCATCGCGTTGTCCTTCGCCGGCGGCGGCGTCCAGCCCTTCGGCTTCCAGCCGGTCGGCGGCACGCGATAACCGAACGCGCCGGCCATCATGAAGACGAAGTAGGCCGCGGCCATCATCAGGAAGGTTTCCTTCACACCGACCGAGGTCGGCGTCGCGAAGTGGCGCATCAGCATGTCGGCCAGCGGGCTGCCGATCAGCGCACCGCCGCCAAAGCCCATGATCGCCATGCCGGTCGCCATGCCGCGGCGGTCCGGGAACCACTTGATCAGCGTCGACACCGGCGAGATGTAGCCCAGGCCCAGACCGATACCGCCGATCACGCCCGAACCCAGCCACAGCATCCAGATCTGATGCAGGTGCACGCCGAGTGCGGAGATCAGCAGACCGCCGCACCAGCACAGTGCGGCGACGAAGCCGGCCTTGCGCGGACCGACGCGTTCCAGCCAGCCGCCCCAGATCGCTGCCGAGCACCCCAGCAGCACGAAGAACAGCGTGTACATCCACTGCAGTTCGCTGATCTGCCAGTCGCAGCTGGCCGAGGTGATGCGGGCGAAGAAGCCCATGTCGGCGCCGCAGGCAATGGCGGCATCGATGCCGACCGCCTTCGACAGCGGCAGCCAGAACACGCTGAAGCCGTAAGCCATGCCGATGCACAGATGGATCGCCAGCGCGGCGGGCGGGACCAGCCAGCGGTTGAAGCCGGGCTTGGCGATGATGCGTTCTTTCGAGAGCAGGCTGCCTTCGCGGGCGCTGCTGGCGGGTTGTGTCGTTGCGGAACTGGTGGCCATGAATCCTCCCCGGGTCGATGTGCCGATCTCTGACCTTTGTCGCGTATTTATGTTCTTGGATACATATTGGCTGCGACAAATCGCCGCAACGGTACCCCCGCAACCCTTGTGCCGCCAGTTCCAATGGTCGAATATCCGGCTTTCAGGAACATATTGAACCTGCGGCCGATGCGCGCTGCGCTGCAGCAGGTTTGAGGGAGTCGCGCATGTACAAGGTCCGCATCCAGCCGCGTTGGGAACTGGAAAGCGCTGCGGGCGCTAAGCTGCCGTCGCATCTGGTCGAGCTGCTGATCGCGGTACGCGGGACGGGCTCGCTGGCCGCGGCGGCGCGCAAAGTCGGCCTGTCCTACCGCTACGCCTGGGGCCAGCTGCAGGACGCGCGCGAAGTCTTCGGCCAGCCGCTGCTGCGCATGACCCGCGGCCGCGGCGCGCGCCTGACCCCGATCGGCGAACGTCTGGTCTGGGCCGACAACCGCATCGCCGCGCGCCTGACACCGATGCTCGACAGCCTGGCCACGGAACTCGAAGCCGAACTCGAACGTACCGTCAGCGCGCATGCCACGCCGCTGCGCATCCACGCCTCGCACGGCTTCGGCGTCGAAACGCTGCGTCGCACGATGGCCGAAGCCGATCTCGCGCTGGACCTCAAATACCGCAGCCCCGACGACGCACTGGTCGCGCTGCGCAGCGGTGCCTGCGATATCGCCGGCCTGCACCTGCCGATCGGCGATCTGGAACCCGCGCTGTTCGTGCACTACCGCGACCGCCTGGATCTCGACGCCGACCGGGTGATCCATCTGGCGATGCGCCGTCAGGGTCTGGTGCTCGCGCCGGGCAATCCGCGCGGCATCGAGACGCTGCAGGATCTCGAACGCCCCGACATCCGCATGATCCATCGCCAGCCCGGCTCCGGCACGCGCCTGTTGCTGGAAGCGATGCTCGCGCGCCACGGCATCGCGTTCGAACGCATCCGCGCCTGCGACGTCGAGGAGCTCACGCATGCGGCGGTGTCGGCCTACGTCGCCAGCGGCCTGGCCGATGTCGGCTTCGCGCTGGAGCCGCCTGCGCGCAAGTACGGCCTGGATTTCTTCCCGCTGATCACCGAGCACTATTTCTTCCTGTGCCACAACGATGTGCTCGATTCCGGGCGACTGACCGCACTGCTGACGCTGTTGCGCAGCGATGGATTCCGGCGCGATCTCGGCATGCTGCCGGGGTACGACCCGAGCTACTGCGGCAAGGTGCAGACATTGCCGGAGGCGTTCGAGTCGGCGCGGGGATAGGGCGGTGCATGCGCTGTGTTGACTGCGCCGGAGGAAGCAGACATCCGCGCGTCATCCCGGCGAAGGCCGGGATCCATTCTGACGCTGTGCTTCCGGATAAACATCAGAATGGGTCCAGCGTGCGCCGTGGCGACGGCAAAACGAACGTGCTGCCCGGTGTGGCGATCGTGGGCATCCCGGCGGATGGCAGCGGTTGCGAGCGCTACAAGCCCTCCGCCGCCAGCGTCGCCTTCAACGCCGCCACCGAATCCGCGTCCCACGTCGCCCCCGTCGTCGCGATCCACGCATCGACATAATCGTCGGCGGCGAACACGTGTCCGTATCCGGTCGGCGTCGAGGTCGCGACCGCCATGTCCATGCCGAGCTGCAGGAACGTCACCAGCGGAAACCAGCGCAGCGAATCGGACACGTCGTCCGCACGCGGCCCGGCCAGCCAGTCCGGGCGCCGCAACGCCGAGCCGGCTTCGAAGAACGTGATCGGGTCGCTCGGATACTGCAGATAGACGATGCGCGTGCCGCCCCATGCCGCATCGCCCGCCGGCGCGCCGTCCTGGGTCATGAAGCGCACGACCGAACCGTCGCGATACCGCGGACGCCAGGCCGGCGTGGCGGGATCGCGGCCGAGCGTCGCGTGACGCCAGGTGCGACTCGGAAACGGGGGGCCCGCCCACAGCGCGCCATCGAACGGTTCGCCGATGATGTCGAACAGATCGACCGAAAGATCGGAGTTCAGCGCGCCGAGGCTCAAGCCATGCAGATACAGACGCGGGCGCTGGTCGCGCGGCAGCGTGCGCCAGTGGCCGTGCACGGCGGCGAACAATGCGCGCGCCGAATCAGCGCCATAGGTCGGGTCGACCATCAGCGCCAGCCAGCTGGCGAGGTATGAGTACTGCATCGAGACCGTCGCGACATCGCCGCGCTGCAGATATTCCATCGCCTTCTGGCTCGCGGGATCGAGCCAGCCGGTGCCGGTCGGCGTGTTGATCACCAGCGTCGAACGCTCGAACGCGCCGACGCGGATCATCTCCGCCAGTGCGAGCTCGGCGCGCGCCCGGATGTCCGGCGCGGAATTCAGGCCTACGTAGATCCGCAGCGGTTCCTGCGCGGGTTGTCCGCTCAGCGCTTCGATCTCGACCTGGGTCGGGCCGGCGGCGACTGCGGCACGGCCCATGCGACCCAGGCCGGACCACCCGAGCAGCGACGCTTCGCTGCCGGTCTTCAATGGATCGAGCGGCGGATCGAGCGCGGTGTCGACGACCGAATCGAGTTGCCGGTAAGACGAATCCAGCGCACGCAGGCCGGCCTCGAACACGACGCCGTTGCCGATCGACCAGAACAGCAGGCCGGCGAGCGCGACGCTGACGATCAGCGACACGCGCCGCGGCAGATGCCGGCCCAGACGCTGAGACAGCACGTACACCACGCCGCCGAACAATCGGCCGAGCAGCAACAGCACCAGCGCGACACCGCCCGCCACCAGCCCGACGAACACCGGGCGCGCACTCGCAACCGCCTCCATGCCCATGCGCGCACGAATGTCGTTCTGCCAACCGGAGGCCTGCGCGAGAAACCCGATCACCATCGCCGCGCACACGACGACCGCGAGCCCGGTCGCGACACGCCCGACCGCCAGATCACGCAATCGCGGTAGACCGAGGAAGATCCACAGCCAACGCATCAGCACGCCGACGCCATATCCGGCCGCGAAAGCGATGCCGGAGAGCACGCCCTGCAGCAACGCGTCGCGCGGAATCAGACTGGGTGTCAGCGATGCCGCGAAGCACAGCGTCCCAAGCCAGAGCCCCATGCTGCACAAGGGATCGAGCATGCGCGCGGCGGCGTGGCGAAGAGAAGCGCGTGTGGGCATGACGCGATGATATCGCGGGTCAATAATCGACCTGCTGACACCTGTTCCGCCCTGACGACCTGGGCTCGTGCTCTCGGTCATTAGGGAATCGTTCGGCACCGTCATCCCAGCGCAGGCTGGGATCCATTTTGATTCTGATGCTTTGCGCGAAAATCAAAATGGGCCCCAGCGTTCGCTGGGGCGACGGTTGCGGGTGCGCGAGCGACGTTTACTCGATCGTCTCGTCCAGCATCAGCTGACGCGCGAAGCGCACCGGTGGGGCGCCCTGGGCCAGCATGTCGTCGTGGTACTGCTTGAGGTTGAACGCCTCGCCGGCCTTGGCTTCGGCCGCCTTGCGCGCGTCGAAATGTTCCTGCGCGCCGACGAAATACGTGGCGAGCTGGGTCGACGACAGCTGGGCGCGGATCCACTTGCCTTCGGCTTCGCTGGTCTGCTGGAAGGTCTGGCGGACCATCAGGTCCATTGCCTGTTCCTTGGTCCAGTTGTCGACGTGGATGCCCTGGTCGAGGATCGCGTTGGCCACTGCGCGCGCGTAGAACTTCAGCTGCATCAGGCGGAACAGCGGATCGTTATCGGCGTAACCGGCGTCGGCCATCATCCGCTCGGTGTAGACCGCCCAGCCTTCGGCGAACGGACCCGAGCGGAACACCGCGCGCAGCGTCGACGGATGGTTCACCGAATGCGCGCCCTCAAGGTAATGGCCGGGCATCGCTTCGTGGATCGTCAGCACGTGGATCATGTGCTTGTTGTATTCGCGCAGGAACGAATCGACCTGGCCGTCGTCCCAGTCGTCCGGGATCGGCGAGATCGCGTAGTAGGTGTCCAGGCCCTTGTCGAGCGGACCGGGCGAATCGCAATACGCGACCGCAACACCGCGCTGGAATTCCGGCATCAGGATGATCTTCACCGGATCGTCGGGCACGGTTACCAGATCGTGCTGACGGGTGAACTCGGTCGCGACATCCAGCGTGTGCTTGGCGAAATCGACGACTTCATTGCGGCCCGGCTTGTCGGCATAGGCGACTTCCATCGCCGCTTCGATCGCCGCCTGGCGCTGGTCTTCGCTCGGCTGCGCCGGCGTCTCCGGTGCGCCTTCGCGATCCTTGAGCACGGCCTGGACGACGACGTACATCTCGTCGCGGATGCGCACCAGTTCGGCTTCCGCGCGCTGGCGGATGTCCTGGCGGCTGAGCGAGGAATTGAGCGCGAACTTGAGCTTCTGGTCGTAGATCTCCGCGCCGACGCGGAACTCGCCCTTGGCGTTCGGCACCAGCGTGCCGTCGAGCCAGGTCTGGTGTTCGTCGACGGCCGCGCGCAGCGTCGCCACCGCGGCGTCGAGACGCGTGCGGTCCTCGCCCTGCAGCTGGTCGGCGTTCGGGGTGATGAACGTGTCGATCAGCGACAGCACGCCCTTGTTCTGCGCGGCAACGGTGCGCGCATGCGTCGCGGGCACGCGCGCCGGGTCGAGGTTCTCGCGCGCCTGGGCCAGGATCGTCGGGATCTTCTCCATGCGCGCGGTCGCCGACTTCAGGCGCTCGGGCATCGGTGCGAATTCGCGCGCCATCAGGTTGTAGATCGCGCCGCCCGCCAGGCCGCTGTACATCTGCGGATCCCAGGCCCAGCTCTGCAGCGTTTCGGTATCCCAGATGCCGTACTCGAGGGTGTTCTTGAGGATCAACGCATCGACATGGTTGTCGCGCGAGAGCTGGGCGAGATCGATTGCATCGAGCTCGGTCAGATAGCGACGGTTGAAGTCGAGACCCGCCTGGCGGCCGGCCGCGGAGAGATCGTCCACTTCGGAATCGAAGCGGTGATCGCCGATCTGTGTGGCCGAGATCGGCGAGAACCGCATGCCCTCGTCGAGATAGCGCTTCGAGAGTGCCGCGAACGCGGCGTCGGCCTGCGACGGTGCGCTGGCAGCGGGCGCGTCCTGCGCGGTGGCGGGCGCGGTCGGCGCCTCACGGTTGCAGCCGGCGAGGGCGGCGGTGAGCACGGCGACAGCGAGCAGGGAACGACGCATGCGGCGGTTTTCCGGGTACGGGACAGCGGGCAAGCATAGAGGCGCGCCGGCGGCCTTGCATGTGCCGATGGTGGCGGAACGGGTCCGCAGCGGTGGAAGGCGCACACGCGTCACGCCGCGTCATCGGCAACGCCAGGCTGGCCCGGCCCACGTCACGTATGAGCGCGCATACAGGTGCGGAAAAATGGCGCCTGATTTGACGCATGCACCATGCGCACCGAAGAATCGGGCGGTATGCGGCCATCGCCGCGGGGAGAGTGGAATGCGGCGTCGTGACTTCATGGCCTACGGTGGAATCGGGCTTGGCAGCCTCTTGTTGCCCGGTGGCATCGGCCGCGCGATCGCTGCGGAAGACCTCACCAGCACGCTCGATCCGGCGCTCAAGAAACGGCTCGCCGATGTCGCCCTGCAGGCGTCACGCGATGGCGGCGGCAGCTATTGCGACGTGCGCATCGGACGCTACCTGCGCCAGTACGTGATGACTCGCGAGACGCGCGCTGAAAACGTGGTCAACGAGGAATCGACCGGCGTCGGCATCCGCGTGATCGCGAACGGTGCCTGGGGCTTCGCGGCGACGCGTGCACTCGATCCAGACGGCATTGCCGAAGCCACGCGGCAGGCGCTGGCAATCGCCAAGGCCAATGCACGCATCCAGACCGAGCCGGTGCAGCTGGCACCGGTGCGCGGCGTGGGTGAGGTGTCGTGGGCGACGCCGGTGCGCCGCAACGGCATGGCCGTGCCGCTGGAGGAAAAGGTCGCGCTGCTGATGGACGTCAATGCCGCGGCCACTGCGGAAGGCGCGGACTTCGTGAGTTCACGACTGTTCCTGGTCAACGAGCAGAAGTATTTCGCCAGCACTGACGGCTCGTACATCGACCAGGACGTGCATCGCATCTGGGCACCGTTCACCGTCACCGCTGTCGACAAGGCCAGCGGCAAGTTCCGCACCCGCGACGGCCTGTCGGCGCCGATGGGTCTGGGCTACGAATACCTCTCGCCCGATCCGGCGCAGCGCTTCGAACTGCCGGGCGGCGTGATCGCCTACGGCCAGGCCTACGACATGCGCGCCGATGCCGCAGCGGCGGCGCGTCAGGCGCGCGAGAAGCTGTCCGCACCGTCGGTGCAGCCGGGTCGCTACGACCTCGTGCTCGATCCGTCGAACCTGTTCCTGACCATCCACGAGAACGTCGGCCACCCGCTCGAACTCGACCGCGTGCTCGGCTACGAGGCCAACTATGCCGGCACCAGCTTCGCCACGCTCGACAAGCGCGACGAGGGATACCGTTGGGGCAGCGAGATCGTCAATTTCTTCGCCGACAAGACCCAGCCGGGCAGCCTCGGCGCGGTCGGTTTCGACGACGAAGGCGTGCAGTGCAAGCGCTGGGATCTGGTCAAGGACGGCATCCTCGTCGACTACCAGACCACGCGCGACCAGGCCCACATCCTCGGCAAGACCGAGTCGGATGGCTGCAGCTATGCGGATGCCTGGTCGAGCGTGCAGTTCCAGCGCATGCCCAATGTGGCGCTGGCGCCGGGCAAGGCGCCGCTGACGGTCCAGGACATGATCGCGGGCGTGGAACGCGGCCTGTACATCCACGGCCGCGGTTCGTACTCGATCGACCAGCAACGCTACAACGCGCAGTTCGGCGGGCAGCTGTATTACGAGATCAAGAACGGCGAGATCGCCGGTATGGTGGAGGACGCGGCCTACCAGATCCGCACGCCGGAATTCTGGAACGCCTGCTCGGCGATCTGCGACGAGCGCGACTTCCGCCTCGGTGGTTCGTTCTTCGACGGCAAGGGCCAGCCGAGCCAGGTCTCGGCGGTGTCGCACGGCTCGGCGACGACGCGCTTCGACGGGATCAACATCATCAATACGGCGCGGAATATTTGAGGCGTTCAAAGCGCCTCGTAGGATGGGTAGAGCGCAGCGAAACCCATACCGTGTGGCTGAAGTCGGCATCGGTGCGAGCGTCTGCCCTCACCCCAACCCCTCTCCCCTAGGGAGAGGGGCTCGCTCAACGTGCGTCTACGGATTTTCATTGCATCCAGCGCATCGCATGACCCAGCACCTCTCCCTCCGGGACCAGCACCTCTCCCTCCGGGAGAGGTCGACGCGCGCAGCGCGTCGGGTGAGGGTCGGCAGTGAGGCAGTGCAGAACGCTTTTGCTCGATCCGCGGACAGCCATCTCCAACGCTTCGCCCTCTACACACCCACCCAGCGACCCCCATCACACACGCGTATGCCGAAAGTCACTGGACGCTGTGCACGCATCGCGTCAAGAATCGGGATGGCCTCGCAGGATGCGACGCCACCCTTGCCAACCCCGTCCACGGCGAACGCCGCTGCGGACCCGTTCCGGGAGAGCTCCCTTGCATAGACGCGACTTCCTCGCCCTCGCTGGTGTCGGCGCGGGCGGCCTGATGTTGCCTGCCGTCTTCGGCCGGGTCATCGCCGCCGAGCAGCTGGTGTCCACGCTCGATGTCGGCTTCAAGAAGCGGCTTGCCGATGCCGGCCTCAATGCCGCGACATCCGCGGGTGCCACGTATTGCGATGTCCGCGTCGGCCGCTATCTGCGCCAGTTCGTGATGACGCGCGAGGACAAGGTGCAGAACGTCGTCAGCACCGAATCGATCGGTGTCGGTGTGCGCGTGATCGCCGGTGGGGCCTGGGGCTTCGCGGCGACCAATACGCTGACGGAACAGGGCGTGGCCGAGGCCGCGCGTCAGGCGACGGCGATCGCGATGGCGAATTCCAAGGTGCAGACCGCGCCCGTGCAGCTGGCGCCGGTGAAGGGTGTGGGCGAGGCCTCGTGGCGCACGCCGATCACCAAGAACGCCATGGAAGTGCCGGTGGCCGAGAAGGTGGAGCTGCTGCTCGGCGTCAACGCGGCGGCGATGGGTGCAGGCGCGAGCTTCGTCAATTCCACGCTGTTCCTGGTCAACGAGCAGAAGTATTTCGCCAGCACCGACGGCTCCTACATCGATCAGGACGTGCACCGCATCTGGGCACCGATGACGGTCACCGCGATCGACAAGGCCAGCGGCAAGTTCCGCACGCGCGAAGGCCTGTCCGCACCGATGGGCATGGGTTACGAATATCTGGATGGCGCGGCGTCGGGCAAGATCCTCTCGCCCAACGGCGTCGTCAACTACGGCAACTCCTACGACATGCGCGAGGATGCGATCGCCGCGGCCCGCCAAGCGCAGGAAAAGCTCAAGGCGCCGACGGTCAAGCCGGGTCGCTACGATCTCATACTCGACCCCTCGCACACCTGGCTCACCATCCACGAGGCGATCGGCCATCCGCTCGAACTCGACCGCGTACTCGGCTACGAAGCCAACTACGCCGGCACCAGCTTCGCCACGCTCGACAAGCGCGAGCAGCGTTTCCAGTACGGCAGCGACATCGTCACCGTGTTCGCCGACAAGACCCAGGAAGGCAGCCTCGGCGCCGTGGGGTATGACGACGAAGGCGTTGCGACTAAGCGCTGGAACATGATCACCGACGGCAAGCTGGTCGATTACCAGGCGATCCGCGACCAGGCCCACATCCTCGGCAAGACCGAATCCGACGGCTGCTGCTACGCCGATTCGTGGTCGAGCGTGCAGTTCCAGCGCATGCCCAACGTCTCGCTGGCGCCGGGCAAGGCGAAGCTGAGCGTTGCGGACATGATCAAGGACGTCGAGAACGGCATCTACATCATCGGCGACGGTTCGTTTTCGATCGACCAGCAGCGCTACAACGCGCAGTTCGGCGGCCAGCTGTTCTACGAGATCAAGGACGGCGCGATCACCGGCATGGTCGAGGACGTGGCCTACCAGATCCGCACGCCGGAATTCTGGAACGCCTGCACCGCGATCTGCGACGAGAGCGACTACCGCCTCGGTGGTTCGTTCTTCGACGGCAAGGGCCAGCCGAGCCAGGTGTCTGCGGTCTCGCACGGCTCGTCCACCGCCCGCTTCGACGGCATCAACGTCATCAACACCGCGCGTTCGCTCGGCTAAGGAGATCCCACCATGACCATCTTCACCGAAGCCCAGGCGCGCGAGATCCTCGAGAAGACCGTCGCCCTGTCCACCGCCGACGAATGCACGGCCACGCTGGCCGGTTCCGTCGACGGCAACATCCGCTTCGCACTCAACAACGTGTCCACCAGCGGCATCGTCAGCAATGCCGAACTCGCGGTGCAGGTCGCGTTCGGCAAGCGCGTCGGCACCGCCAGCATCAACGCCTTCGACGACGCCTCGCTGCGCAGCGTGGTCAAGCGCGCCGAAGTCCTCGCGCGCCTGGCGCCGGAGAATCCGGAATTCCTGCCGGCAATCGGCAAGCAGGAATACCGCCCCAGCCCGACCTTCAGCGAATCGACGGCCGCGATCACGCCGGAATTCCGCGCCCAGGTCGCAGCCGGCTCGATCACCCCGTGTCGCGCCGAGCAGTTGATCGCCGCAGGCTTCCTCGACGACGGCAAGAACTTCGTCGCCTTCGCCAACAGCAATGGCAACTTCGGTTACCAGCAGGCGACGAACTTCAACTACACCTGCACCGTGCGCACCGAAGACGGCCGCGGTTCGGGCTGGGTGGGTCGCAACCTCAAGGACGCCAGCGCGTTCGACGCCGGCCGCGACGTGCGCGTGGCGATGCGCAAGGCCAGCGATTCGGCCGAGGCCAAGGCGCTGGAGCCGGGCAAGTACACGGTGATCCTGGAGCCGGCCGCATCTGCTGGCCTGATCAGTTTCATGATGCGGTTCTTCGACGCGCGTACCGCCGATGAAGGCCGCAGCTTCCTGTCCAAGCGCGGCGGCGGCAACAAGCTCGGCGAGCAGGTCTACGACCCGCGCGTCAACATCGTGGCCGATCCGTGGCACCCGGAAGCGGCCGTGATGCCGTGGGATGGCGAAGGTCTGCCGCGCGAGAAGATGCCGATCATCGAGAACGGCAAGATCGCCAACCTTGACTACTCGCGCTTCTGGGCGCAGCAGCAGGGCAAGCGCGCAGTCGGCCGTCCGGGCAACCTGCTGATGTCGGGCGGCGAGGGCACCACGGCCGACCTGATCCGCGGCACCGACCGCGGCATCCTGGTCACGCGCACTTGGTACATCCGCATGGTCGATCCGCAGACCGTGCTGTTGACGGGTCTTACCCGTGACGGCACGTTCTACATCGAGAATGGCGAGATCAAGCATCCGGTCAAGAATTTCCGCTTCAACGAGTCGCCGGTGATCATGCTCAACAACATCGACGAGCTGGGTCGCCCGGTGCGCGTGGGTGGCGACGAGTCGTCGATGGTGATGATGCTGCCGCCGATGCGGTTGCGGGATTTCACGTTTACGTCGTTGTCGGATGCGGTCTGAGGCATTCGGTTCGCGGTTCTGCGTTCGTCGTGGAAAGTGCTCGCTTTCCGCGACGCGCGCGATGCAGATCGCAAACCCGGAGGGCGGCGGGCATGGATGCCCGCCGTTTTTCGACCGAGCCAGGATGGCGAGTCGAAAAATTCCGGAACGAATGACATGCCGGGTGAGCTCCGTCGGGGAGGCCGTTTTCTTTGGTTCCGTTTCTTTTGGGCCAGCAAAAGAAATGAACCCGCTCGCCGCAAGGCGAGTGGAAGCTCTTGACTCTGCCTGTCTCACCGAAGGTGCCGATAGAGGCGAGGATCAAACGCTTTCGTCCGCTGACGCGGCCGAGTTCATTTCTTTTGGTAGACGCCAAAAGAAACGGAACCAAAGAAAAACGTCTCCCCGAGGAAGCAAATCCGGTGAGTCACTTGTTCCGGGATTTTTCGACTCGCCATCCATGGCTCGGTCGAAAAACGCCGCACATCCATGTGCGGCGCCCTCCGGGTCTGCGTTCTGCATCGACCATTCGCTGCAAAGCCAAAGCCAAAGCCAAAGCCAAAGCCAAAGCCAAATCGAGTACCTCGTCACTACTGAGGCGTGCGCGCGATGAACCGCCGCCAATCCCTGCAACTGCTGCTCGCCAGCGCCACAACGCTCGCGCTGCCGCATGTCGCGGCCCAATCGGCCCGCTACGACTTCTGGTTCACCCGCCTGCGCTATGAATCAGGCAACTGGGATGTGGACCAGCGGATGCCGTCCAATGTCATCACCTCGCTGATCGACTACACCAGCCTGCGGGTCGATCCGGAAGAGCGCGTCGTCGCGCTGTCGGATCCGAAGATGCTCGCCTCGCCGTTCTGCTATCTCGCCGGGCACAAGCTGGTCGAGTTCAGCCCCGCCGAGCGACGCAATTTCGAGCGTTATGTGCGCGGTGGTGGATTCGTGTTCGTCGATGACTGCAACCACGACATCGACGGGCTGTTCGCCAAATCGTTCGAGGCGCAGATGGCTGAGATTTTCGGCGCGTCTGCGCTGAGCAAGCTGCCCAACAATCATGCGCTCTACCGCAGCTTTTTCCAGTTCCCTGACGGCCCGCCGGCGACGAGTTTCGAGCTCAATGGCTGGGGCGACGATCTGGTGCACGACTATCTCAAGGGCATCACGATCGACGGGCGCCTGGCCGTGCTCTACAGCAACAAAGATTACGGCTGCGAGTGGGATTACGACTGGCGCAACAAGCGTTTCCTGGCCGAGGACAACACGAAGTTCGCGGTCAACATCGTCATGTATGCCTTGAGCGCATGACACGCATTTCTCGTGTGGGCACGCGTCCACACCTGCACTTTTCGAGGCACGCATGACCGACACCGCTCCTACCGAAGCCGACCTGCAGGCCCGTCTCGCCGAGCTCGATGCCCTGCGCGCTGCGATTGGGCGCGCGGTCGTCGGCCAGGCCGATGTCGTCGAACAACTGCTGGTCGCGCTGCTCGCAGGCGGCCACGTGCTGCTCGAAGGCGTGCCCGGGCTCGGCAAGACGCTGCTGGTGCGCACGCTGGGGCAGGCGCTCGATCTGGGCTTCCGGCGCGTGCAGTTCACGCCCGACCTGATGCCCAGCGATCTGCTCGGCACCGAACTGCTCGAGGAAGATCACGGCACCGGCAAGCGCCACTTCCGGTTCCAGGAAGGCCCGGTGTTCACCCAGCTGCTGCTCGCCGACGAACTGAACCGCACGCCACCCAAGACCCAGGCCGCGTTGCTGGAAGCGATGGCCGAGCACACCGTCAGCCATGCCGGTGTCACCCGCGCGTTGCCGCGGCCGTTCTTCGTGCTGGCCACGCAGAATCCGATCGAACAGGCCGGTACCTATCCCTTGCCCGAGGCGCAGCTCGACCGCTTCCTGTTGCACGTTGCGCTCGGCTATCCCGATGCAGACGAAGAGCAGGCGATTCTCGCGCGCACCACCGGCACGGCCGAGGCCGAGGTGCCGCGCGTCATGGGCGCCGATGCGGTGCTCGCGCTGCAGGCGCTGGTGCGCCAAGTGCATGTGAGCGAAGACCTGCTGGCGTGGATCACCGCGCTGGTGCGTGCGACGCGGCCGGGCGAGGGTGCGCCGGATGTCGTGCGCGAGTACGTGCGCTGGGGCGCGGGTCCGCGGGCGGGCCAGTCGCTGGTGCTCGCGGCGAAGGCGCGTGCGTTGTTGCAGGGCCGGCTCGCGGCAACGCGCGAAGATGTCGCAGCCTTGCTCGCGCCGGTGCTGCGCCATCGTCTGGTGCTGTCGTTCGCCGCCGAGGCGGCGCAGATCGATGCCGACGCGGTGATTGCCGGCCTGCTGCGCGCCTTGCCCGCGCCGGCACGCTGACGCACGCGATGGCGACTGCGGAACCCGACGTATCCGGAACGCCTGCGGCCGATGCCGTGGGCGACGTGCTGTCGCCTGCGCTGCGTTCGTTGCTCGCGACCCTGCGCCTGCGGCCGCGTCACGCACCGGGACGACAGGGCATCGGCCACCACGCAAGCCGCAATCGCGGCAGCGGGCTCGAATTCTCCCAGTACCGCGCCTACGAATCCGGCGACGAGCCGCGGCAGATCGACTGGAAGCTCTACGCGCGCAGCGATCGTTTCTTCGTCCGCGAGGCGGAGCGCGACAGCCCCGTGCGTGCCTGGGTGCTGCTCGACACCACGGCATCGATGACCCAGGCCGACGAGGCCGCGCCGACGCGCACGCGCTTCGATGTCGCGCGGTTGCTGACGACTTGCGTTTATGAGATCGCACAGCGGCAAGGGGACGCCTGTGGCCTCGTGCTGTGCGGTGGCGCAGGCGTCGCGCTGGTGACCCCGGGCACCGGTCCGCGTCAGCGCGACCGGCTACGGCATGCCCTGGCCGCGGTGCGTCCGGGTGGCGAATGGCCGGAGGCGAAGGCGCTTGCGCCCGCGTGGGGACGCATTGCACGTGGCGATCTCGTCGTCGCGATCGGCGACTGGTTCGACGACACCGCAGTCGAGCAGCTGGTGCAGCTCGCCAACGCCGGCCGCGACGTGACCGCGCTGCAGGTGCTGACCGCCGACGAACGCGATTTCCCGTTCCGCGACGGACGCCGCTTCGTGGAACAGGAAGCCGGCGAATCGTTGCTCGGTGATGGTCCCGCGCTGCGCGCGGATTACCTCGCCCGTTTCGAGACTGCGCGACGCGCGTTGGCGGCGCGATTCGCGGCGGCCGGCATCCGCTTCGCGACCCACGTGATCGATACGCCGCCGGCAACCGTGCTTGGCGCACTGTTCGGTGACCGAGCGCCATGAGTGTCGGTCTGCTCGCGCCGGCCGCGCTCGCGGCGCTGATCGCACTGCTGTTGCCGCTGCTGCTGCATCTGGCACGTCGTGATGCGACGCGGCCCACGCCGTTCGCCGCGTTGCGCTGGCTGCGCGAGCGGCCGAAGCCGCGACGTCGTCTGCGCTTCGACGACTGGCCGCTGCTGCTGGTGCGGCTGCTGGTCTTGGCACTGCTTGCGCTGTGGCTCGCGTGGCCGGTGCTGCACGGTGAAACCGCACCGGCGCGCTGGACCGTCGTCGTGCCTGGCGTTGCCGACGCCGCGCTGCCGCGTACCGAAGACGGCGTACCGGCGCCGCGCTGGCTCGCGCCCGGATTTCCCGAAGTGGGCGGCGAATCCGCGCCCGCACGCAACGGCGCCAGTGTCGCCAGCCTGTTGCGCGAGCTGGACATGACCGCGCCCCCCGACACCGCGTTGACGGTGCTGGTGCCCGAGACGATCGACGGGGCCGACGGTGGACGCATCGTGCTGTCGCGGCCGGTCGACTGGCAGATCGTGGACGGCAGTGAACCCGACACGGACGCACCGTTAGTCCTGCCCCCGCGTCTCGATGCCTTCGGCATTGCCGCCGACGATCCGGCGTTGCGCGTGCTGCGCGCTGTTGCACGCGCGTGGCGCCCCGATGATGCCGATGCATTGCGCATCGCGAACGCAGACGAAGCGCCGCGGGCGGATGCGATTGCCGTCTGGTGGGGCGACACCGCCCCGCCCGCTGCGTTTCGCACCGAAGCGTCTGGCCGCGTTCTGCTGCTGGGGCCGGACGTACCGCGCGAAGAGATCGACTGGCAGTCGCTCCAGCAGGACGCGAACGGTGCGGCCGTGGTCGAACGCGCCGCCTGTGGCGAAGCGATCTGCGTACGTTTCGCGCAGGCGGTCGATCCGGCGACGATGCCCGTTCTGCTCGATCCCGGATTCCCGTCGCGCCTGCGGGAGTTGCTGCAGCCGCTGCCCGCACCGCAGCGCATCGCTGCCACGGATCTGGCGCCATCGACCGGCGCCGATGCCTGGCCGACGACGCCACGCGACCTGCGGCCCTGGTGGGCCTTGCTCGTCGCGCTGGCGTTCGCGCTGGAGCGCTGGATGGCTGCGGCGCCGCGTCGGAACCGAACGGCATGAGCGTCGTTGCACAGCTGACCCGCACCTTGGGTGCCGCGCGCCGACGCGCGGTCGCGAGCGTGCTGCTGTGCGCACTGCCGCTGATCGCGGGCGGTGCAGCGCTGACGTGGCGGCTCGCGGGCATGCCGTTCGCCACAGGCGTCGCGCTCGCGGGGCTGGCGGTCGTCGCGTGGCTGGCGTCGCGTCGCATGGTGCGCTTCGATCGCGCATGGCTGACGCGCCGCCTGGACGCGGACCGCGCGGACATGGACGACAGCGCCGCACTGGTGTTCGCGCGTGCCGAGACACTAGGCGCGCTGCAGCGCCTGCAGCAGTCGCGTCTGCAGGCAAGACTCACGAGCGCGCCTTGGACGTCTGTACCCGTACCGCTCCCGACGCAAACGATCGCGGCGGCATGGGTGTCCGGCGCGATCCTGATCGCAGCGGCTGTGTGGTGGCCGCCCATCGCGCCGAATGCGGATGCGCAGACACGACTTGCGTCGCGATCCGCTGCGGTGAATGGCACGCCGGTCCTGCAGTCGCAAGCATTGCGGATCGACGCGCCGGCCTACACCGGTCAGGCGATGCGCACGCAAACCGAACTAGACGCGCAGGCACCAGTCAGCGCGACCTTGCGATGGACGCTGCGCTTCGCCCCGCAGCCGCAGCGTGTCGCGCTGCGGTTGCATGACGACAGCGAGATCGCGTTCGTGCGCGAGGGCGAGGACTGGGTCGCCACGTTGCGGCTCGACCAGTCCTGGCTATACCGCATCGCCGTCGATGGCAATACCGACCACATCCTGGCGCGCGCGCAGCCCTGGCGACTGGACGCGGTGCCGGACCGGCCGCCCGAGGTGCGCGTGCGCACGCCGGAGGAGACACTGTCGACCTATACCCGCGGACAGCGCGCTTGGCCGTTGGTCTTCGAAGCCAGTGACGATCACGGCGTCGCGCCGGACGCGCAGCTGCGGATCACGGTCACGCGCGGCAGTGGCGAAGCGATCACGTTCGAGGACCGCACGATGCCGCTACGCGGACGCGGCGATGCGCGCGCGTTGACCTTCGCAACGACGCTCGATCCGGTCGCACTCGGGCTGGAAGAGGGCGGGGATCTCGTCGCCCAGCTCGAAGTGCGCGACAACCGCGCGCCGGAACCGCAACGTGCCCGCAGCGCCAGCCTGATCCTGCGCTGGCCGCCGCCGGCACCGGTCGATGCGGATGGGCTCGAAGGACTCGCGCGCGACGTGCTGCCCGCGTACTTCCGCAGCCAGCGCCAGATCATCATCGATGCCGAAGCCCTGATCGCCGAGCAGCCGCGCATCGAGCGCAGCGCCTTCGAGGGACGCTCCGATGCCCTCGGCGTGGACCAGCGGATCCTGCGGCTGCGCTACGGTCAGTTCCTCGGCGAGGAATCGGAAGGGGGGCCACGTCCGCCGCCGACCGACGATGCCGAAGCGCCGCCTCCACGACCGCGCAAACCGCTGCCGATCGACGACTTCGGCCAGACCGATACGCCGCCGGTGGACGCCCACGACGATGACGATCACGCGCACGACGATGCGCCCGCCGCACAGGGCGCGGCCACGCACGACGACCACAACCACGACCACGATCATGCACCGCAGGACGCGATGACCTTCGGCCGCGCCGACGACGTGCTGGCGACGTTCGGCCACACCCACGACCTGCCGGAAGCGGCGACGCTGCTGGACCCGAAAACGCGCGAGATCCTGCGTGGCGCGCTGCAGGCGATGTGGCAGTCGGAACTGCACCTGCGCCAGGCCGCGCCTCGCGAGGCGCTGCCGCACGCCAACCGCGCGCTCGAACTGATCAAACAGGTGCAGGAAGCCGATCGCATCTACCTGGCGCGCGTCGGTGCTTCGTTGCCACCCGTCGATCCCACGCGACGCCTCGAGGGCGATCGCGACGGCATCGCGCCGCGTGCCGTGCCCGCACCCGACGTGGACACCGACGCGGCACCCGCAAACGCCTGGCGCGCGCTCGCCTGGAACGATGCGCCGGATCTCGATGGGTTGATCAGCTGGGCGCAGGCGCATCCGCGCCAGGTCGACGATCCGCTCGCGTTGCTGGCCGCCGTCGATGCACTGCGCCGCGACGCGGCCTGCGCCGACTGCCGGCAGGCGGCGCGTGGACAGCTGTGGCGCGTGCTGCAGCGACCGCTGCCGGCGCCCGCGCGGCGTGCAGCGCACGATGCGATGGGCGCGCGTTATCTCGAAGCGCTGCAGGCGGACGCACCATGAACGCGGATCGCTGGCTGCTCGTCGTGCTCGTCGTCGGTGCCGCGCTCGCGGTGCTGCGCTTGGCGGTGGGACATCTGCGCGCGACGCCCGACGCACGTCCTGCCGCGTGGCGCACGTGCGCGCTCGTCGCGTTGACGCTGGCGTCGACAGTCCTGCTGTTCCGCGGGTTGTTGCCGCCGCCCGTCGCGGTCGAGCGCGGCACGCTCGCCGTGCTGACCGCCGGCGCTGAAGGTCTCGCGGTGCCGGCCGCCGAGACCGTCGTCGCCCTGCCGGAAGCCGGTGACATGCCGCCGGGTGCCGAACGCATGCCGGATCTGGCGACCGCGCTGCGTCGGCATGCCGATGCGCGCGCGCTGGTCGTCGTCGGTCATGGGCTGGACGCACGTGATCGCGATGCGGTCGACGGTCGCGCGTTGGCGTTCGTGCCGGCCGAATTGCCTGCAGGAGTCGTCGAACTCGTTGCGCCAGACCACATCGGCGCCGGTGCGCGTTTCGACGTGCGCGGCCGCGTGGCCGGGATCGAGGCGGCACGCGTCTCGCTGATGGATCCCGCAGGCCGCCTCGTGTCGAACGTGGAGGCCGACGACGCCGGACGTTTCCGGCTGGACGCGACCGCGCGTGAGGCAGGCGCGACGCTGTTCGATGTCGTCGTGCACGACGCGGACGCGCGCGAGATCGAGCGCGTGCAGGTGCCGGTGATCGTCGACGCGGCAGCGCCGCTGCGCGTGCTGCTGATCGCGGGCGCTCCGAATCCGGACGTGCGCGCGCTGCGTCGCTGGGCGGAGGATGCGGGTCTGCGCTTGCGCTGGCGCACGACCTTCGGCGGCGGCGCGGGCGTCGGCGATGCGCCGGCTCTCGATGCCGCATCGCTCGCGCAGCAGGATCTGGTGTTGCTCGACGCACGCGCCTGGGACGGCCTCGGCGCCGGCGCGCGTGCATCGTTGCTGACCGCCGTGCGTGGGGGCCTGGGCCTGCTGATCCATACGCCGCAGGCGCCATCTGCGGCGCTGCGGGGCTGGTTGCGCAGCGCTGGCCTGACGATCGAGACCGGACGCGCCGTCGACTGGCAGCCGGACGTCGGCCCCGACGATGTCGCACGTCTGCGCGCGTGGATGGGGCCGGGCAGCGACGACGCGCCCTTCGATCCGCTGCTGGCCGGCGAAGCGGCGCCGACGCTCGCCTACCTGCCGCTGTCGGGCGGCGCAGCGGCGCCCGGCGATGGGCCGTCCGGGATGATGCGCTGGCAGGAGGTCGGACACGGACGGCTCGGTGTGGTCACGCTGGCCGACAGCTGGCAACTGCCGCTGGCCGGCCGCGCGGATCTGCATGCAGGACTGTGGAGCGGTTGGGCAGGCACGCTCGCGCGCGTCGGTGATGTGCAGCCGCCACGTTTCGACGGCGAATTCCGTGTCGGCACGCGTTCGACGGTCTGCGGGCTGGACGCCGATGCACGCGTCCATGCGCCCGACGGCACGACCTCGACGCCGGTCCCCGATCCCGCCACGAACGACTGCGCCGGCATCTGGCCGACGGTGGCGGGCTGGCATCGAGTCGAATCCGGTGCCGGAGACTGGCCGTTCCTAGTGCGCGCAGACGGTGCCGCCGTGAGTCTCCACGTCGCCGCGTTGCAGAGCGCGACCCGGGCGCTCGCGCGGGCATCGGACGCAACCCCGGACACGATGACGGCGACACGCCCGGGCCGCGCCTGGCCGTGGCTGCTGGCCTGGCTGTGCGTCACCGCTGCACTGTGGGCGCTCGGCCGTGCACGCGCGGGCCGCAACCGGGTGCCGGCGCCCTCGTCAGGCGCATAATCCCGCCGCACAACCGGAGAGACGACGATGGCGCATACGGGGCGCTGCCACTGCGGCAGCCTGGCGTTCGAGCTGGACGGCGAGATCGCCGAGGTCTACGACTGCAACTGCTCGATGTGCCGCCGGCGCGGCGGCCTGCTGGCATTCGTGGCCGCTGACGCGCTGCGCGAAACCGGCAGCGGCACGCCGCAGACCTATCGCTTCAACACGCACAACATCGACCACCACTTCTGCGACACCTGCGGCATCGCGCCCTACAGCCGCGGCGTCGGTCCGGACGGCGTGAAGATGGCCTGCATCAATGTGCGCTGCGTCGGCGGGATCGATCTCGCAGCGCTGGAGATCGTGCAGATCGATGGGGCGCGTCTGTGAGGCGCGCGCACCTGCGTTGGGTCGGCGTGCTCGCGCTCATGGGCGCGCTGACCACCGCTTGCTCGAATCCGAACGCACATGCGGACGGCATGGCCTATACCGAGGGCGCCGCCGCGCAGGCAGACGACGCCGAGGCCTTGCTGGCCTACGAGCACAGCGTCGGCGTGCAGCTGGACGGGGCGATGATCGTGCCGCGGCTGCAGGCGATCCAGGCCGCGTGCCGCGATGCGCGCTTCGGTGCGTGCACGCTGATCGAAGCGCAGCAGTCGGCCGGCGATCGCCCGTCCGCACGCGCGGTGCTGCGCATGGCGCCCGCGGGCATCGAACCGATGATCGCGCTGGCAGGCGAGGGTGGCGAGGCCGGCGAGCGCAGTACGCGCGCCGAGGATCTCGCCGTCGTCGTACGCGACAACACCACCGAGCAGGACCGGCTGACGAAGGAACTGGCGCGGCTGCAGGCGTTCGAAGCGCGACGTGATCTGTCGGTGGCCGACATGATCGCGTTGTCGGAGCGCATCGCCGCGACCGAAGCGCAGATCGAGGCCGCGCGTCTCGACGGCGCCCAGCACCGCCGGCGCATCGACACGCAACTGCTGACCGTGCAGCGGCGCGCGCGCGACGGCGAGCAGGGCCGCAGCGAGATCGCGATGGCGTTCCGCGAGTTCGGCGGCACGCTGGCGGTCGGCACCGCCTGGACGATCCGCGCGACCGCATTCCTGTTGCCCTTGGGCATCGCCGGTTTCGCGTTGTTCCTCGCGCTGCGCGCGCTGTGGCGGCGACGTCGCCGCGGCTGATCGCATCAAGCGCGTCGGTTGCCCGACGCGGTGGGGTATTGCAGACTCGGGACGCCGCCTGTCATGCCGGCACGCCGGACGCGCAACGCAGTTCCCACACCGCGCCGGTTCACGACGCAGGCCCGGCCTGCGCCATCCATGCAAGGAGGACGCCATGGTCACCCGTCGCGATGCCCTGAAACTCTCACTCGGTGCCGGCCTGTCGCTGGCATTGCCCGGCACGCTGTTCGCCGCCACGCCCGCGCCGTTGCTGACGCGCCCGATTCCGTCGAGCGGCCAACGTATTCCCGTCGTCGGTCTCGGCAGCTCGGCGACGTTCTCGTCGACCGCGCGCGACGACGCATCCGCGCTCAACGAGGTGCTGCGCGCGCTGGTCGACCAAGGCGGCGCGGTGTTCGATACCGCGCCCAGCTACGGCGCCTCGGAAGAGGTCGCGGGCAAGGCGGTGCAGGACCTCGGCATCGCCGATCGCGTGTTCTGGGCGACCAAGGTCAATGTCGCCGGCCGCGAAGCGGATGCAAAGGCCGACCCGGCTGCGGCGCGCGCGCAGATCGAAGCCTCGTTCTCGCGCCTCGGCCGCGACACGATCGATCTGATCCAGGTGCACAACCTCGGCGACGTGCCGACCCAGCTCGGCATCCTCAAGGAACTGAAAGAGGCCAAGCGCGTGCGCTACATCGGCGTCACGTCGACCAGCAAGCCGGCGTATCCGAAGCTGATCGAGACGATGCGCAACGAGCCGCTGGATTTCATCGGCGTGGATTACGCGATCGACAACCGCGACGTCGAAGAGACGATTCTTCCGTTGGCGGCCGAGCGCGGCATCGGTGTGCTGGTCTACGCGCCGTTCGGGCGGACGCGGCTGTGGCGTCGCGTCGGCGAAACGCCGGTGCCGGACTGGGCAGCGGAATTCGATGCGGCCACCTGGGGCCAGTTCTTCCTGAAGTTCGTGCTGTCGCATCCGGCCGTGACATGCGCGACGCCGGCGACGAGTCGCGCCTCGAACCTGATCGACAATCTCGGTGCAGGCCGCGGTCGCCTGCCGGATACCGCGCAGCGCGAACGCATGGCCAAGCTGATCGAGGCATTGCCGGCGGCGAGCTGAGTGCAGCGAGCCCGCCGCCGCGAATGGTGTGCGGGCTCAGCCTTCTTCTTCGGTCTCGAACTCGACGACGGCGTCGAGGTCGAAGGCCAGCGCTTCGATCGCCTCGCGCACCTTGCGCTCGGTCGAGGGATTGCCGACCTCGACTTCGATCTCGTGCATCTTCGGTCCGGCGACATCGCTGAGACCGGCGGAGCTGGAATCGGCATCGTCCATGTGCGGCATCAGGTCGTCGATTTCCTCGACGTGCTCGATGCCCTCCACGCTCGACAGAAGATTGATCACCGCGCGTGCAGTGTCGTCGCTGCCGGTGAGGCGGATGCGGAGCATGGGCATGTCGGTTCCTTGTGGTGCGGGGGATGACGTGCAGGCTAGGCAGCGAAACGGAAAGCCGACGTGACGACACACGCATCTGTCACCGGCGGGGCGTAGTCTCATGCCCATGAATGCGAACGCGCCCACGACCGAAACCGCCGACGAACAGTTGCCGGTGCTGCTGCGCCCACTCGAACGCGGCGATCTGCATTTCGTCCACGAGCTCAACAACAACCGCACGGTCATGAGCTACTGGTTCGAGGAGCCCTACGAGTCCTTCGTCGAGCTCGAGGAACTGTTCCGCAAACATATCCACGAAGGACCTGCTCACCCGATTGGGGCGTGTCCCGTTGTCGCGTCCGGCGTCCAGAGGTTCGTTGCGCCGCGAAGCGACAGGCCGGGTGCCTGTTCGAGCGGCGCGCGGGCGTCTGGGCGCCGGACGCGGCAACCCGAAGGGCCGCGCCTGAGCGCGTCCGGCACTGCGTCATCACTCGGTTGCTTATCGACATAAGCGCCCTCGCTCTTCCTTGCGCCGAACGCGCTCAGGCGCGGCGGGACATGCCCCAATCGAGTGAGCAGGTCCTGGAGCGAACGCCGCTTCATCGTCGAAGACGGCAGTCATACGCGCGTGGGCATGGTGGAGCTGGTCGAGATCGATCATCTGCACAGGCGCGCCGAGTTCGCGATCATGATCTCGCCGACGCATCAGGGCCGCGGCTATGCGCGGCCGGCGACGTCGCTCGCGATCGCCTACGCGTTCCGCGTGCTCAATCTCTACAAGCTGTACCTGCTGGTCGACGTGGACAATGCCGCGGCGATCCACGTCTACGAGTCGCTGGACTTCCAGCGCGAAGGCGTTCTGGTCGACGAGTTCTTCAGCGACGGCCGCTATCGCAGCGCGATCCGCATGTGTCTGTTCCAGCACCAGGCGCTGGGCAGAGACGACAGCCACCGCGACGCCTGATCAGGCGCGCGGTCGCAGGCGCTCGAAGGTCAGCGTGGTCTCATCGTGGTACTGCGTCGGACCCGTTTCGACGTAGCCGAGCTTGCCGGCCAGTTTCCGCGACGGCGCGTTGTCCGGATTGATGATGCAGACGCTGCGCCCGCCGAAGGGCTGTGCGTCGAACCAGGCGTGCATCGCCTGCGTGGCTTCCGACGCGATGCCGCGACCGTGCGCTTCCTTGGCGAACACCCAGGCACCCTCGGGCGAGGCGGAGAACGCATCGCCCAGATCGCGACGGAAATCCGCGAAGCCGGCGCCGCCGACGTTGCGGCCGGTTTCGCGTTCGATCACCGCGAAGATGCCGAAGCCGAACGCGGTCCAGTGGCCGATGTAGCGCAGCAGCCGGTTCCAGATGTCCTCGTCGCTGGGCACGATCGAGGTGATGTGCCGCATCACCTCGGGGTCGCGGATCATCGCCCGCAGCGCGTCGAAGTCCTCGATCGTGTGCGGACGCAACAGCAGGCGTTCGGTCTCGATGCGCATCGTGATCAGCTCGCCGGCGGCGTGCGCACCGGCACGTTGATGTTGCACAGGTCGATGTGGCCAGCCGGCTGCACGTACCAGTCGTCGCGGCGGTTGCGGCGCGATTCCACCACGGCGTCGAACAGCGGCGTGTCGGTGCGCAGCACCTGCAGCGGCGTGCGCTGGTTTGCTGGTGCTTCGGAGGCGAGGCGGATGCGGCGGATCGGCGTGCGCTGCTTCGGATCCTCGTAGAAACCCAGCGGACCGGTCCCACGCGGCAGCACGCTCAGCAGTTCCATGCCCTGCAGCACGCGGCCGACCGTGGTGATGTTGCGATCGAGCTGGCGCGGCGATTGGCCGGTGACGATGTAGAGCTCGGTGCCGTTGCTGGAATCGGGCGCCATGTCGCGGCCCGCGCCCAGCGTGCCGTAGCAATGCGCGAGCCACGCGCGGCCGGCGCCGTTGCGGTCGTCGCGCGCGGCCGGAAAGCCGTCGGCGAAACCGGCCTGCGCCGCCCAGCCGTCGGGGTCGGGCAGCGCGTGGAAGGCGAGACCGGCCGACGCGCGATCGAACTCGGCCGGTAACTTCGCGCGTGCGCTGCCGATCGGCTTGCCGGGTGCGCCGTCCTCGGTGATGTCGCCGAACTGCACGACGAAGTTGTCCTGCGAGCGGTACAGGGTGAGTCCGTTCCAGAAGCCGCCGCGGGCGAGGGTGCGGATGTTGGCGACGTGTTCGGGCGCGAACGCCGGCGCCAGTTCGATCACCACGCGGCCGCCGTCGACATCCATGTACAGCAGGTTGGCCGGGTCGGGCGTGCGCCAGTCCTCAGGCGTGGAGGCATCCAGCAGTTCCTGTGTGGAACGGGTCTCGACGGTCGCTGGTGCGCCGGACGTGGCGCAGCCGGCCAGCGCGAGCACGCAGGCGGCGAGGGTGGCGGACAGGGCGTGACGCGACAGCTGGCGCATGGATGGATTCCCCGGAAAACAGACCCCGATTGTGGCCGAGTCGATGGTCTGCGTGACTACCGGCACATCCGCTATAGCGAAGTCCGCACTAGTATCTGGATCAACCTAGCGGAGGTGGCCCATGGCCGACGCCCCTGATGACAGCGATCTGCAGCTGCGCAAGTTCCAGAAGGAGCTGAGCGCGGGCACGGTGTCGCTGGCATTGCTGGCGGTACTGGGCAGCGCGGGCGAGCCGATGTACGGCTACCAGATCGCCAAGCGTCTCGAATCGCTCGACGGCGTGCTCAGCGGCAAGCAGAGCGCGCTGTATCCGGTGCTGCGCAATCTCAGCGCTGCCGGGCTGCTCGACAGTCACGTGGAACCGTCCGTCGCCGGACCGCCGCGCCGTTACTACCGCATCACCGAGGCAGGGCGGACCACCCTGCAGCACTGGACCGCCGCCTGGCGGGCCACACGGGATTCCGTCGACGCCGTCCTGGAGGGGATACGCGAATGAACATGCACAAGCCACCGCAGAGCATCCCCGAGTACCTGGAACAGCTGCGCGTCGCGCTCACCGGCGCCGATCCCGCACTCGTGCAGGACGCGCTCTACGACGCCGAGGAATATCTGCGTTCGGAACTGGCCGAACAACCGGGCCGTTCGGAAGCCGAGGTCATCGCGTCGGTCGCGTCGAGCTACGGCGCGCCGGACGAGGTGGCCGATATCTATCGCGACACCGAGGTCAAAGTGCAGACTGCGCTGCGGCCGCCGGCGCCGAAGCCGCGCACGTCGCTGGTCGGCCGCTTCTTCGGCGTCGCCGCCGATCCGCGCACCTACGCATCGATGTTCTACATGGTGCTGTCGCTGGCGACGGGCATCTTCTACTTCACCTGGGTGGTGACCGGCCTGTCGGTATCGCTGAGCCTGGTCGTCGTGCTGATCGGCATTCCGCTGCTGATCCTGTTCTTCGGTTCAGTGCGGCTGCTGTCGCTGGTCGAAGGCCGCCTGGTCGAAGTGATGCTCGGCGAGCGCATGCCGCGCAGGCCGCTGTATTCGGCCCGCGGTCGCAACTGGTTGCAGCGCATCGGCGACATGTTCACCGACGTGCGCACCTGGAGCACGCTGTTCTACCTGCTGCTGATGCTGCCGCTGGGCATCGTCTACTTCACGATCAACGTGACCCTGCTGTCGCTGTCGCTGAGCATGATCGCCGCGCCGCTGCTGGTGTGGACGGGCATGGCGACGCCGGGCGTCGACAACTTCGGCTGGTCGGTGTTGAACTGGTCCAACGATTCGGGCCTGTCCACGTCCTTCCCGCTGATCGCGACCCCGCTGCTGCTGGTGACCGGCGTGCTGACCCTGTTTGCCAGCCTGCACTTGTTCCGCGGCATCGGCCGCATGCATGGCGGTATCGCCAAGCACCTGCTGGTCAAGACGGCGCAGTACAGCTGAGCGGCTGTTCACCGATCCACGAAAAAGGCGCGCCGGTTTCGACCGGCGCGCCTTTCTGTTTGCGTGATCCGCGCATGCGTGGCGCGCGGGATCAGGTCGTCTTCTTCGTCGTCCGCTTCGCCGCCTTCTTGCGTGCGGTCTTCGCTGCCGGCTTTGCCTGCGCCGGGCTCGCGCCCTGCGCATGCGATGCGATGAAGGCACGCACCTGCGGATACACCTGCGTCCGCCAGCGGCGGCCGCTGAAGATGCCGTAGTGGCCGGCGCCCTTGACGGTCAGATGTGCGCGATCAGCTTCCGACACACCCGTGCACAGCGTGTGCGCGGCGCGGGTCTGGCCTTCGCCGGAAATGTCGTCGAGCTCGCCTTCGATCGTCAGCAGCGCGGTGCCGGTGATCTTCGACGGATCCACACGCTCACCGGCGACGACCCACTTGCCTCGCGGCAACAGATGCTCCTGGAACACGATGCGGATCGTGTCGAGGTAGTACTCGGCCGGCATGTCGAGCACGGCGTTGTATTCATCGTAGAAACGGCGGTGCGACTGCGCGTCGTCGTCATCGCCCTTGACCAGATCGCGATAGAAATCCCAGTGCGATTCGAGGTGGCGCTCGGGATTCATCGCCATGAAACCCATGTGCTGCAGGAAGCCCGGATACACAAGACGACCGCGACCGGGATAGTTCATCGGCACCGGGTGGATCACGTTCTGTTCGAACCAGGCGTGCGGCTTCTCGGTCGCGAGATTGTTGACCGCGGTCGGCGACTGACGCGTGTCGATCGGACCGCCCATCATCACCAGCGAACGCGGCGTGGCTTCGCCGCGACCGGCCATCAGCGAGACCGCGGCGAGTACCGGCACGGTCGGCTGGCAGACGCTGACCACGTGCAGGTCTTCGGCGCCGATATGGCGGATGAAGTCCTCGATGTAGGCGATGTAGTCGTCGAGCGAGAACGCACCGGCTTCGGCCGGCACCATGCGCGCATCGATCCAGTCGGTGACGTAGACCTTGTGGTCGCGCAGCAGCGTGCGCGCGGTGTCGCGCAGCAGCGTCGAGTGGTGGCCCGACAGTGGCGCGACGACGAGCACGGTGGGCTGCGCCTTGATGACTTCGAGATGCGCCGGATCATCGGTGTAGCGCTTGAAGCGCAGCAGCTTGCAGAACGGCTTCACCAGCGCGTCGAGCTGCACGACCGGATAGGTGCGGTCGTTGTCGTCGTTCTCGACGGCATGGATGTCGAATGCCGGCTTCTCGTAATCCTTGCCGATGCGGTACAGCAGCTCGTTGGCGGCGGAGAGCTGCTCGGAGCCGGGCAGATTGGACAGCCAGGTGCTGTCGGCGCCGAACGCCTTCGCGTTCGCGTCGGCCAGCAGCGTCCACGGCTTCATCCAGGCGCGGCCCATCTCGTGCAGTTGGTAGAACAGCATCGGCATTCCGGTCAGTGGTGTTGCTGCGGCGCAGCATAGCGCATCGGCCGTGAACGGCCGGGGCGGGCGCGGGCAGGATTCAGGTGACGCGTTTGCGCTGGATCAGGCGGTTTCGAGTGCCGTCGCGGCGTCCGCCAGTTGTGGCGACAGCCAGCAATGCGAGCCCAGAGCGCGGAAGCCGGCAGCGGCGAAGCGTTCCCGGTAGAAACGGGCGGGGCGCTGCTTGAAACCGTCGTCGTCGCCTTCGGCACCGTCTTCGCGGGTGAAGCATTCGAGGAATGCGACGCCGCCGGTGAGGTCGGCCAGGCCAGGCAGGCCGCGGTCGAGTTCGCGCGTGTCGAGGTAATGCAGCACGTCGCTGCAGATCAGCAGATCGACCGGCGGGCAGGGCCGCAGCATCTCGAAATCGGCGAAGCGCGCGTGATGCAGATTGCGCGCACGCCCGAAACGCGACACCGCGTATTCGCTGGCATCGAAGCCGAGGTACTGCGCCTTCGGACGCAGCTTGAGCAGTGGTGCGCGCCATGCACCTTCGCCGGCGCCGATATCGAGCACGGTGCGCAGCGGGCGCTCCAGGTGGTACTCGGCCGTCGCGACCGCGAGCGCGACCTTGCGTGCGAGCCGCGCAGGGCCGCCGATGTCGCCGGCGCGATACCAGCGGTCGAAATAGGCGCGGTCGTATTGCTTGGACATCGAGGAGCCGGACAGGTGCGGGACGCGCATTCTAGGCGCTGGCCCCGACTGCGACACAGCGTCGCAGCACGCATCCGTGATGAGAACCGCACGCGCGGGCGTGCGATCCTTGCCCGTCAGCCGAGGGAGCCAGCGCGATGCAAGCCTATCTGTGGGTCAAGACCTTCCATCTCGTGTTCGTGATGGCGTGGATCGCCGCGGCGTTTTACCTGCCGCGCATCCTGATCAACCTCGTTGAAGCCGGCGACACCGTCGACGTGCGCGCACGGCTGGTGCTGATGGGCCGCCGCCTCTACCGCTTCGGCCACGTGATGCTGGGCCTCGCGCTCTTTCTTGGCCTGGTGCTGTGGATGGGCTACACCTTCATCACCGACTTCCCGACGATGGCCCCGATGGGCGGCGGCGCGGGTTGGCTGCACGCCAAGCTCGGGCTGGTCGTGCTGCTGATCCTGCATTTCGTCGTCGCCGGACGCTGGCTCAAAGGCGTCGACAAGGGCCGCGCGTTGCCGTCGACGAAGGCGCTGCGCTGGTTCAACGAGATCCCGGTGCTGCTGCTGGTCGGCGTGGTGTGGCTGGTGCTCGCCAAGCCGTTCTAAAACGGGTTCGACGGGTTCCGCTGCGCTTTACCCATCCTGCAAACAGCGCACGATCCGTGAGCATCGACGCAGGAAGCGCGACGCGCGAACCGTATGGAGCCCCTCTCCCTCGGGAGAGGGGTTGGGGTGAGGGGTGACGCTCGCGAGGACTCCGCTGCAGGCAATGCGCTCCGCCCAGTCCGCCGAATCCGCATCCACTCAGTCGCCCGATCGCGCCCGATGGATATCGTGCGTCGCCACGCCCTTCGCGCGGTCCGGCAGATCGAACCAGCGTGGATGCGACAGCGTGCGATCCATGTCGCGTCGGCCGCTGTCCCAGTGTTCGCGCAGCGGGATGTGGCCGAAGGCGTAGTCCTTGTTCTGCTGCTCGTGCGGCTTGGTCTGGTAGATCAGATGGATCACGTTGAACACGCGGTCGTCGAGATACGGCGACAGCGCCTCTTCGAGATGCGCTGGCAGCACGCGGTCGGGCAGATGCTCGATCAGTTCCTTCAGCGACGTGCGCAGCGTCTGCGCCATCTCGACCATGCGCGTGCCGTGGCGCGTGCGGCTGGAGAAACGGATGTCCTTCATGCGCTCGAGTACGTCGAGCATCGACGCCGGCGCCACGCCGCGCGCGCTCCACAGGTCGACCTGGAAGGCGAGCGTGTCCTCGTGCGGGCGGCAGTCGAGGATGTATTCCAGCGGCGTGTTGGACACGATGCCGCCGTCCCAGTACGGCTCGCCGTCGATCTCGACGGCCGGAAACGCCGGCGGCAACGCGCCCGAAGCGAGGATGTGTTCGACGCGGATCGGCGCCAGCGCGCTGTCGAAGTAGCGGAAATTGCCGCGCGTCACGCTGGTCGCGCCCACGGTCAGGCGCACGCTGCGATCACGGTTGATGCGGTCGAAATCGACGTAGCGCAGCAGCGTTTCGCGCAGGGGCGAGGTGTCGTAGAAACTCGTCGCCGCATCGCTGCCGTCGCCAGGCAACAGCAGCGGCGAGATCGGACGCGCTTCGAAAAAACCACGCTGGCCCTGCAGCAGTGCACCCATCGCGCTCATGCCGCGCGCCCACGACAGCAGCATCGGATCCTCGGGCAGGCCGGCGATCGCGGTGCGGATCGCCAGCGCCGGCAGCGACATCGGGCCGGCAGGCTCGGTGATCGTGTGCCAGAACGCCTGCAGTTGCGCGATGCGGTCTTCGGGCGCGTTGCCGGCGAGGATCGCCGCGTTGATCGCGCCGATCGAGATGCCGGCGAACCAGTTCGGCGCGATGCCGGCCTCGTGCAGGCGTTCGTAGACGCCGCACTGGTAGGCGCCGAGCGCGCCACCGCCCTGCAGCACCAGGGCGACGGTGGGATAGCGCGCGACGTGCCGGCAAACCGCGGCGTCGCTCACTGCATGTACCAGCCGTGGCTGACCACGAGGCTCTGGCCGGTCAGCGCGTTGGTCTCGAACGCGGCCAGCATCAGCGCGACATTGGCGACGTCGTCGACGGTGGTGAACTCACCATCGACGGTGTCCTTGAGCATCACGTTCTGGATCACTTCGTCCTCGCTGATGCCGAGCTCCTTCGCCTGCTCGGGAATCTGCTTGTCGACCAGCGGCGTGCGCACAAAGCCCGGGCAGATCACGTTCGCGCGCACGCCATAGGCCGCGGCCTCCTTGGCGACCGTACGGGCCAGGCCCAGCAGGCCGTGTTTGGCGGTGACGTAGGGCGCCTTGAGCTTGGACGCGGTATGCGAATGCACCGAGCCCATGTAGATGATCGCGCCGCCGGTCTTGCGCGTTTCCATGTCGCGCAGACACTCGCGCGTGGTCAGGAACGCGCCGTCGAGATGGATGGCGAGCATCTTCTTCCAGTCGGCGTAGCTGAAGTCGGTGACCTTGTTGACGATCTGGATGCCGGCGTTCGACACCAACACGTCGACCTGGCCGTAGTGCGCGACGACCTTGGCGATGCCGTCGACCACCTGTGCTTCGTCGGTGACGTCCATCGCCACGGCCAGCGCATCACCGCCGGCATTGCGGATTTCGGTCGCGGTGGCTTCGGCCGCATCGAGCTTGAGATCGGCGATGACGACCTTGCCGCCCGCCTGCGCGTAGACCTCGGCGATGCGCTTGCCGATGCCGCTGGCCGCGCCGGTGACCACGCAGACCTTGCCGTCGAGTCGATTCATGGGTGCCGCTCCGCTTCGAATGGGGATGCGGCCAGCTTAGCCCGTCGATGCTGCGGGCCGCGTCGTACTTTCGGGCGAGGCAGGATGTCGCGCGTGGAACGCTGCGTACGCGATCGGGCGGGCCGATCGCGTACGGATCAAGGGCGTCGGCTTCAGTCGGCCGCGCGCACCGGCGCGTCCACCGGCGTCATCGCTGGCAGGTCGACCGGAACGCCATCGGCATTGCAATAGCCGGTCGCGCACAGCTGCGCGCGCAATGCGGGTGTCGCCTGCACGATCAGGTGATAGATCACGTTCTGCTCGACCGTGCCGCGCACCGCGTCGCTGCCCGGGCCGCGTGCCCAGATGCCCACGTCATCGCCGCCATGCGATTCGCTGCGCATCGGCACCAGCGCTTCCTGCATGAAGTCCGGATGCTCGGTGTCGACCTCGCGCAGATCCGGGCGGCCGCTCGCGGGCTCGAAGCTGCTGGGCTTGTGATAGTGGACCTTGGGGCCGGCGGGCTGCTGGTTGCTGGCGCCGATGTAGCCGGGACCGTTGGCATAGACCAGCGTGGTGTAGGTCAGACCGGTCGCGTCGAGCGCGTAGGCGTTCGGATCGTCGTCCTCGCTGACCCTGCCACGCACCTTGCCGAGGATCGGATTGCCGCGGGTCGGATAGCCCACGAAATTCAGCGTATGCGAATGGTCGGCGGTGACGAGGATCAGCGTGTCCTCAGCCGACGTCGCCTCGGCCGCGGCCTGCACCGCACGCGACATCGCGACGGTCTCGTCGAGCGCGCGGAAGGCGTTGCCTTCGTGGTTGGCGTGATCGATGCGTCCGCTCTCGACCAGCAGCACGTAGCCCTTGCCGTCGCGGGCCAGACGCTCGATCGCGACGCGGGTCATCTCCGCCAGATCCGGCTCGCCGTCCTCGCCCTGGTTGCGGTCGTGCTCGTATTGCATGTGGTCGGGTTCGAACAGGCCGAAGACCGCATCGGCATCGTTCGCTGCGCGCAGCTGCGTGGTGTTCCAGACGAAGGCGCCGCCGGGATTGGCGGCCAGCCATTCGGCAGTCAGATCGCGGCCGTCGAGGCGCTGGCCGACCTTGTCGTCGTATTCCGGATCGCGCACGCCGGCGGGCAGGAACATGCCGCGGCCGCCGCCCATCAGCACCTTCGGCGCGCGGCCCGGTGCGAAATCGAGGATCTGCTGGGCGATGTCGCGGCAGCCCTGCGCGCGCGCCTCGTCCGGCACGTCGACATCGTTCTCCCAATTGCGGTCCGGCACATGCGCGTAGGTCGCCGCCGGGGTCGCATGGGTCAGACGCGCGGTGGTGACGATGCCGGTGTCCAGACCGGCATCACTGGCCAGGCGCAGCCAGGACTGCACGTGGCGCTGGCGGCTGTCCTCGCAATCGAAGCGCTTGCCCGACGAGACGCCGATCGCGCCCATGTGCGACTTCACGCCGGTCGCGACCGCGGTCATCGTGCCGGCCGAATCGGGCGTCTGCGAATCGGTGTTGTAGGTCTTCGACAGTCCGGTTGCCGGGAACCGTTCCCAGCTCAGCGCGTGTTCTTCGCCGCTGCCGCCCAGACGCTGGCCTTCGAGAATGCGCGCGGCCGCGACCGTGGTCAGGCTCATGCCGTCGCCGAGGAACACGATGACATTCTTCGCGTTGCCGCCCATCGCCCCGTTGCCGGCCGCGCGCGCAGCGCCGCTGCGATACCACCACTGCGCGGTCTCGTCGGCGCGGGACGCGGCCGGCGGCACATTGATGGGTCGGACATGGCCGGCGGTGGAGCTGCGGGAGGACGCGCACGCGGCGCAGAGCAGGGTCAGCGAACAGGCGAAGCCTGCAGTCAGAAAGCGCATGGGGCAGGGGATTCCGGTAAAAAACGCCGCGCAATTATGCCCGGCCTGCATTGCACGTTCGCGGCAGACGCAGGTCGCGGACCCTGCGCACGCGGCGACGCGCTAACATCGTGGGGCTCCGGTGATGCGATCCCCCGACGTATGCCGGAGTCCAGGATTCCGGTGATGACGCTGAAGATTGCGCTCCTCGAAGACGACGACATGCTGCGCGAGCGCGTGCTGCTGCCGCGCCTCGCCGACTTCGGGTTTTCCGTCGACGGGATGGCGAACGCGGCGGAGCTGGAAACGCTGCTCGGCCGCGACGTGCCCGACATCGTCGTGCTCGATGTCGGCCTGCCCGACGCCAGTGGCTACGACGTCGCGCGCAGTCTGCGAGCGCGGTATCCGCGGATGGGGATCGTGATCCTGACCGCGCGCCGCGAAACGCCCGACCGCGTACGCGGGCTCAACGAAGGCGCCGACGCGTATCTGTCCAAGCCGGTGGAGATCGACCTGCTGGCGGCCACCCTGCACAGCCTGGCGCGCCGCCTGTACGAGGGCGTGGCCCCTGCGACGACGGTGACATCCGCCTGGCATCTGGCCGACAACGGCTGGAGCCTGATCGGACCCGGCGGCGGCAGCGCGGCACTGACCAAATCCGAACGCCGGATGCTGCAGTGCCTGGTCGGCGCGGAAGGCGAGACCGTCTCGCGCGATCGCCTGATCGCCGCGGTTTCCGACAACGTCCACGACTTCGATCCGCATCGCCTCGACACGCTGATCTATCGCCTGCGGCGCAAGATCGCCGATGCCTGCGGCGAGCCGATGCCGCTGCTCGCCGTGCACGGCGAGGGCTACGTGCTGACGTCGATGCGGTGAACGCCCGCGTCTGCCGCCACGCGCGGCAGGCGGATACGGAACGTCGTACCCGCGCCCGGCGCGCTGTCGGCGGCGATCGTGCCGCCGGCGCTGCTGACCAGACTGTGCGCGACCGCGAGGCCCAGCCCGGTGCCGCTGCCGGTCGGCTTGGTCGAGAAGAACGGTTCGAAGATGCGTTGCCGCACCGCCTCGGGCATGCCGGTGCCGTCGTCGCGCAACACGATTTCCAAAGCGTCGTCGCCGGTCACGGCTGCGCCCACGTCGAAACGGCCGCCGTCGGGCATCGCATCGCGGGCGTTGGAGGCGATGTTGAGCAGCATCAGATCGAACTGGTGGCGGTCGATCCGTGCCAGCAGCGGTACTTCGCTGCGCCGCACGTGCACGCGCACGTCCGGCCCGAAGGTCTGGCGCAGCATCGGCGTCAGCGCATCGATCGCCGCGCCCAGTTCCACGGTTTCGAGCTTCGCCGGCAGCGGGCGTGCGAACGTCAGCAGCTTGCGGGTCAGGGCCATGCCGCGTTCGGCGGCCTGCTCGACACCGTCGAGTGCGTCGGCCAGTGCGTCCGCTCGCGCATGCGCGGAGGCCGACGGGTCCACGCGATGGCGCTCGCTGGCGAAGGCCGACATCAGAGACAGGATGTTGTCGAAATCATGGGCGACGCCGCTCGCGAGTCGGCCTGTGGCCTCGAGTTTCTGCGCTTCGATCAGCTGCGCCTGCGCGCGTTCGCGCTCGCGCATCTCGTTCTCCAGCCGAACGCCGCGCGCCTTGGATTCGGCCAGCGCCTCGCGCAACGCCGCGATGATGCGGTCGAGCACCAGCGTGACGACGAGATAGCTCATCACGAACGACGGCAGGATCACCGCCGCGCGCGTCATCGCCTGCGCCGTGCGGGTTTCAGGCAGTACGTGCACGAGCACACCGATGGTGGCCACCGCCAGCAGCATCAGGAACACCGTCCACAAGGCCTTGCGGCCGAGGATCAGCCCGGCGATCACCAGCGACAGGATCTGCAGGCTCTGGTCGAACATCACCGCCGTGGTGACGTAGCCGATGCAGGCCGCGGTGAGCTGCGCGCAGACGAACAGCGCGATGCCGCCGCGCAACCAGCCGCGGCGGATCAGCCAGATGCAGGGAAAGCACAGCAGCGCCGCGACCACATCGGCGGCCATGAAGGTCTGCAACTGCTGCGAAACCATGCCGGCAGCCGCATGCCGCCACCAGTTCAGCGGGATCGTGATGCCGAGAAACAGGAACAGTACCTGCAGGGTCGCCGCATTGCGGCGATCCATCGGCTCGGCGAGTGGCACGCGCTGCAGCCATCGGGCGAGATCACCGAAGCCCGAAACGATGCGTCGAAACGGCGGAACGGGCGGACTGGACGACATCGTCGGAGCCGCCTGCAGACGGAATGTGAGAAGTCGTGATCATCCGGCCAGATTCTGAGTGTGACAAGTCACGCGATTGAAACTTAGTGTCGGCGCGTGCCTTCGAGCACGTGGCGCGGCCTTCGGGGGACGCGCACCGTCGACAGGATTCGACACCCATTTCACGGCATGACCGACGCGCCCCACGGGCAGGCGTCGCGGGCTGCCGATGCCGTCTCATTCTCCAGGGGTTGAACGATGAACAGGATTTACAGGAAGGTCTGGAACCGCGCGGCCGGACAGCTGGTGGTCGCCTCCGAACTCGCACGCAGTGGTCGCGGCTGCATCGCGGGTCGCACGACGGGCGCATCGCCACGCGTGTTCGCACAGGCTGCGCTGCTGGTCGCCCTGGCCGCTGGCTCGGGTGTCGCGTTCGCCGATGATGCGCATTGCGTCGACCCGGATGGCAACGTGCTCGGCACGACCGGCGGCACCGGCGATGCGGTGGTCTGCGGCGACGGCGCGTCGGCAGCGGGATCGGGCGCAGTGGCGGTCGGCGCCGGTGCGACGGCGTCGGGTGGCGTATCGGTCGCGGTCGGTTTCGATTCCACTGCATCCGGTGGCGAGGCGACGGCGATCGGCAACGGCACGTTTGCCTCTGGCTACGGCAGCTCGGCGCTGGGGTCCTATGCCTGGGCGAGTGGTGGCGGCAGCGTCGCGCTGGGCATCGAGTCCTGGGCCGACGGCCAGAACGCCATCGCGATCGGCGGCGCCACACGCGCCTTTGCGCTGGGCGGCATCGCGCTGGGCGAAAACGCAGTGGTGTGGGCCGATGCGCCCGACAGCGTCGCGATCGGTCGCAACGCCTCCGCGCATCGCCCGAACACCGTGTCGTTCGGCCAGCAGGATGACGAGCGTCAGCTGACCAACGTCGCCGCCGGCACCGAATCGACCGATGCAGTGAACCTGGCGCAGCTGGAGGACGCGACCGCCTCGAACAAGTACTTCGCCGCGGTGGGGCGCGCGAATCCGGACGAGGACGCGGGTGCATTGGCCGTCGGCGAGGAAGCGACCGCAGCGGGCGAAACCGCGACCGCGATCGGCTTCGGCGCTTCGGCCTATGGCGCGGGCGCGACCGCCTACGCCGACGGCACGCTGGCGATCGGCCACAACGCGCTCGCCGTGGCCGACAACGCCATGGCGCTCGGTCGCAACGCGGAAGCGTCGAACTTCAACACCATCGCGATCGGTACCGATGCGACGGCACTCGGCGACCAGAGCATTGCGATCGGCCTCGGGTCGATCAGCGACGGTCCGGCGAGCATGGCGGTCGGTGCGTTCAGCAGCGCCGACGGTCTGTGGGCCACCGCGTTCGGTTACAACGCGAATGCGGTCGGCGAGATGGCGCATGCGCTCGGCGTCGGCGCGAACGCGAACGGCTACGACAGCACCGCGGTCGGTGGGACGGCATTCGCCGGCGACATGGGCGCGACCGCACTGGGCGCCAATGCGCGCGCGGATGTGATGTACGCCACTGCCGTCGGCAACAACAGCTTCGCGCGCGGCATCCAGTCGGTGGCACTGGGCAACGGCGCGTACGCGAACAGCGATGCATCGATCGCGGCCGGATTTCTGTCCACGGCCGAAGGCGAGGGCAGCCTGGCGTTCGGCTACTTCGCGAACGCCGGTGGGTTCCGGCCCTGGGAACTCGGCGGCGACGGCTCGCGCGAGGCGGCGCCGTTCGCGGTCGCGCTCGGTGCCTACAGCACGGCACTGGGCCGGGGCGCGCTCTCGCTGGGCCATTACACGATGACGCTGGAGGACGGATCCGTCGCACTCGGCGCCGGCTCGCTCGCCGATCGCGGCAACGCGATCTCGGTCGGTGCGTCGCAGGCCTGGGTCAACGGTTACGACGGTACGGAGACCGCGGCGTTCACCCGGCAGATCATCAACGTCGCCGACGGCACCGAAGCCACCGACGCGGTGAATCTCGGCCAACTCGAGGACGCGACCGCGTCGAACAAGTATTTCGCAGCGGTCGGTCGCGCCGATCCCGACGAGGATGCAGGCGCATTCGCGGCGGGCGAAGAAGCGACCGCTTCGGGCGAAACGGCGACGGCGATCGGTTACGGCGCGTCCGCCTTTGGCGCGGGCGCGACGGCATATGCCGACGGTGCACTCGCCGTGGGCCACAACGCCCTCGCATCGGCCGACAACGCGCTCGCCCTGGGTCGCAATGCGGAAGCGTCGAACTTCAACACCATCGCGGTGGGCACCGATGCACTGGCGCTCGGCGACCAGAGCATCGCGATCGGTCTGGCCGCGGTCAGTGGCGGTCCGGCGAGCATGGCGGTCGGTGCGTTCAGCAGTGCCGACGGACTCTGGGCGACGGCGTTCGGCTACAACGCCGATGCGGTCGGCGAGATGGCGCACGCGCTGGGTGTCGGCGCACGCGCATCCGGCGAGAACGCGACCGCCGTTGGCGGTGGCGCCTGGGCCTCGGACTGGGGCGCGACCGCGATTGGCGCCAACGCGCAGGCGCGGGTGATGTTCTCCACCGCGCTGGGCAACAACAGCTTCGCGTCCGGCATCCAGTCGGTGGCACTGGGCAACGGTGCGTACGCGAACAGCGACACGTCGATCGCCGCCGGTTTCCTGGCGACGGCCGAAGGTGAAGGCGCCATCGCGCTGGGCACGTTCGCCAACGCAGGCGCGTTCCGGCCATGGGAGTTCGGCGGCGACGGCACGCGCGAGGCGGCACCGTTCTCGGTCGCGCTCGGTGCCTACAGCGCGGCACTCGGTCGCGGTGCGCTGGCGCTGGGGCACCACACCCTGACGCTCGACGACGGCGCCGTCGCGCTCGGCATGGGTTCGCTGGCCGATCGCGGCAATGCGATCTCGGTCGGCGCCTCGCAGCCGTGGATGAACGGAGACGATGGCACGCTGACCGGGGCTTTCACCCGTCAGATCATCAACGTCGCGGCCGGCACCGAAGACACGGATGCGGTGAATCTCGGACAGCTCAAGGCAGTCGCGGGTGAAGTCGGCGAGCTGGTCGAAGGCGTCGTGCGCTACGAGGACACCGACAAGAGCCGCGTCCGCTTCGAAGGTGCAGGCGGGACCGTGCTGGCGAACGTCGCCGCCGGCGAACTGTCGGCCGACAGCACCGAGGCGGTCAACGGCAGCCAGCTGCATGCGACCAATGTCCGCGTCGACGACATCGAAACGCGGATCGGCGACGTCGGCGAGATCGTCGCGAACGCGGTGGTCTACGACTCCGCGCAGCGCGACAGCGTGTCCTTGGGCGGTGCAGACGGCACGCGTCTGGGCAATGTCGCCGCGGGCGCAGTGGCGATCGACAGCCGCGATGCGGTCAACGGCGGACAGGTCCACGCCGCGCTGCAGAGCGTGGCCGACGTGCTCGGCGGCGGCGCCGCCGTCACCGCGTTCGGCACGATCTCCGCACCGGGGTATGTGCTGCAGGGCACGCAGTACACCTCGATCGGCGCGGCCTTCGGCGCACTCGACGCGCGCATCGGCGCACTCGATGCCCGCATCGGCGCAGTCGAGGCGGCGCCGGGAACCGGCGCCGGCGATCCGGGCCTGGCGATCGGTGGTGATGGCGCCGCGAGCGTTGGTGCCGACAGCCCGAACGGGGTGGCAATCGGCAGCGGCGCGGCCGCCAACGGCGAGAACGGCGTCGCGATCGGCGGCGGCGCTTACGCACACGGTCCCAACGACACCGCGATCGGCGGCAACGCGCAGGTGCACGCCGACGGCAGCACCGCGCTGGGTGCGAATACGTCGATCTCGGCGAATGCGACCAATGCGGTGGCCGTGGGCGAAGGCGCTTCGGTGTCCGCGGCCTCGGGAACGGCGATCGGGCAGGGCGCATCGGTGACCGCGGAGAACGCGGTCGCACTGGGCCAGGGCGCGGTGGCCGATCGTGCGAACACGGTGTCGGTGGGCAGCGCAGGCAATACGCGCCAGATCACCAACGTCGCCGCCGGTACGGCATCCACCGATGCGGCCAACGTCGCGCAGGTGCAGGCCAGTGTCGCCGAGTCGCGCACCTACACCGACACCACGGCGACGAAGACGCTGTCGTCGGCGAACGCCTATACGGACCAGCGCTTCGCGGCGTGGAACGAGGATTTCAGCGCCTATCGCGGCGATGTCGAACGTCGCTTCAGCGATGTCGACCGCCGCATGGACAAGCAGGGCGCGATGAGCGCGGCGATGCTCAACATGGCCACGAACGCGGCCGGCACGCAGAGCCCACGCGGGCGCGTGGCAGTGGGTGCCGGCTTCCAGAGCGGCGAGCGCGCGCTGTCGCTGGGCTACGCACGCAAGGTCGGCGAGCGCGCGTCGATCAGCCTCGGCGGCGCTTTCAGCGGTGACGAGAGTTCGGCCGGCATCGGCTTCGGCATCGACCTGTGATTCCGCGCCGGCGCATCGATGCGCCGGCGTTCCCCGCATTCCGATCTTCCACCTCCACGGTCCGCGCCAGTGCGCGGGCCGCTCCCTGACCGCATCGAGGACATCAACATGAAGAAGACCACCATCAGCCTCGCGCTGACCGCCGCGCTCGTCAGCGCCCTGGGCATGCAGTTCGCCGACGCCGCGTCCACGCGCGCCAAGATCGTCCAGCGCATCGGCGCGCCCGCACCGGCCGATGCACCCTCGGATCGCCTCGTCATCCGCTACGCCGCCACGCGCATCGCGTCCGGTGACGCGACCGGCAAGCTGCAGATCGCGACCTCCGCGATCCGCCGCGCCGGCGTCGAGCGTCCGGTCGTCTCTGGACGCGCCGCGAAGGCGCTGCCCGCGCTGCAGGTCGCGCACCTGCGCACGACCGCCGTCGGCTTCGACGTGCTGCGCCTGTCGCGCAGCCTGTCGGCGCGCGATCTCGACGCGCTGGTGACCGAGCTAGCCGCCGATCCCGCGGTCGCCTCCGTGCACGTCGAGCGCCGCGTGCAGGCGACCGGCGTCGCCAAGGCACCGGTGACTCCGCAGTTCACCCCCAACGATGAATTCTTCGGCAGCCACCAGTGGCATCTGAGCGGGTCGGCCGGTGCGATCAACGTCACCAATGCCTGGGACAGCTCGACCGGCGCGGGCGTGGTCGTGGCCGTGCTCGACACCGGCATCCTGCCCGACCATCCGGACTTCGCCGACAACCTGCTGCCGGGCTACGACTTCATCACCGACCGCTTCGTCTCGCGCCGCGACAGTGATGCGCGCGTGGCCGGTGCACTCGATCTGGGCGACTGGAATCCGGTCGCCGGCGAGTGCTACGCGGGCTCGCCGCAGATTCCGAGTTCGTGGCATGGCACCCACGTCGCGGGCACGGTCGCAGAGGCCACGCACAACGGCATCGGCGGCGCGGGTGTCGCGTTCGACGCGCAGGTGTTGCCGGTGCGCGTGCTCGGCCGCTGCGGCGGTTATCCGTCCGATATCGCCGACGCGATCGTCTGGGCCTCGGGTGGTGAAGTGGACGGCGTGCCGCGCAACGAGACGCCTGCCGAAGTCATCAACCTGAGCCTCGGCGGCCTGGGCGCGTGCGATGCGCAGACCCAGTTGGCGATCGACGGCGCGGTCTCGCGCGGCAGCACGGTCGTCGTCGCAGCCGGCAACGCCAACGACAATGCGCAGAACTATTCGCCGGCCAACTGCGACAACGTGGTGACCGTCGGCGCGAACCGTATCAATGGTGGTCGCGCGTTCTATTCGAACTTCGGGCCGCGCGTGGATGTGTCCGGTCCCGGCGGCGGTGGCGACTTCGATCCCGGCAACGGCGGCTGGAACGGCTATGTGCTGCAGGCCGGATACGACGGCCTGACGACCCCGACTTCCGGCGAATACCTGTACGTGGGACTGGCCGGAACCTCGATGGCGTCGCCGCACGTCGCCGGCACCGTGGCACTGGTACAGAGCGCACTCGCTGGACAGGACCGCGATCCGCTGACGCCGGCGCAGATCGAGGCACTGCTCAAGGACACCGCGCGTCCGTTCAACGTTGCACCGCCGGCGAGCACGCCGATCGGCGTCGGCATCGTCGACGCGACGCGCGCGCTGGCCAAGGCGCTTGAAGTGCCCTGCGACCCGGACACCGAAACCTGCGTGGTCGGTACCGAGCTGATCAACGGTGTGAACGTCACCAGCCTCTCGTCGAACGGCCAGGGCGCGCTGTACCGCTTCGAGGCACAGGCCGGTCGCGTGCTGAGCTTCATGACGCTCGGCGGCAGTGGCGATGTGACCCTCCATGCGCGCCATGGCGAAGTGCCGACGTCGGCGGCTTACGAGTTCCGTTCCGCGCGTGCGGGCAACATCGAGACCATCCGCATCACCGCACCCAAGGCCGGCACGTACTACCTGCAGCTGAGTGGCAGCTACAGCGGCTTGACGCTGGTCGCGCGACAGTAATCAGCGTCCGCGGCGTCCGTCGCCTGCCTGCGGCCGTCGGACCGGACACCCAGGCGCCAGCGTTCCGTACGTGGGACGCTGGCGTCCCGGTGCCGGCATCGCCAGCATGGATGGCGTCACGTATCGTCGCCTGTTGATGTCGCGGACAACCCTCGAATGAATGCTCTGGCCTGGTGGTTCCGGATTCCGTTCTGGCAGCGGGTGCTGGGCGCGTTCGTGCTCGGTGCGCTGGTCGGCTGGCTGATGGGGCCGGCGGCCGGCACGTGGCTGCAGCCGCTCGGCACGCTGTACGTGAATCTGATCCGCATGATCGCGGTGCCGCTGGTGTTCTTCGCGGTGATCAACGCGGTTGCCGCGTTGCACGGACAGCAGTCGATCGCCGCGCTCGGTGGGCGCACCTTCGGCTGGTTCGCCGCCACTGCGGTGCTCGCGGTCGGCGTGGGCTTCGCGGTTGCCTACACCTTCAATCCGGGTCTGAGCATCGAGGCGGGTTCGCTGACCGCGGCCGCGGATTACACGGTGCGCGAAGTGCCGACGCCGGTCGAGGTGCTGCTCAACGTGGTGCCGACCAATCCGTTCGCGGCGTTGTCGGAAGGCAAGATCCTGCAGGTGATCTTCTTCGCCGGTCTGCTCGGTTTCGCGCTGGTGAAGCTGGGCGAGCGAGTCGCGGCATTGCGCGCGCTGGTCGGCCAGGCGTCCGACGCGATGATCCAGGTCACGCGTTTCGTTCTGGAGCTCACGCCGATCGGCACCTTCGGCCTGATCGCTGCGCTCGTCGGCACCTACGGCTTCGAACGGCTGCTGCCGCTGGGCAGCTTCGTCATCGCGCTGTACGTCGCCTGCGCGGTGCATATCGTCGTCGTCTACGGCGGCCTGCTGCTCACGCACGGCCTCAATCCGCTGAAGTTCTTCCGCGGCGCGGCGCCGGGTATGCAGGTCGCATTCGTCAGCTCGTCGAGCCTGGCGTCGATGCCGGTCGCGATCCGCGCGGTCACCCACAACCTCGGCGTCAACCGCGACTACGCCGCGTTCGCGGTGCCGCTGGGCGCGACGATCAAGATGGACGGCTGCGGCGCGATCTATCCGACGCTCGCGTCGGTGTTCATCGCGCAGTACTTCGGCATCGAACTGAGCTTCGCCCAGTACGCGGCGATCCTGCTGGCCTCGGTGCTCGGCAGCTTCGGTACCGCGGGCGTGCCCGGCACGGCGGTGGTCATGGCAACGGTGGTGCTGTCGGCGGCCGGGTTGCCGCTGGAAGGCCTGGGCCTGCTGCTGGCGATCGACCGCATCCTCGACATGATGCGCACCATGACCAACGTCACCGGGCAGATGCTGGTGCCGGTGCTGGTCGCACGCGAGACCGGGCTGCTGGACCGCGAGATCTACGAGTCGGCCCGCAGCAATGTCGGACTCGACGATCCGGAAGCGGAAGTCGACGCACGGAAGTAACACCGCGCGCACACACGCCAGCGTGCTCCGGCAGCGCTGCGGTCGACGCGGCCGGACCCGCCCGACCGCCTGCACCCACGAGCACGGCCTCGCGACTTATAGTCGGGGTTCGTGCCCCGGGGAGCGGGGCGGACAGGGAACCGACCATGAAACGACTCGCAGGACTGGGTGGCACATGCGTGCTGCTCGCGATGCTGGCCGCGCCCGCGGCCGCGCGACAGGCCGACTGGCGTCTGCCGATCGAAACCAAACGCCTCGACAACGGCCTGACCGTCGTCGTGTCCGAAGACCGCAGCTCGCCGACCGTCGGCGTCAGCGTGGTCTATCACGTGGGCATGCGCCTCGAACCCGAGAACCGCACCGGATTCGCGCACCTGTTCGAACACCTGATGTTTCAGGGCACGCCGGTCGCGCCCAAGGGTACGTTCGATCGCGTGATCCAGGGCGGCGGTGGCCGGCTCAACGGCTCCACCCGTCCCGACTACACCAACTACATCGAGACCGCACCGGTCTCCGCGCTCGCGCCGATCCTGTGGCTCGAAGCGGACCGCATGAAGACGCTGGACTTCTCGCCCGAGAACCTCAAGAACCAGCAGGACGTGGTCAAGGAAGAGATCCGCGTCAACGTACAGAACCAGCCCTACGGCCTGTTCTTCGTGTTCGACATCAACCGTCTGGCGTTCTCCAAGTGGGCCAACGCGCACGACGGCTACGGCAGCTTCAAGGATCTCGAGGGCGCGACGCTCGCCGATGTCGAGTCGTTCCACCGCGATTACTACGGCCCGAACAATGCGGTCATCGGCATTGCCGGTGACATCTCGGCCGAAGAGGCCTTCGCACTGGTCGAGGAATACTTCGGCGACATCCCGTCGCGTGCGACGCCGGCACGTCCGGACGTGTCCGAACCGTTGAACACCGAAGGCAGGCGCGAAGCACAAGGCGATGCGCTGGCACAGGTGCCGGCGCTCGCGGTGGGCTGGAAGATGCCTGCGCGCGGCCACGCCGATCACGCCCCGATGGCGGTGCTGTCGCAGCTGCTGGCCGGCGGTGACGCTTCGCGTCTCTACCAGGGACTGGTCAAGGGTCGCGAGCAGCTGCTCAATATCGACGGCGGCCTCGGTTGGCCGCTGGGTCACGCCTGGGACTACGACGGTCCGACGCTGCTGACGCTGTTCGCGCTGTACAAGCCCAATGTCGAGCCGGACGCGGTGCTGGGCGCGGTCAACGAGGAAGTCGCGCGCATCGTGGCCGAGGGCGTGCCGGCCGAGACGCTGGCCGCCGCCAAGACCAAGCTGCTCGCCGATTACGTCAACGGTCTCGAGCCCTTCATCTCGCGCGCCGACGAGCTCGCCAAGGCGCAGCTGCTGTGGGGCGATGCGGAGACGCTCAACAAGGTGCCCGAGTGGGTGCAGACGGTGACCGTCGCCGACGTGCAGCGCGTGGCGAAGACCTATCTGACCGATGCCAACCGCACCGTCATCGACCGCGTGCCCGCCGCGATGGCGCCTGCACGCGGCATCGCCCCGCCGGCTGCGCCGGCGCCCGCTGCCGCCCCGGCGCAGGACTGAGGAGATCGACATGGACAAGCACCACATTCCGACCCGCGGCCTGCGTCCGCTTGCATTGGCGCTCGGCGCCTGCCTGTTCGCCAGCGCGACCTACGCGCAGCAGCCGGCCGCAGCCGGCGCACCGCCCGCCACCGCGCCGCCGACCGAATTGCCCGCGGGTCTGCCCGATTACGGCGCAGACAAGCCGCTGCCCGAACTCGGCCTCGTCGAACACACGCTCGACAACGGGCTGACCGTCTGGGTGCTGCCGCGCCAGGGCGGCCTGCCGCGTGTCGACTATGTGCTGGCCGTACGCGGCGGTCTCGCCAGCGATCCGGCGCAGCTGCCGGGCATGTCGAACCTGCTCGCCGGCCTGCTGCGCGAAGGCACGGCCACACGCAGCTCGGTGCAGATCGCCGAGGAACTCGACCGCCTCGGCGGCTCGATCGGCGCGACCGCGAGCAACGACGGCCTGTTCGTCAGCGCGTCGGGCCTGTCGTCGTCGGCGCAGCCGTTGGCGAAGCTGTTCGCCGACGTGGTGCGCAACCCGGCGTTCCCGGCCAACGAAGTGCAGCTGGCGAAGACCAATGCACTGCAGGGCCTCAAGGCCATGCAGGCGCAGCCGAGCTACCAGGCCAACCGTGCGATGGGGCGCGTGCTGTTCGGCGAACATCCCTACGGCAACACACTGCCCACCGAAGCCGCGATCAACGGCACCGACATCGCCGGCCTGCAGGCCGCGCATGCCGGCCGCTTCCGACCCGACCACGCACTGCTGGTGATCGCAGGACCGGTGACGCCGGACGCGGCCAAGGCGCTGGCCGAGTCGATGTTCGGCAACTGGCAGGGCAGCGGCGATCCGATCGCCGATGTCGCCGCGCCGGCGTATCCGACGGGTCCCCAGTTCGTGCTCGTGCCGCGCCAGAACAGCGTGCAGTCGGCGGTACGCATCGGCCGTCCGGCCTTCGATGCGGACGACGACCGCGCGATTCCCGCAGCGCTGGCCAACACGATTCTCGGCGGCGGCTTCGACAGCCGGCTGATGCGCAACCTGCGCGAGGACAAGGGCTATACCTATGGCGCCGGCAGCAGCTTCGGTCTGCGCGCGGAGGGCGGATCGTTTCAGGCCCAGGCCGATGTGCGCAACGAAGTGACCGGAGCCGCGATCGGCGAATTCCTCAAGGAGTTCGAGCAGATGCGCGCGCAGACGGTCCCGGCCGACGAACTGCAGCGCGCCAAGCGCTTCACCGCCGGTACTTACCTGTTCCAGAACCAGCTGCAGTACGCGGTCGCGTCCGCGCTCGCCGGCAACTGGCTGCTCGGACGGCCGGCCAACTACCTCAGCACGTACGTCGACAAGGTCAACAACGTGACCGCGGCGCAGGTGCAGTCGGTCGCGCGCGAGTTCTTCGACCCGAAGCAGCAGAGCATCGTCGTGGTCGGCGACGCGGCCGTGGCGGAACAGTTGAAGACCTACGGCGAGTTCAAGCAGGACTGAGCAGGCACGTTCGTGCGGCAGATCTTCGCAGCAGGGCTCTCTGGACGCGAGCGCGTCCAGAGAGTCGCATCAGCGTCACCGTGCTGAAGGCACCTTGTCAGCAGACGCTGTCCTCCGGTGAACTGCCCCGCGTTTGAGGGTGAATGCCACCTCGCGCAGATTCGAGACATCCTGCAGCGGATCAGCTTTCAGGAAGACGAGATTTGCGAGTTTTCCGGGCTCCACCGTGCCCTGGGTATCGGAAGCGTTCATGGCGGCAGCAGCTACCGAGGTGGCTGCAAGCAGTACATCCATCGGCGCCATGCCCACGGGCCCCGCAAGAATTTCCAACTCGTCGTGCAGCGAGGGCCAAGGAGCTTCCGGTGGATTATCGCCATCAGTGCCGCTGGCGATACGGACACCCTGCAGGTAGGCGGCCCGGGTGAGTTGATAGGTCAACATCGCGCTGCAGCGCGGCGGTCGACCCTCCGCACGAGCGGCGTACGCCGCTTCGTGACGGGCGTACACCAGGTTTGTGGCGTCCAGAATGATGCCCTGCGCCGCCATCCGGGCGAACAGTTCGATCATGGCCGGTGGGATGCCGTCCTGGAACTGACGGGCATCCACCGGCATCGGATCCTGATAGCTGACGGGTGTGGATGACGACACCTGATACGCAAGCGGGCAGCTGTGCGAAATCACATCGACGCCGGCCAGAATGTTGTCTACCGGGAGCGCGGGAAACACCGCGGCATGTGCCCATACCGGTATGCCCTGCCGATGGGCTTCGGCTGTAATGCGCACAATCGCCTCCGCTTCAAGATTCGCGTACAGCTTGATGCCGCTCGCCGACGTACCACGTGCGATTGCCACCGCCGCTGCGATATCCGTCTCTGCATCAATCGCCTGCATCCATGGCGTGTGCCCGGGCACATGACCACGCGTGACGGCAATCGTTCTCGGGTCGTCGAAGAAGCTGGGGCCGGCCATCAGGGCAGCGAAATGGATATCAGGCGCGGGAATTTCGCCGGTCAGTGCCTGGCGCGCGAGCTCGGCGACTGATCGCACATCGTCCGCCATGCTGCGCACGCCTGTGATCCCGGACTGGACCTGGCGGCGCAACAGCGTGCGGCTCCGATCCGCGTCAGGCGGCGTGGCAAGATGCACGTGGGTATCGATGAGGCCGGGAATTGCATAGAGCCCATCCGCAGACACGCGAGTCGCATCGAGCTCAGTCGCGTCGCTGTCGGGCATGACCGACTCGATCACTCCGTCCGACACCAGAATGCTCATGGCGGGCCTTGGCACTGCACCGGTCCCGTCGATCAATGTCGCACCGTGATACAGCGTGCGCTCCGAAGCCGCGAGCGGAAGTGCAACGGACGCAGCCAGACAGGTAATGAGAACTGGAATACGCAAGGGATACTTCTCCATCGGGCACGTGCCCGTTCGCTGTTTCTGGGACGCGGCGCCGATCCCCAGCCGATCTACTGTGTGGGCTGGGCTTGCTCAGCCAGTTTCGCATCGAAGGACCGCTCGGCAACGTCCGCATACGCCGCGCACGTCAGCGCCTTCGCGCCCGCCGTATCGCCGGCCGCGTAATTCCAGTTGCTCGCACCGGGATGCGGCGTCAGCAGCAGATCGCAGGGCAGGCCGCGGACCACCTCGAACGAGCGCTGGTAGTCCTCGATCAGGCGCGGGTAGCGAGGATTTCCCTGCAGCCGGTATCCCGGCGCACTGAGGCTGTCGACATACGCGATACGCACCCGACGGCCATCGCGGGTATCGGTCCAGGTCCACGCGACGCTGCCGGGCGTGTGACCGGGTGTGAAATGCACGGTGAAGTCGGTGCCACCCTGTGACACGACTTCGTGATCCATGACGATTCGGTCGGTCTGCACCGGCGGATACGTGATTTCGTCGCCGAAGTGCAGGTCGTCGCTACCGCCACGCGCGAACAACGCAGCCGATTCGGCATTGGCGACGAGGTGCGCACCAGTGCGGCGCTTGAGCGCGGCGAACGGACCGGCGTGGTCGGCATGCGCGTGGCTCGACAGCAGCAGGCGCAGATCTGCCGGCGCGATCTTCAGCCGTTCCATGTTCGCCAGCAGCGCATCCGCAGCCTGCGGCATGCCGCCATCGATCAGCACGGCGCCCGCGTCCGTCATCACCAGAAGTGCGGTCAGCCCTTCGGTACCGATCTGCCAGGTGCGGTCGGCGATGCGGACAGGCGCGATCGGCTGCCGCCATGACGCATCGACCGTGTAGGCCTCGAGTTGCGGCAGCGGCGGCTCCGCGGCGCTGGCGGACAGCGCCGCCGACAGCAGACAGGTGACGAGCGAACAGGCGGGCAGGGACGGGCGCATCGGACTTCCAGCGACAGGCGGACGCACAGTCTGCCGCCTGCGCAGCGTCCTGTAACCGCTCAGGCAGCTGCGTTCGCGTCGCGCGCGCCCGGCCGGTTGAGCCAAGCGGCGAATGCGGCGGCGGTGAAGAACATCAGCAGGCTGTAGACCGCGGCCGGCGCCGACATCGTCGCGTTGCCGAGCACACTGAGGGCGATGAAGATCGCCAGCGTGCCGTTGTGGATGCCGATCTCCATCGCGATCGCAATCGCCTGTCGCCGCGGCAGTTTCAACGCCCGCGGCGCCGCGTAGCCGGCGCCCATGCTGACCAGATTGAACAGCAGGCAGGCGATGCCAACCGCGGCGAAGTAGGCCAGCAGCGTGTCCCAGGTGCCGGCAACGGCCGCAATGATCAGCAGAACAAGCACGATCACCGACAGCAACCGGATCGGCTTTTCCATGCGCGAGGCGAATCCGCTGGCGAACGCGCGCACCAGCATGCCGATGCTGACCGGCAGCAGGATGATCAGCGCGACCTCGACGATCTTGCGCGTCGGCGGCGGCACGTACTGGCCGGCGCCGAGGAAGAATTCCAGCGACAGATTGAGGATGACCGGCAGCGTGACCAGGCACAGCACGCTGTTGACCGCGGTCAGAGTGATGTTGAGCGCGACGTCGCCACGCGCGATGTGGCTGTAGATATTGGCGGTCGCGCCGCCCGGCGATGCGGCCAGCAGCATCAGGCCGACGGCGAGTTCGGGCGGCAGCCGGAACAGCAGCGCGAGCCCGAGCGCTGCCCACGGCAACACGCCGATCTGCAGTGCGAGCCCGATCAGCACCGCGCGCGGATAGAGTGCGACGCGGCGGAAATCGTCGAGCGTCAGGCCGAGGCCGAGGCCGAACATGATCACGCCGAGCGCAAGCGGCAACAGCAGTGTGGTCAGCAGTGATGCCTGCATGGAACGTCCTTCGTCTTAAGCGGGCGCGTCGGCGCGATCACGCCGCAGTGCAAGCCGGCCACCGCACCAGGCGAGCGGGATCGGCCCGATCACGCCGAGCAGGGTCATCCACAGCGGATGCGGCAGCATCCAGGCATTGCCGATCACGCCCAGCACGATCAGCACACCGACCGCGATCGCAGCACTCATGCGGCGCACGCGTGCCAGCCGCGCCGCGCCCCAGCCCCCGCAGACCGCGGCGAGCAGCCAGCCGCACAGCACCCAGACGAGCTTGCCGGTCGGTGCATTGGCGACGATCTGCGCGAGGTCGGCCTCGTTGGCGAGTTGCCCGGCGGGCATCGGAAACATCCACGAACCGAAGAACTCCAGCCCGAGCATCACCATCATGGCGACGACCATGCCGAGCATCACCGAGAACATCGTGCGGATCATGGCGCCTCCCCAGCGCGAACCGGCGTGCAGCATCGCGCGGTGGGTGGAGGAGGGCAAGCGGCGGTGCGGCAGGGGCGCACCTTGCGCGTCGCGGCGTTCGGAGTGACCGATCACTGTTGGCAAGTCGAAGTCGCTGGATCCCAACGTGCGCCGGGATGACGACATCCACTACTCCGTCATCCCGGCGGAAGCCGGGATCCAGCGACTTGTGCGCATAAGCAGAGCGAAGTCCGGCTGTTCCAAACGATGGAGAGGCGAACGGCAATCCAATCGGCGCCTTCAGCGTGGAAGGCCTCTACGCGCGATCCACTGTCGCCCCAGCGAACGCTGGGGCCCATTTTGATCTGAGGCATTACCGCGAAAATGGATCCCAGCGTTCGCTGGGATGACGGGCTTCGAAGTATTGCGAGGTCTCTCAGCGATCGCTCCGGTCCGCCCGCCGAAAATCCAGCTCTACGACTCCACGTCAGCAGGCGCCGCCGTCACCGGCTGCGCATCCACACGCCCCTTCCGCTCCGCGATCCACGCGTCGATCTTCGCCTCCAAGAGCGGCAACGGCAGCGCACCATCCTTCAGCACTTCGGCGTGGAATTCCCGGATGTCGAACGCCTCGCCGAGCGCGGCCTCGCTGCGCTTGCGCAATTCCTGGATCTTGAGTTCGCCGATCTTGTACGCCAGCGCCTGGCCGGGCCATGCGATGTAGCGCTCGGCTTCGGCGACCGCGTCCGGTTCGCTGACCGAAGAGTTCTCGAACATGTAGTCGAGCACCTGCTGACGCGTCCAGCCCTTGCTATGCAGGCCGGTGTCGACGACCAGACGCACTGCGCGCCACAGCTCGCCCTGCAGACGGCCGAAGTAGTCGTAGGGATCGCTGTAGAGGCCGAGTTCCTTGCCCAGGCTCTCAGCGTAAAGGCCCCAGCCTTCGATGTACGCGGTCTCGCCGCCGAAGCGGCGGAAGGCGGGCAGGTCGGTGAGTTCCTGCTGCAGCGCGAGCTGGAAATGGTGGCCGGGAATCGCCTCGTGCAGGAACAGGTCCTCGGCATCCCAGCGCTTGCGTGTCGGCAGGTCGAAAGTGTTGACGTAGAAGATGCCCGGGCGGCTGCCGTCCTCGCTGGGGCTCATGTATTCGCCACCCGCGGCCGACGCGGCGCGGAAGGCCTCGATGGGGCGGATCTCGAAGGCGGCCTTGGGCGTCAGCGAGAACAGCTCGGGCACCTTCGCTTCGATCTTCTGCTCGATCGCGCGGTAATGCGCGAGCAGCTGTTCCTCGGAGCGGAACTGGAAGCGGCGATCGGTCTGCATGAAGCGGAAGAAATCCTGCAGCGATCCCTCGAACTTCGTCTCCGCCATCACCCCGCGGATTTGCTCGTGGATGCGCGCGACTTCATCGAGGCCGATCTGGTGGATCGCCTCGGGTGTCAGGTCGGACGTGGTCTGCTGCCTGGCCGAAAACGTATACCAGGCCATGCCGTCGGGCAGCGCATCGAGGCCGACGCTGTCGCGCGTATGCGGCATGTAGTCGTTGGCGATGAAGTCGCGCTGGCGCTGGATCGCGGGATTGAGCTGGTCAGTGATCAGCGTGCGGAACGCAGCGGTCAGGCGCTCGCGATCGGCCTCGGACATGCCGTCCGGGAATTTCGTGACCGGACCCCAGAACGGGCTCTTCTCCACGTCGTCGACGAGGATCGTGTCGAACTGCGGCAGCACCTTCTCCATCACCACGCGCGGCTGCACGACATTGGCGTCGATACCGGCGCGCATGTTCGCGATCTCGGTATCGAGCAGCACGGGGATGCGCGCGGCGCGGCGCAGCCAGGCGTCGTAGTCTTCAACGGTCGCGAACGGCTGCGCGTTCGTGCCCGAGCCAAGCAGCACCGAGTAACTGACGATGCTGCCCATCTGGTTGACCGGCATCATCCAGTCGGGAAACCGCTCACCGTCGAGCGTATTGCGGCGCTCGTCGACGAAGATGCGATAGCTCAGCAGATCCTGCCCCTGCAGGCCTTCGCTGCCGACCGCCTCGATGGTCTTGAGCCAGCGCTCGTTGAAACTGCGCACCTGCTCGCGATACTCGGCGCTGCCGAAATCCGGCAGCTGATCGTTGTAGCGCGCATCGCCCTGGAAGGTCGCCTGCACCGGGTTGAGCTTGAGCACCTCTTCCCAGTACTCGGCATACAGCGTGGTCAGTCGCGCAGCGCGCGCTGCGGCATCTTCGACCGGCGCCTCGGCGACAGCAGTGGCCGCCGTCTGCGCGGGCGCATCCCGATTGCAGCCGGCGAGTCCGCCGCCGGCGGCGATGGCGATGGCAATGGCGAGAACGAGCGGCTGTTGCATGTCGGGCTCCAAAGGCGATTCGGGTCGATGCTGTCGAACGCGATGCACGGCCGGCAAGGGCCGGAGGTCACGGACTCAGGGCAGGGGCGGTGTGTCCGCGGTCGCAGCAGGCGGCGTTTTGGGCGGATCGAATGGAATCGTGTCCGGCGCGACCGCGCCACCGGAAATGATGAAGCTCATCGCCTGATCGACGGTCCAGTCGGTCGGCGTGATCTTCTCCAGTGGCACGATTTCCAGGTAACCGGACGTCGGATTCGGCGTAGTCGGTACGTAGACGGCAGCGAGTTCGCGGCCGGTACCCTGCTCGCGGATGACGCGGGTGACGAAGCCGACCGATTTCATTTCCGCGTGCGGAAAGTCGATCAGCACGACGCGCTGGGTGCCGTCGGGTTTGGTCTGCAGGATGTCGAGCAGCTTGCGCGCGCTGGAATAGATCACGTTCGCCAGCGGAATGCGGCGCACCAGCGCATCGACCCAGGACAGCATGCGCTGGCCGATGACGCGGCGCGCGAGCCAGCCCACGCCGAGGATCAGCGCGATGGTGGCGAGCATCGCGATCGTGGCCTGCACCGAGACCGCATTGATCCAGCCCATCGAATTCGGAAAGCCGGCGGCGATCCGGTGTGCCAGTGGCGCGACCCACGGCGTGCTGATGTTGGACAGCAGCACGAAGACGAACTTGACGACGATCCAGGTCAGCCAGATCGGCAGCAGGGTCAGCAGGCCGGTGAGGAACAGACGCTGCAGGCGTCCGCCCAGGGTGTGGGCACTCATTGGAATCCGCGGGTGGGGTAGGGGACGCAACATGATGCGCCCCGTGACTGAACCGCGGAAGCGTGGCGCGCGGCCGCAGTCGATCGACCGCTTGAATCAGGGCAGATGCGCGAGCCGGAAGCCGACGTCGTCGTAACCGCGACGCGGATCCAGTGCGCGGCTGGTGAGCTCGTCACGCTGGCTGCGGCCGGCGGCGATGCGGTCCTTGCACGCGGCCGCGCAGTCGCTGCGCCATTCGGCCGGACCGACCGCGCGCGTGGCGACGCTGGCGCCCTGCGCGGTGGACGCGACGACGATGCTGCGGCCCTCGCGCTCGCTGCGCCAGCGGGCGTAATCCACTGCGTCGTGCCACGACACGCAGACCACCGGATCGGACGCCGACTGTTCGAAGCCGGGGTCTTCCCAGTTTTTCGGCGAAAGCGCACGCAGCATCGAACCGCGCGCGCGGCACGCGGCGGACTTGTGGCCGGTCGCCGACACGAAGGCGGCGTAATCCGCGCGGCTGACGGGCGCGTTGGAAATCGCGTACACGCCATCGCTGCTGCGGATCACGCGGGCACCGCCGGCGACGCTGGCGGCCAACGCGGCGACATCGGGAATGGTCATGGCCTGGCGACGCAGGCGGGATGTCGCGGCGGCGTCGAGGCCCACCGCTTCGGCCGAGGCCAGACTTGCGACCGCTTCGCTGCGATCCACATCGGTGACTGCCTGGCCGAGGCGCGCTTCGAGCGCGTCGTCGACGCGGGTGCGCAGGCGGCGCATTGCATCGCTGTCGGCTTGTCCGGTCGAGGACGCATGCTGGCGCGCGGCGGCGAGGATCGCGCTCGCATCGTCGTGGTCGCCCTTGGCGATCAACGCGGTGGCGCGCGCGCCGGCCGCATCGAATGCGCGGCCCGAAAGCGGCGCGAACCGCAGGTGCTCGCGATCGGCCTGCCAGGCGCGGGTCAGTGATTCGAAGGCGTTCGCGCCTGCGGGTGCTGCGAGCTGGCCGTTGCGCAACTGGCGCTCGGCATCGCCGAGGTGCCGATCTGACGTCGAGACCGGCGCTGCCTTCGGCGCCGCGGACTCGTCCGCTGCGACCGCGGCAGCCGGTATGCGTGCGTCGTCGTGGGCGAGGCCCTCGGCATCGACGGGCGCGGCTGCGTTGCCGGCGGCGACTGCAAGGCCGGGCGCTGGCGAATCGATGTCCGGTACGCCGGATGGCCGCAGCAGAAAACCAATCCCGGCCGCGACCACCAGCACCGCTGGAATCCACAACATCGGTGACACATGCCGCGCGCCGTCCCCGATGCGGCGTGCGCCCTCGCCGATGCGCCGGAACGCCCCGGTGACGACCGGCTCGCGCTTCCCATCGCGCTGCGGCACCTGTGCCAGCGCCTGCAGCATCTGGTTGGCATCGGCGAAGCGGCGGCCGGGCGATTTGGCCAGAGCGCGGTCGATGAAGCGCTGCCAATGACGCAGCGGCGGCGACAGCCGCGGAATCGGATTCTGGGTATGCGCGATCGCCATCGACAGCGCGTCTTCGCCCTGGTACGGCAGGCTGCCGTTGAGCATCTCCCAGGCCAGCACGCCGACGCTGTAGAGATCGGCCCGGAAGTCGACCTGCTGGCCGCGCGCCTGCTCGGGCGCCATGTAAGCGGTGCTGCCGACGGCCAGCCCGACCATCGTGACGCGCGTGCCGTAGCCGCGGCGCAGGGCGATGCCGAAATCCGCCAGCAGCGGCCGGTCGGCTTCGTCGAACAGTACGTTCTCGGCCTTGACGTCGCGATGGATCACACCCCGCGCATGCGCGTACGCCAGTGCCGACAACAGGGCGCGTAGCACTTCGCGCACGCGTGCGTGGTCGCCGGTGAGATTGCGGCTACCCAGATGGCCGTGCGGCAGATACGGCATCGCGTACCACGGCAGTCCGGCCTCGGTACGACCGACCTCGTGGATGCCGACGATGTTGGGATGCTCGAGCCGGGCGATCGTGCGCGCTTCGTTCTCGAAGCGGCGCCGGCTCACTTCATCTGCCAGCGCCTCGGGCAGCATGACCTTGATCGCGACGTCGCGGCCCAGCGACAGCTGCGTGCCGAGATAGACCGTCGCCATGCCGCCGTGCCCGACGATGCGCACGAGGCGATAACCGGCGATGTCCGGAAAGACCGTCGAATCGGGCCCGGCTGGCGTGTACGGCATGGTTCCCCCTGTGCGTCGCACAGCATACCGAGGGCGCGCCGGAAAACGGTGTGATGCGTTGCCGGGTCCGACACGTGCGTGGGTCCCGCAGTGCGAGGCGCGTGGATTCAGGCTGCGCGTGCGTGCCCGGCCGCGACCATCGCCATCGCCACCGACTCGGCGGCCTTGATGCCGTCCACGCCTGCGGACAGGATGCCGCCGGCGTAACCCGCACCTTCGCCGGCCGGAAACAAGCCGCGCGTGTTCAAGCTCTGGCCGTCGGCGTGACGGGTGATACGCAGCGGCGATGACGTGCGCGTCTCCACGCCGGTCAGCAGCGCGTCATGCATCGCGAAGCCGCGCAGCTGGCGATCGAAGGCTGGCAGCGCCTCGCGGATCGCGGTGATCGCGTATTCGGGCAGTGCACCCGACAAGTCACCCAGACGCACGCCAGGCGTATACGACGGCACCACGCTGCCGAACGCACTCGACGCGCGCCCGGCGAGCAGATCGCCGACCAGCTGTCCCGGTGCTTCGTATTCGCCGCCGCCGAGCGCGAACGCGTTCGACTCCCAGTGCCGCTGCAGCGCGATGCCGGCCAGCGGTCCGCCTTCGGGCGCGTAGGGCAGGTAATCCTCGGGGGTGATGCCGACGACGATCGCCGCATTCGCGTTGCGTTCGTTGCGCGAGTACTGGCTCATGCCGTTCGTCACCACACGGCCCGGCTCGCTTGCAGCGGCGACCACAGTGCCGCCCGGGCACATGCAGAAGCTGTAGACCGAGCGGCCGTTGCGCGCGTGGTGTACCAGCTTGTAGTCGGCGGCGCCGAGCAGCGGATGACCGGTCTGCGGTCCGAAGCGCGCGGCGTCGACCAGCGATTGCGGGTGCTCAATGCGGAAACCGATCGAGAAGGGCTTCGCTTCGAGAAACACGCCGCGCGTGTGCAGCATCGCGAAGGTGTCGCGCGCGCTGTGACCCAGCGCCATCACCACGTGATCGCTGCGAATCGCCTCGCCGTCGGCCAGTGTCACCCCGCGCACATGGCGCACGCCATCGGCATCGGATTCGACCAGTAGATCGTCGACGCGACTGGAGAACCGGATCTCGCCGCCCAGCGATTCGATGGTCGCGCGCATGTGTTCGACCATCGACACCAGCCGGAACGTGCCGATGTGTGGCTTGCTGACGTAGAGGATCTCGTCTGGCGCACCGGCGGCGACGAACTCGGTCAGCACTTTGCGGCCGTGGTGACGCTTGTCGGAGATCTGGCTGTAGAGCTTTCCGTCGGAGAACGTGCCGGCGCCGCCTTCACCGAACTGCACGTTGGATTCGGGATTCAGCACCTTCTTGCGCCACAGCCCGAAGGTGTCGACGGTGCGTTCGCGCACGGCCTTGCCGCGCTCGAGCACGATCGGCCGAAAGCCCATCTGCGCGAGTACGAGCGCTGCAAACAGGCCGCAGGGGCCGGTGCCGATCACCAGCGGGCGCAGCGGCATCGCATCGCTGGCATGGGCGACGAAGCGGTACGAGGTATCCGGCGACGCGCCGACCTTGCCGTTGCCACTGGCCACCGCGCCATCGCCCTGTTCGCCTGCCGCCGCGTCTTCGGGATCGAGTTCCAGACGCTGCAGGATGTCGGCCTCGCGCGGCGTCTCCACGTCGACCGAATAGATCAGCACGATCGCCCCGCGCCGGCGCGCGTCGTAGCTGCGCTTGGCGACGGTAAAGCTAGTGAGTTCGTCGGCATGGATGCCCAGGCGCTCGATGATCGCCGCAGGCAGCGCGGCATCGTCGTGGTCGAGGGGCAGTTTGAGGTCGGTGAGTCGGAGCATCGGGGATTCGGGGCGTTGGAGGCGTGCGTGGGTCCGCTGGCGTGCAGGCGATCGGGTGCGTCGTGCATCCCGCACAGGGTCTGGCGCGGCGCACAGGATACCTCCCGCGCCTCCGGGCACGACGCTGGCGTGCCAGAAGGGCCGTCGCAGACAGGCCTGCTGCGATGGCAGACTGCCGGTCCGCAGGACGCGGATCGGGAGAAAGGGTATGCGCTGGTTGAAACGGTTGGGCTTGGGGTTACTGGTCGTGGTGCTCGTGCTGGCGGCGCTGTGGACGTGGTCTCGGTTGAATGGACCGACGCCGGAACAGCGCGCGGCGCTGGCGGTGCTCGAAGCACCCAATGCGTTCGAAGGGCGCAACGCCTTCGATGCGGTCTGGCTACTGCGCTACGACGTGCCGGAAGCGGAGATCGCTTCGGTAGCGGATGCCGACATGGCGGCACTTTCCTCGGCGCCGGCGTTGCGGTCGTTGGAACCTCAAAGCATTGCGAATATGCGCTATGCCGACCTGCAACCCGACAGGAGCACTCCGCTCACGCATTGTCAGATCGCGGGTGAGCCGTGTCTGGCGCTTGTGCGTAGCGACACTGACGGCTACGCAGCGCTGGTGGAGGCCAACCGCAAGTTGATCGCGCGGGTGGAAGCGCTCGCGCAATACGACCATCTTGCATCGCGCTTGCCTGTCCGCGTGGATGGGCCGATTCCGCCCTTTTCACTGTTGGCGTGGCCGCTGACCGCACATGCTGTGGCATTCACCCAAGGGGATCGACTGGCAGCGGTCGATGCGACCTGCAGGGCTTTGTCCACGACGCGACGGCTCGGCGCGAACAGCGATCTCCTGATTTCCCGCGTGCACTTCACCCGGCTCGTGACCGAAGGCTACGGACGCTTGCTCGCCGACATGCTTGTAGAACTGCCTGCGGACATTGCGCTGCCCGACAGCTGCGCGGCTGCGGTGTCCGCACCAACAGAAATCGAAGCAAGCGTCTGCCCGGCATTGCGCGGAGAGTTCGCCTTGGGACAGCGTGTGGCGCAGCAGATGGCGTCTGACGAAGTCGGCGAGTGGTTGGTGTTCGACCAGCACGGCTATGCAGCAATGGCCGCGGACCGCGTCGGTCAGGGATGCACGGATGCCGCGGCTGAGGCGCTGCGTCTCGACCGGCGTTTCGTGTCGGAAGACGCGCGTCCGTTCTTCAGCCGTTTCGAATGCATCGCCAACAGCGCGGGCTGCATTCTGAGCGATATCGCTGGGCCGGCGTACGACGGTTACGTTCGTGCGGGCCAAGACCATTATGCCCGTCTGCAGCTGGTCGGAACGCTCGCCTGGTTGCGCGCGCAGCCTGCAGAGGGTGCACTTTCCGAACGGCTCGCGCGTCGACCGGATGGGCTGCGAAGCGCCGCTCGCGACATCACCGTCTCCGCGGACGGTCGCGCATTGCAGATCGCCCAGTACGACACCCGTCAACAGGAGAACTGGTCGCTGCCGTTGCCGGCCTATCTTGTCGAATCGACCGCGGCCGCGGACTGACCGCTGCGCCGCTTGCGCCGCACGTAGACCTGTTTGCGCACTCGGGCGACCAGTTCGCCCGAGGCATCAACCACGTCGGTGGTGAACCAGTGCAGATGCTTGCTGCCGTCGGCGGTGACGGCGCGGATCGCCTCGACCGTCGCGTCGTCGAGATCGAAGGCCGCGGATACGGTGCCGCGGCCCGGGCGGATGAACTCGATCTCGCCGGCCTTGTCCCAGACCACATGGTCTTTACCGAGCGCGCGCAGCGTCATGATCATCCAGAACGGATCGGTCATCGCGAACAGGCTGCCGCCGAAGTGCGTGCCGACGTAGTTGCGGTTGAACCAGCGCTGGCGCAGTTCGACGCGCGCATGCCGGAAGCCGTCGTCGATCCGGGTCACGCGGATGCCCGAGAACAGGAACGGCGGCCACAGGTTCATCAGCAGGCGGAAGCGGCGTGGCGTCATGGTCGGGCGATCGGCGAGGGGACGCCGATCTTGCCATACGCCGCTGTACGGAAGAGCCCGAAGGCGCTGGATCAGAACAGCAGCGACGCCATCTTGCGGCGGTAACGGCCGACAAGTTCGGCGTCCTCGATGATACGGAACGCATCGATCAGCGCCTTGCGCGGCAGGCCGTCGTCGAAATCGCGGTCGCGGCGCAGCAGTTCGATGAACTGTTCGAGGCCGGCTTCAGTGTTGCCGGCCACGATGTGCTGCACGCCGAGCAGGTGGCGCGCGCGCAGATCACCTTCGTCGGCCGCGATCGCCGCCTGGAGCGCATCGGTCGACGGCGCGCCGGCCAGCACGGTGGCGAAGCCCAGACGCGCGCGCGCTTTCACTGCGCGGTCGTCGGTGGAGAGGTTTGCCGGCAGGCCGTCGAGCAGTGTTTCGGCTTCCTGCGTCGCGCCGGTCTGGAGCAGGGCGAGCGCGAGGTCGAGCTTGAGTTCGGACTTGTCCGGTTCGGCGACGACCGCGTCGCGCAGGCGTGCGATTTCGGCGACCGGGTCCAGCGGCGCGGCTTCGGTCGCCTCGACAGCGTCGCCCTCGGCCGGCTCGATGCCGTGCTTCTTCAGGAATTCGCGGATCTCGCCTTCGGGCAGTGCGCCCGGGAAGCCGTCGACCGGCTGGCCGCCGATCAGCAGGAACACCGTCGGCACCGAGCGGATCTGGAACGCGGCCGCGATCTGCTGTTCCTTGTCGACATCGACCTTGGCCAGCACGAACGCGCCGTTGTACTCGCCCGCCAGCTTTTCCAGCACCGGACCCAGCGACTTGCAGGGGCCGCACCATTCGGCCCAGAAATCGATCAGGACCGGGGTCTGCAACGACGCCTGCAACACCTCGGTCTCGAAGGTCGCGGTGGTCGCGTCGAAGACGTGGGGCAGGGCGGCGGGAGCGGGGGCGTTGCCGTCGAGAAGCATGCGGGAGTCCATTGAAGAGGGAATGCGCCGAGCGCGATCCCGAAGGATGGCGACGGATCCGCAGGATACAACTATGTCAAAAATAGTTGACATTGCTGCCGGTGAATGTAAGTTTCGTTTTACTTCTGGTCTGGTTGAGAAGACATCATGGACACGCGGCACGCGCTCCCCTCTGCTGGCAGCGAACCCCGGCAAAGCCGTTGGACGTCGATCTGGATGTCGATCGGTCCTGCGATGTTTTTCGTGGGATTCGGAATGCTCTTTGTGTCCAAGGATCCCGGAGTCCGCATCTGGACACTTGGACCGGTTCTGCTGCTGCTTGTCTGCATCGCGTGGCTGGCCTCGCGCAGCGTCAAATCGTCCACAGACGGTGCGGGTCCGTCGCCGGGAGAAATGGACGCGTGGAGCGCGGCGCAACTTTATCTGGTCACGGTGATCTTCCTGCAGATGATCGCGTTCGGGCGATTCGGCGCCGGGTGGTTGTCCTACCTGCTGCTCTTCCTGTACGGAGGCATCGTTCTGATCATGCCGGTGTTTCGCAACCGTAAGCTTGCGCAGCGCGCCGCTGATCTGGGCTTGGCCGAAGATGAAAGGGATACAGCGATGCAGGCCGCAGCCTGCCGCTGGTCCAAACGTGCGATGGAATCACTGATCGTGCTGGGCGCGGCGGCTTACGCCTTTCAGGTGGAAGGCATCGGTAGTCCGCTGGATGTGCGGGCCACGGTGGCCGCGATCTTCTCGTTCCTGTTCATTGCCAACGCAATCGGCCAATGGCGCGCGGCGATGCTGTATTGGCGCGACCGTCGATGAGCCGCGTCCCATGACCGGCACGCCCATCGCCAACGAGATCCGCCGTCTGCGCTTCGAGCACGGCGAGATGACCCAGCAGGCGCTGGCCGATGCCTGCCAGGTCACGCGGCAGACGATCATCGCGTTGGAAGCGGGACGCTATGCGCCTTCGTTGGAACTTGCGTTCCGCATCGCGCGGACGTTCGGCACTGGTGTCGAAGGCGTGTTCCGGTGGGCGGCGTGAGCGGCGTGCGGTTGCGGCCGCTCGTCGCCGGCGCGCATGCCTGCACCTTGCTGACGCTGCTGGCGTTCGCAGTGCTGACCGGTGTGCCCGCGGGTGCGCCGCTGGCCTGGTCGGGCGCGCGCGGGATGCCGCTGGCGTGGCTGTTCAATGTGTTTGCGTGGATCGCGCCGGGTCTCGTCGTTGCGTTCGCGGCATTGCGACTGCGAGCAACGCTGCCGGACGCGGGGCTCGCCGCCGGCATCGCACTGCGCCTGTTGCTGCTGGCCGCGTTGGCATTCACGGCGCAGGGCGTCTGGACGCTGGACCCGAACGAACTCGATGCCGGCGCCAGCCGCTGGCATGCCACGGCGTGGATGGTCTGGAACTTGGCGTTCGGTGCGGGTGCGCTGATGGCCGGCATCGCGCTGCGGACGGTGCGCTGGCCGTCGCTGGTGATCTGTGCGCTGGTGGCGCTGTGCCTGCTGCTGCCGTCGCTGTTCGGCGATCAGCTCGGCGCGCGCGTGGTGCTGGTGTGCTGGTGGAGCTGGACGCTGCTGCTGGCGTGGCAGCTGCCGCGCCCGCACTGAGGCGGGCGCTGACAGAAAACGTCAGTCGATGACGGGCGGCGCGACGTCCGGGCTGCGATGCACGCGGCCCGCCGTCATGACGAAGTCGACGCCCAACACCGCATTGATGTCGGCGACCGGATCGCCCGGCATCGCGATGATGTCGGCGCGCTTGCCGGGTTCGATGACGCCCTGGTCGTCGACGCCGAGCACGGTCGCTGCATGCAGCGTGGCCGACTGCAGCGCGTACGCCGCCGGAATGCCGGCCTCGACCATGTAGAGGAATTCGCGCGCGTTGTCGCCATGCGGACCGACGCCCTGGTCGGTCCCGAAGGCGATCGGCACGCCGGCGCGATACGCGCGCGCCGCGGTGTCCTGGATCTGCGCACCGATCGTCGCCGCCTTCGGCCGTACGACTTCCGGGAAATAGCCGGGCTCCTTCGCCTTGTCGGCGACGAAACGGCCGGCGTAGATCGTCGGCACGTACCAGGTGCCGCGCTGCTTCATCAGCCGCATGACCTCCTCACTCATGTGCGTGCCGTGCTCGATGCTGGTCACCCCGGCGAGCACCGCGCGCTTCATGCCCTCGGTGCCATGCGCATGCGCGGCGACGCGGTAGCCATAGTCCTTCGCGGTGTCGACGATGGCCTGCACTTCGTCGACGGTGAACTGCGGCGCGTCTCCGCTGCGCGCATAGCTCAGAACGCCGCCGGTCGCGGTGATCTTGATGACGTCGCTACCTTCCTTGTAGCGCTGGCGCACGGCCTGGCGCGCGTCGTCGATCGAATTGATGACGCCCTCGGTCGGGCCGGGCGGGCCGATCAGATGGGAGAGCATCGAGTTGTAGCCGTTGCTCGGGTCCGCATGGCCGCCGGTGGTCGCGATCGACTTGCCGGCGGCGAAGATGCGCGGTCCCGGCACCAGGCCCTGGTTGATCGCGTCGCGCAGATGCGGACTGACTTCACCGCCGAGATCGCGCACGGTGGTGAAACCGGCCGACAGGGTTTTCTCGGCGTAGCCGACGGCGCGGAACGCGTAGTCAACCGGATCGAGGCGGAAGCCTTCCGAATAGCTCGCCGGGCTCGACTGCGAGCCCAGGTGCACGTGCAGATCGGTCCAGCCGGGCGAGCAGGTGCGGTCGCCGAGCACGATCGATTCCACGCCGTCCTGCAGTTTCGCGCGGCCTGGAATCACTTCGCGGATCGTGCCGTTCTCGATCAGGATCGTGTGCTCGCCGAGCACGCGGCCGCTGCGCGCATCGAACAGGCGCTCGCAATGCACGGCGGTCTGCGTCGCGGCGCTCGCGGCGGCGGGCAACAGCAATGCGGTCGCGAGCAGGCCCAGCGACGGCAGGACGAACGGGCGGGCGAGGGGACGACGGGCCATGCGGAACTCCGGAGCGGTGGCGGTCCCGGATTGAAGCACGCGGACGCGCCGCGCGGGCGGACTCAATCGTCGTAGGAGACGTGCAGCACGCGGTTGCGGCCTTCGGCCTTGGCGCGATACAGCGTGGCATCGGCCAGCTGCAGCAGCACCTCGGGCGTCAGCCCGTCGCCGGGGAAGGTCGAGATGCCGATCGACATCGTCACGGGACCGAGCTGCTGGCCCAGATGCTGCACGGTCGCGATCTCGACCGCGCGGCGGATCTGTTCGGCACGCACGAGGGCGCCGGCCGCGTCGAGCTCGGGCAGCACCACGGTGAATTCCTCACCACCGTAACGGCACGCGATGTCTTCGGCGCGCACACCGGCCTGGATCTGGCGGCCGACCTGTCCCAGCAGCGCATCGCCGGCGGCGTGGCCATGGGTGTCGTTGAAGCGCTTGAAGTGGTCGACGTCGAGCATCAGCACCGACAGCGGCAGATTGCGGCGCTCGCAACGCTGCAGTTCGCGGGCGAGGCTTTCTTCGAGATAGCGGCGATTGAACAGCCCTGTCAGCGGATCGCGCAGCGATTGCGTGCGCAGCGTTTCGCGCAATTGCAGGTTGGCAATCGCCAGGCCCAGTTGCTCGGCGAGCTGACCGATGAGCTCGTCGACCGCCGAGCCGTGGTCCATCGCATCGGTGGCCGCACTGACGTGGAGCAGGCCGATCGACGTGCCCTGCGCACTGAGCGGCAGACACAGCGATGTGATGCCCGGCGCCGGCGTGCCGGTATCCAGATGCGCGCAGCTCAGCTGGCGCGCTTCTTCGCCGGAAACCATGTGCGCCTGCCCGCGACGCAGCGCCCAGCAGTCGGCTGGCATCAGCGAATCGGGGCTGCTGATCAGGTGATCGCCGAAACTGGCGACGCTGTCGTGGAAATTCTGCGAGGCGCGGATCAGATAGAACCGGCCGCTGGCGTCTGGCACCAGACGGCGGATGGTGTCGATCGACAGCTGCACGATCTCGTCCAGCGTCTGGCAGCTCTGCAGCAGGCCGGAATAGCGGGCGAGCTCATGCCGCTGCTTCGACAGTTCGCCGACCTGCGCCATGCTCAGCGCCATCTCGTGCGCCGCGCCGCGCGCTTCGAGTTCGAGTCGGCGCGCACGCTTGTTCTCGCGCGTCACGCTGACCATCAGCGAGATCATCAGTCCGCCCGACAGCAGCATGCCCAGCACGACGATGGCGCTCAGCAAGGTTGCGGACCGGTCGCTGCGTGCCTTGCGCTGGTCGAGCAGGCGCAGTTCTTCGCGCCGCATTTCCGAAGCCGCGGTGTCGAATTCGTTCCATTGCCGCAAGGTCAATGTCGAATTCGTCGCCTGGCGGGCGGCTTCGGCGCCCTGCAGCTCCTGCAGATCGAACAGCCGGCGCAGTTCGACCAGATGCGCCTGCGCTGCCTCGCGCATCCGCTTCACCCGTGCATGCTGGGCGGGGTTGTCGCGGATCGCGGACGCCAGCGCCTCGTGGGCGGTGTCCACCTGGTGGGTCGCGATCAGGTACTGGCTGCGGAATTCGGGATGGCCGGTCAGCCGGTAGGCGCGGGCGTTGGCCTCGGTACTGCGGATCGCGCGCTCGGCGACTTCGATCCGGTTGATCACCTCGTAGGTGTGCCCGATCCACTCGTTGCTCGTGCGCAGGCTCGACACCCCCCAGACGCTGGCGATCCCGACGCCCAACAGCAGCAGCAGCGCCAACGCGAACGCGGGCAGGCGGTAGGACGACAACCGGGAGGACGATGCAGGCAAGGCGGGGAACCTGACGGCGTTGGCGCGATTCTATCCGCAGTGACGTGCATCACGTCCGCGGCGCGGCGGCGGGCGCAGTCCGAATGGCGGCGGCATCGGCGCTGCGGTAGGCTTCCCGGCCGTTTCCGCAGCAAGCAGCGTCCCGTGTCCAGCGAACCCGTCGTCGTCGATCCCAACGCCTATCAGCCCACTCCGGTGGAATCCGATGCCCAGACCTTCTGGACGTCGACCCGCGCGTTCGAGGTCACGGAACGGGCCGACAAGCCCAAGTACTACTGCCTGTCGATGCTGCCGTATCCGTCCGGCGCGCTGCACATGGGTCATGTGCGCAACTACACGCTGAGCGACGTCATCAGCCGCTACCAGCGGATGATCGGCAAGAACGTGCTGCAGCCGATGGGATGGGATGCATTCGGCCTGCCGGCCGAGAACGCCGCGATCAAGAACGCGACCGCGCCCGCCAAGTGGACCTACGCCAACATCGCGCACATGCGCAGCCAGCTGCAGTCGCTGGGCTACGCGATCGACTGGAGCCGCGAGTTCGCGACCTGCGCGCCGGACTACTACGTCCACGAGCAGCGCATGTTCGTGCGGCTGATGAAGAAGGGCCTGGCGTACCGCCGCAACTCGGTCGTCAACTGGGATCCGGTCGACCAGACCGTGCTCGCCAACGAGCAGGTCATCGACGGCCGCGGCTGGCGCTCGGGCGCGCTGGTGGAGAAACGCGAGATTCCGCAGTGGTTCCTCAAGATCACCGCCTACGCGCAGGAACTGCTCGACGGGCTGGACACGCTGGGTGGCTGGCCGGACTCGGTCAAGACCATGCAGCGCAACTGGATCGGTCGCAGCGAAGGCCTGGAGTTCGCGTTCGACGTGGCTGGCAGCGACGAGAAGCTCGCCGTCTACACCACGCGCCCCGACACGCTGATGGGCGTGACCTTCGTGTCCGTCGCCGCCGAGCATCCGCTGGCCATGCGCGCGGCCGAAAGCAATCCGGACCTCGCCGAGTTCATCGCCGACCTGCGCCAGGGCGGCGTGTCCGAGGCCGAGCTGGAGACACAGGTCAAGCGCGGCATGGACACGGGCCTGCGTGCGATCCACCCGCTCACCGGCGAAGAGATCCCGGTCTGGGTCGCCAACTTCGTGCTGATGGGCTACGGCACCGGCGCGGTCATGGCCGTGCCCGGCCACGACCAGCGCGACTGGGAATTTGCCAAGGCCTATGGCCTGCCGATCCGGATGGTCGTCGTGCCGACCGACGTGCGCGATGCGCTCGAGGAAATCGGCCGCGACCGCGCCACGCACACCGATCCGATGCAGTCCGCGCTCGGCGGCGGCGCGTCGCTGGACGTCTACGACACCGGCGCGGCCGTGCAGGTCGTCGAGTCATTCGAGCGCCGGATCGCCGAAGAGGGGGCGTATACCGATCGCGGCTGGCTGGTGAATTCCGGCGCGCTCGACGGTCTCGATTTCCAGCAGGCGCTCGATGCACTGGCGTCGCGCTTCGAGGCGGAAAGCCGTGGCGCGCGCAAGGTCAACTTCCGTCTGCGCGACTGGGGCGTCAGCCGCCAGCGCTACTGGGGTTGCCCGATTCCGGTGATCTACTGCGACGCTTGCGGCGCAGTGCCGGTGCCCGAAGACCAGCTGCCCGTGCTGCTGCCCGTGGACGTCGAAAACGCCTTCGCCAATCCGGGCGTCGTGCAGTCGCCGATCAAGTCCAACCCCGAGTGGCGCAAGACGACGTGTCCGACCTGCTTTGGTCCGGCCGAACGCGAGACCGACACGTTCGACACCTTCATGGAGTCGAGCTGGTACACCGCGCGCTACACCTCGCCCGGCGCGGCCGACATGGTCGACGCGCGCGCCGACTACTGGACGCCGGTCGACCAGTACATCGGCGGCATCGAGCATGCGATCCTGCATCTGCTGTATTTCCGCTTCTATCACCGCCTGATGCGTGACGAAGGCCTGGTGCGCAGCGACGAGCCGGTGATCAACCTGCTGACCCAGGGCATGGTCATTGCCGATACGTTCTATCGGGACCTCGACAACGGCGGCAAGGACTGGATCAATCCGGCCGATGTCGAGATCGTCCGCGACGACAAGGGCCGGATCACCGGCGCGACCTCGAAGCTCGATGGCCAGCCGGTCTCGATCGGCGGCACCGAGAAGATGTCCAAGTCGAAGAACAACGGCGTGGATCCGCAGTCGATGATCGGCAAGTACGGCGCTGACACCGTGCGCCTGTTCTCGATGTTCGCGGCCCCGCCCGAGCAGTCGCTGGAGTGGAACGAGGCCGGCGTCGAAGGCATGTCGCGCTTCCTGCGTCGCCTGTGGAACCAGGTGCAGAAGCACGTGCAGGGCGGGGAGGCCGGTGTGTTCGATGTCGCTGCCGCCACGTCCGCCCAGAAGACCCTGCGTCGCCAGCTGCACGAGGCGATCCAGAAAGTCGGCGACGACTACGGCCGCCGCCACAGTTTCAACACCGCGATCGCCGCGGTGATGGAACTGCTGAACCACGTCGGCAAGTTCGACGAGGCGGATGCGAACGCGCGCGCGCTGCGTCAGGAGACCTTCGAAACCATCGTGCTGCTGCTCAATCCGATCACCCCGCACATCGCGCACACGCTGTGGCAGGTGCTGGGCCACGCCGAGACGCTGCTCGAAGACCAGACCTTCCCGCAGGCCGATCCCGCCGCGCTGGAACGCGATGCGCTGACGCTCGCGGTGCAGGTCAACGGCAAGCTGCGCGGCACGATCGAAGTCGCGGTCGATCTGCCCAAGGATGCGATCGAGGCGATGGCGCTGGCCGAGCCCAATGTCGTCAAGTTCCTGGACGGGCTCACGGTGCGCAAGGTCATCGTCGTGCCGGGCAAGATCGTCAACATCGTCGCCGGCTGAACCCGGCGTCGCTGCGCTTCGCGCGCGGCGCTTGCCGGCCCTGTCCCCCTCGTCCAGACTCCGCCCATGCGCATCCTCCGACCGGTTTTCCTGCCTCTGGCCCTCGTCGCCCTCGTGCTGACGCTGTCGGCCTGCGGCTTCCATCTGCGCAATGCGCTGACGCTGCCGCCGAATCTCGGCCCGGTCGACATCGTGTCCAGCGATCCCTACAGCCGTCTGGCCCGCTCGGTCGAGCGCGCGCTGGCCGCGGCCGGTGCGGAGATCGCCGAGCCCCGCGCCACCGATGTCGCGACGCTCAACATCCAGTCCGAACGCTGGGCGGCGCTGCCGGCCAGTCTCGACGCGCAGGGCCGCGCGCAGGAATACACGCTGCGCTACGCGGTGGTGTTCTCGATGCGCGATGCCGACGGCCGCGACATCGTGCCGCAGCAGGCGATCGAACTCGCCCGCGACTACCTCGCGCCGCCGACCGATTCGATCGGTGCCGATTCCGAGCGCGAGCTGCTGTCGCGCGAACTCGAGCGCGAGATGACCGCCTCGATCATCCGTCGCATCGACGCGGTGTTCCGCAATCCCCAGGAACGCATCCGCGAGTGAGCCCGTCCGTGCACGGTCTGCGCCCGTTGTGGAGCTGACGCCCGAACGCCTGCCCGCGCAGCTCGCGCGCGAGCCGCTGCGTCCGGCCTATCTGATCGCCGGCCCCGAACCGCTGCGCGTGCTCGAAGCTGCTGATGCGGTGCGCGCCGCCGCGCGCGAGCAGGGCGTCGCCGAGCGCGAAGTGTTCGAACCCGAAGGCCGCGACATCGACTGGAACGCGGTCGAAGCCACGTTCCGCGCGCCGAGCCTGTTCGCATCAAGGCGTCTGGTCGAGATCCGTCTGCCGACGACCAAGCCCGGCAAGGACGGCGCTGCGGTCATCAGCGGCTTCTGCGCCGACCCGCCGTCCGACGTCACCCTGCTGGTCACCGGCGGCGAGTGGAGCCGCCAGCACGGGGGCAAGTGGAGCGAGGCGATCACCGGCATCGGCCATCTCGTCGTCGCCTGGCAGGTCAAGCCGCACGAACTCGAAAGCTGGATCGAGGCGCGCCTGCGCAGCCGCAACGTGCTGGCCGACCGCGCCGCCGTGCAGCAGCTGGCTGAACGCGTCGACGGCAATCTGCTCGCCGCCGCGCAGGAAGTTGACAAGCTCGCACTGCTGGCCGACGGCAGCACGCTCGACGGTCCGCGTATGCAGGCGCTGGTCGCCGATGCCGCGCGCTTCGACGTCTTCCGCCTGCTCGACGCCACGCTCAACGGCCAGCCGGCGCAGGTCGTGCGCATGCTCGCTGGCCTGCGCGCCGAGGGTGCGGCGATTCCGGCGCTGATGGGCATGGTGGTCATGGAACTCGCGCGTGCCGCGCAGCTGGCGCAGGTGCAGGCCCGCGGCGGCAACATGGCCAACGAATTCAAGGCGCAGCGCATCTGGGACGCCCGCCAGGCGGGGTACCGGCGCGCGCTGCAGCGCCATCCCGAAGCGCGCTGGGTGCGTTTCGTCGCCGAGGCCGGGCGTGTCGATCGAATCGCCAAAGGCCGCGGCCGCTGGGGCGTGGATCCCGTCGACGGCTGGCTCGCGCTGGAGCGTCTGCTGGTCGCCGTGGCCGACGCGCGCGCGGGCGCCTTGCTGGCCGCCTGACCGGCTGCGATGGCGCTGCACCTCGTCTACGGCGGCACTTTCGATCCGATCCACAACGGGCATCTGGCGATCGCCTGCGCCGCGCGCGATGCGCTGGCGTGCACAGTCCATCTGATGCCGACAGGCGATCCGCCGCATCGCGCGCCCCCCGGCGCCGACGGCGCGACGCGCGCGACGATGGTCGCGCTGGCGATCGACGGCGTGCCGGGCCTTGTGCTCGATCGCCGCGAACTGGAGCGTCAGGGCCGCAGTTACACCGTCGACACACTCGCCGAGCTGCGCAGCGAAATCGGCCCGTCGACGCCGCTGGCCTGGCTGGTCGGCGCCGACAGCCTGCTCGGTCTGCCAGGCTGGCACCGCTGGCGCGATCTGTTCGGACTCGCGCATCTGGTGATCGCCGAACGGCCGGGCAGTGCGCTCGACGCGGAATTGCCGGCCGAGCTCGCCGCTGCGCTGCAGAATCGCTGGACCCGCGAGGCCGCGGATCTGCAATCGCAGCCTGCAGGACGGGTGCTACGGCTGCACCAGCCGCTGTCCCACGTCTCGGCAACCGCGATCCGCGCCCAGCTCTCGGCAGGCGTCCCAACGGGTGGTCAGCTGCCCCCCGCGGTGGCCGCATTCATCCACGAGAAGGGGTTGTACGGGGCGGCGGCCCGCGCTCCGCTATAATTTCCGCCGCACTTTCCGAGCCAGACCTTTGTCCAATCCCGCACACGTCATCAAGACCCGCCTGCCCGAGCCGCCGCCGTCCCCGGATGCGCTGCTCGAAGTGGCCCGCGCGGCCGTCGCAGAAATCAAGGCCGTCGACGTCATCGACATCGACGTGCGTGGCCGCAGCAGCGTCTGCGATTTCATGGTCATCGCGTCAGGCACGTCCAGCCGCCACGTCAAGTCGATCGCCGACGAAGTCGTCAAGCACGCCAAGAAGCTGGGTTGCCAGCCGCTCGGCGTCGAAGGCGAGCGCGAAGCCGAGTGGGTGCTCGTCGACCTGGGCGACGTCGTCGTCCACGTCATGCTGCCGCGCGTGCGCGAGTTCTATGCGCTCGAGCGTCTGTGGACCGTCGGCGACCAGCCACCGGAAGACGAGCGCGGTCCGCGTCGCGATGCCTGATCGCGGCGTCCCGGCAAATTCGCCGGGGCGCAGTGTGTGATGAGCCGGGCGACATGAAAGCGAAACTGATCGCCGTCGGCGAACGCGCCCCCGCCTGGGTGGCCGAAGGGTTCGCCGAGTACCGCAAGCGGCTGTCGCACTGGCTGCCGCTGGATCTGATCGAAATCGAGCCCGGCCTGCGCGGCAAGGGCCGCGATACCATGCGCGCGATGTCCGATGAAGGCACGCGCGTACTTGCCGCCATACCGCGCGACGCGCTGGTGGTGGCGCTTGATGGCCGCGGCCGTCTGCATTCCTCGGAAGACCTTGCGCATCGTCTCGAACACTGGCGCATGCAGGGGCGCGATCTCGCGTTTCTGATCGGTGGGCCGGAAGGCCACGCCCCGGATGTTCTCGCGCGTGCCGACGAGCGCTGGTCACTCGGCCCGCTGACGCTGCCGCACATGCTGGTGCGCCTGGTGCTGGCCGAGCAGGTGTATCGCGCTGCGGCGATGCTGGCGAATCATCCGTATCACCGGGCCTGAGGCCACGCTGGACCGAGCTGGCTCCAGTCGCAGCCGATCGACTTCCGATGCGACAGCGGCCTGCACGCAATCACGGTGAGGCCTGAAAGGCCGCGTCCGGGCCCTCTGGCCGCGCGACTGCCGGCGCAGCCCGTCACCCCAACCTGCGAGTGACGGGACAGCCTCCGCTTCACCCCCGCGACAGATTGAACGCGATCGGCACCAGCCCGATCGCCTCCACCGGCACGCCGTCACGCATCGCCGGCTGGAAGGTCCACATCCGCTGCACGTGGCGAAGGGCGGCACGATCGAGGTCGCGGTTGCCGCTGCTGTGGTGGATGCGCACGTCCATCGGGCGACCGTCGATGCCGACGTGGACTTCCAGCAACACCACGCCCTCGGCACCCGCCGTCAGCGCCGCACGCGGATAGTCGGGCGCGGGAGCGCTCGCGTACTGCAGGGCGATGCCGGACATCGGCGTGGTGTCGATCACGGTCGGCGCGACGTCGACTGGCGGGCCTTCGAATGCCGGCAGCGCGGGCAGGGTGCCCGAATCGACGACGACTGCGGCATCGGCCGGCGCGATCCGCGGCAGCGTCCGTTGCGGCACGACCGGCGATGGCGTGCTGCGCGGTTGCACCACCTCGACACGTTCGGGCGGCAGTTCGGGTTTCGGCGCGGGCGGGGTGATCCACTCGAACTCCTGCTTGCGCTCCGGCAAAGCGTAGTCGAGCGCATCGCGACTGGCCGGCACCAGCAGGACCATGAACAGCATCGCGTTGAGGGCGAGGGTGCCGCTGAGTCCGACGATGCGCACGGCATCGGGACGCGACGGTTCGTGGACGGGTCCGCGCATGCGGGGACCAATGGGCTGCAGCACCATGCACCACCTCCTGTGTGCGGGCCGGACGGCCCGTGGAAGCGTCAACGTGGCAGCGGTGGCCATGGGGTCGAAGGCCAGCCGCGCCGTCGCATCGTTCGCTTCGAACCTGCGCCGATTGCGGCATCTCGACAAGACCTGCCCGACGAACGGAGGCGTGCGCGGGATTGGCGGTGCGTTTGAGCTGTGATCACAGGTGATGGGTTTTGCGGCGCCCATCCCTCTTTGTGGGTTCACGTCGCGCCACATCGCTTGGCGACGCGGTCATTGCGTAATCCGATCGGCGATCCGCATCCGGACACGACAGGGCCCGCACATGGCGGGCCCTGTCGGTGCAGTCGATTGCGGAGATTCAGTCCTCCGGCATGCTCTCCGGCTCGCGGTCGAGGCCGCCTTCGTCCGGATTGTGCTCGCCGGTATCGGCCGGCTGCTGGGCGTCGCCCTTGTCGGTCGGGTTCTTCTCCGAGTAGCCGGGATTCTGGCCGGGCTTGACCGGCGGTTCGGGGGTGGTCCTGTTCTGGCTCATGTCAGCGTCCCAGTTCGAAAACGACGTCGAGATTGGCGGACAGCGTGGTTTCGCCGGGTGAAACCGACGTGGCCGGCGCGCTGTCGGCCATGGCGCGCATCGCCATCATCGGGCGCGGCGGCTGGAATCCGCCGCCTTCGCTGATGCTGACGATGCGGCGCACGCGCATGCCCAGCGACGCCGCGTAGACCTCGGCGCGGGCCTGCGCCTTCTTCAGCGCGTCGGCGCGTGCCAGATCCTGCACGCCTTCGGCGTCCTCGATCTCGAACGTCGGACCGTTGATCTGGTTGGCGCCGCTGGCGACAAGCGCGTCGAGCACCTGGCCGAGCTTGCCGATGTCGCGGACCTTGAGGTTGACCGTGTTGCTGGCCTGGTAGCCGGTGATCACCGGCGGCTGGTTCTCGGCGTAGCGGTACTGCGGGCTGAGGTTGATGCCCGAGGTCTGCACGTCGCGCTCGGCGATGCCGGCGGTCTTGATCGCGCCCATCAGCTTGGACATCTGCTCGGCGTTGGCGCGCATCGCGGCGTTGGCGTCTGCGGCCTGGGTCACGACGCCGGTCGAAAGCGTGGCGATATCTGGCGCGCGGCTCGCTTCGGCCTGCGCGGAAATCGACAGCAGCGTGCCGTCACTCGGCGCGGCGTGGTGCGTGGCGGGCTGGGCGCTGGCGGTCATCGTCAGGGTTCCGAGGGCGAGGCCGCAGGCGAGCAGCAGGGGGCGGGGGATCAGGTGCATTCGAGGCTCCGTTGAGATGAACAAGGGTCGTCACGCACCGGTGAACGGCCCGTGAGCCGGCCCGGGGTTACGCAGATTCAGCCGGCGGTCGGACACCGCTCGCACGGTATCCTTTCCGGATGCTGCATCTGGCTTCGCAATCCCCCCGCCGCCGCGATCTTCTGGCCCGTCTCGGACTGCCCTTCGGGCGGGTCGATGTCGATGTGCCCGAGGTCCAGGATCCCGGCGAATCCGCTGCCGATTACGTGCTGCGCGTGGCCGCCGACAAGGCGAGCGCCGGGCTGCAGGCGCTCGCCGAATCCGGCGAACCGGGCGACGCCATCGTGCTCGGCGCCGACACCGAAGTCGTGCTCGACGGCGTGGTGTTCGGCAAGCCGCGCGACGACGCCGACGCGATCCGCATGCTGCAGGCGCTGTCGGGCTGCACGCACCAGGTGATCTCGGCCGTCGTGCTGGCCGCTGCCGGCCGGCAGGCCGAGGCGACCGTCGTCACCGAAGTCACCTTCGACGCGCTCGACGCCGACACCATCGCGGCCTACGTCGCCAGCGGCGAGCCGCACGGCAAGGCCGGCGCGTATGCGATCCAGGGCGGCGCGGAACTGTTCGTCGTACGCATGGCCGGCAGCCACTCGGGCGTGATCGGACTGCCGCTGCAACAGACCGCGGCGCTGCTGCGGATCTTCGGACTGCAACCGCAGCCCTTCGCCATCCACGACCACAAGGCGTGACACGGACATGTCCGAAGAGATCCTGATCAACGTGACCCCGCGCGAGACCCGCGTGGCGGTGGTCGAAAACGGCATGCTGCAGGAGCTGCACATCGAACGCGGCTGGCGTCGCGGCGTGGTTGGCAACATCTACAAGGGCAAGGTGCAGCGGGTCATGCCGGGCATGCAGGCGGCCTTCGTCGACATCGGCCTGGAGCGTGCGGCGTTCCTGCACGCCAACGACGTGATGCGGCCGCCGCAGACCGGCAACGATGGCGACGGCGGCGGCGACAGCCTGTTCCCGTCGACCGCGCCGACGTTGCCGGTCACCGAACTGCTGCGCGACGGGCAGGACATCGTGGTGCAGGTGGTCAAGGATCCGATCGGCACCAAGGGTGCGCGCCTGACCATGCAGATCAGCATTCCCTCGCGCTACCTCGTGCTGCTGCCGCAATCGCGCGTGGTCGGTGTGTCGGCGCGGATCGAGGACGACGTCGAACGCACGCGTTTGAAGACGCTGGTCTCCGAACTCGCCGCGGCGACCGGCGGCCACGGTTACATCGTGCGCACGAATGCCGAAGGCCAGAGCGCCGAGGCGCTGGCCGAAGACATCGCCTACCTGCAGCGCGCCTGGGCGCTGATCGCACACACCACCGGCGATTCGCGTGTGGGCGCGCGGGTCTACGAGGATCTGACGCTGCCGATGCGCGCGGTCCGCGACCTGATGCGCCGCGACGTCGACAAGGTCAAGGTCGATTCGCGCGATACCTACGAGAAACTCTGCATCTTCGCCGCGCAGTACCTGCCGGCGCCGGGTCCGGCCGAGCAGGCGCGTCTGGTCGACCGCATCGAGTGCTACACCGGCACACGGCCGATCTTCGATCTGTATGGCGTGGAAGACGAAATCCAGCGCGCGCTGAAGAAGGACGTGCCGCTGAAATCCGGCGGCTATCTGGTGATCGACCAGACCGAGGCGATGACCACGGTCGACGTCAACACCGGCTCGTTCCTGGGCCAGCGCAATCTCGAGGAAACGGTGTTCCGCACCAATCTCGAGGCGGCGCAGGCCGTCGCGCGCCAGCTGCGGCTGCGCAATCTGGGCGGCATCATCGTCATTGACTTCATCGACATGGTGGACGCGGAACACAAGCGCCAGGTGTTGCGCACGCTGGAGAAGTCGCTGTCCAAGGATCACGCCAAGACGACGGTCTACGACTTCTCGCCGCTGGGTCTGGTGGAGATGACGCGCAAGCGCACGGTTGAGAGTCTTGAGCGCCAGCTCGGTGAGGCCTGTACGGCGTGCAACGGCCGCGGCATCGTCAAGACGATCGAGACCGTGACCTACGAAATCTTCCGCGAGATCGTGCGCGCGGTGCGCCAGTTCGAGGCCGATCGCCTGCTGGTGATCGCCTCGCCCAAGGTCGTGTCGACGATCACTGACGAAGAGTCGGCGGCGGTCGTCGAGCTGGAGGAATTTCTCGGCAAGTCGATCCGCTTCCAGTCCGACGATCAGTACCTGCAGGAACAGTTCGACGTTGTGCTGCTCTGAGATCCACCGCAGGCGGACCGCGCATCCCGCGCACGCCGGATGGGCACGCGCGTGACCGCGGCCTGGGCAACGCGCCTGCACCGCGTGCGGCGCAGCGCGTGGTATCTCGTCGCCGCGGTGCTGGTGACGATGGCGCTGGTCGCGGTGGTCGCCGCGCAGGTCGCGCTGCCGTGGCTGGAGCGCAATCCGCAGACGGTGGCGTCGTGGCTCAGCGAGCGCGCCGGGCGTCCGGTCGCGTTCGACACGCTCGATGCGACGTGGACGCGCCGCGGTCCGCTGCTGCGTGTGACCGGCCTGCGCATCGGCGATCCCGCTGCCGCGGTGCCGATTGGCACCGCCGAAATCCAGGTCGCGCAGTATTCGGGTCTGCTGCCCGGTCGCTCGCTGACCGAACTGCGGCTGCACGGCATCGAGCTGACGCTGCAGCGCAATGACGACGGCAGCTGGCAGGTGCGCGGCCTGCCGGGCGCCGCCCACGCCGAAGACGACCCGCTCGACGCGCTGCAGGGTCTGGGCGAGCTGCAGGTCGTCGATGCACGGCTGACGATCGACGCGCCGTCGCTGTCGATCGCACACACGCTGCCGCGCGTGGATCTGCGCATGCAGGTCGATCGCCGCCACGTGCGCGCTGCAGCGCGTGCTTGGGTCGATACCGGCGCGGCGCCGCTGGATCTGCGCCTCGAACTGCTGCGCGCGCAGGGCGACGGCCGCGCCTACGTCGCGATGCCGCGCAACGATCTGCAGCTGTGGTCGCCGTTGCTCGCGCCCAGCGGCGTGGCGATCCGCGAAGGCCATGGCCGCGTGACCGCCTGGATCGATCTGCGCGCGCGCAAGGTCGAGGCGATCACCGGCGACGTGGCACTCGACACGCTGACGCTGCAACGCGCCGGCGATGTGGCGCGCGCTGCCGGCGATGCGCCGACGGTCGTCTTCGAAGGTGCGAACGCGCGTTTGCACTGGACGCATGCGGACGGCGACTGGCGTCTCGATGCGCCGACGCTGCGGGTGACCCAGCAGAGTAGCGAGCAGGTGCTCGACGGTCTGGTGCTCGCCGGCGGACAGCACTGGGCCATGCACGCAGGCCGCGTCGAGGTGGCGCCGCTGATCGCGCTGGCCGCGCTCGGCGATGGCGTGACGCCGTCACTGCGCGCCTGGCTGCAGGCCGCGGCGCCACATGCGGTGCTGTCGGATGTCGACTTCGCTGCGCGCGCGGGCGGGCCGGTACGGGTGTCGGCGCGGATCGAGGATTTCGGATTCTCACCGGTGGCGGATCGCCCGGGTCTGCATGGCCTCGGCGGCACGCTGCTCGGTGACGGGCAGGGCGTGGTGTTCCGCCCCGATCCCGATGCGCGCCTGGTGTTCGATTGGCCGTCCGGTTTCGGCGTGCCGCATCCGTTGCGGCTAGATGGCGAGATCGCCGGCTGGCGCGATGGCGGCGCGTGGCGCGTCCAGACGCCGGGCCTGCGCGTCGAAGGCGAGGGCTACGCCGCCGATGCGCGCGGCGGTCTGTCGTTCGAAGGCGACGGCACGCGCCCCCGGCTCGATCTGGCAGCGGATGTCGACGCCGCGCAGATTCCGGTCGCGAAGAAATTCTGGGTGCGCCACACGATGCCGGTCGCCGCGCGCGAATGGCTGGACATGGCGCTGGTCGCCGGCACCGTGCGCAACGGCCGTGGCATCGTCGCCGGCGATCTCGACGATTGGCCGTTCGGCGTCGAGGACGGCAAGGACCGCCGCGGCGTGTTCTTCGCCGAGGGCGACATCGCCGACGCGACGATCCGCTTCCAGGACGAATGGCCGGCGATGACGAAGCTCGGCGGCCATGTGCGTTTCATCAACGACGGCTTCCGGCTCGAACCCTCGACCGGCGAGCTGGTCGGCGTGCCGCTGCGCGATGTGGTCGCTGGCATCCGCAACTACGGCCAGACGCCGGTCGAAGTCGCCGCGACGGCGCAGGCCGATGCGAAGCAGCTGCTCGCGCTGCTGCGGCAGAGTCCGTTCCAGGCTGCGCATGCGGAAACGCTCGACGCGCTCGATGTCGTGGGGCCTGCGCATGTGGCGGTATCGGTCGCAGCGGGGCATGGCGAACCGATGCGGCTCGACGGCGAAGTGAAGCTCGAAGGCGTCGCGATGCGCGAATCGCGCTTCGACCTCGCGTTCGAACACGTGCGCGGCGCGGTGGCGTTCGACCAGACGGGGTTCCATGCCGACGCGCTGGAGGCGCACCAGGACGGCCAGGCCGGCACGCTCGCGTTGCGCGCCGGCGTTGGGCATGTACGCCAGCGCAGCAACGCGTTCGAAGGCGAACTCGACATGCCGCTCGATGCGAACGCGCTGCTGGCCCGCGCGCCCGATCTCGCGTGGCTGCGCCCGCATGTCGGTGGCCGCGCGCCGTGGCAGGTGCAGGTTGCGGTGCCCAACGCGCCCGCGGGCGAGGGCGTGCCTGCCGCGCAGCTGCTGCTGCGGTCCGATCTCGTCGGCACGACGCTGCGACTGCCGGCGCCGCTCGACAAACCGGCCGGACGCGCGCTGCGCACGACCATCGAAGCGCCGCTGCCGTTCGGCACCGGCGATGTGCTGGTTGGCTTCGGCAATCAGCTGGCGCTGCGTGCGCGCACCAGCGGTGCACGTGCCGGCATCCGTGTTGATATGGGGCGGGCGCGCGTCGAGGCTGCGGCGCCCGCAGCGGGCATCGTCGTCTTCGGCCGCACGCCTGTGGTCGACGTGTTCGACTGGATTGGCCTGAAGGGCGCGGGCGGCGATGGCGATGGTCTGGCGTTGCAGCAGGTCGATGTGACCACAGCCGATTTGCGACTCGCCGGTGGCCGTCTCGGCCAGACCCGCATCACCGCCGCGCGTCGCGATGCCGGCACCGATCTGCGCCTCGACGGCGCCGCGCTGGCCGGCGACGTGCGCATTCCCGATACCGACGGCGCGCCGGTCGCGATCGCGCTGCAACGCCTGCACTGGCCGGCGCCTGCGTCGAAGCCGGACGCCGTGGCGATCGCTGCGCCGAACGCGCCGGTGATCGCGCGGGTGCCGGCGTCGACGCCGGTCGACGACACGCTCGATCCCGCATCGGTGCCGCCGATCCAGCTCGTAATCGACGACCTGCGCTACGGCGCCGTGGTGCTCGGCAGCGTGGATGCGGCCTCGCGCCGCATTCCGGGCGGTCTCGCAGTCGATCGCCTGCAGGTGCGCGCGCCGGACCACCGCATCGACGTGACGGGTCGCTGGACAGGCCGCGGCACGGCCGCGCGCACTGCATTCCAGGCCGACGTGGAAAGCGAGAACTTCGGCCGGCTCGCGTCGGGTCTCGGCTTCGCCGGCAGCATCGTCGGCGGCCAGGGGCGTGTGGATTTCGACGCCGCCTGGCCGGGTGCGCCGAACGCGTTCCAGGTCGCGCGGCTCGAAGGCGCGATGAAGATCGCGCTGCGCGACGGGCAGCTGGTCGAAGTGGAGCCGGGCGCGGGTCGCGTGCTGGGCCTGCTCAGCGTGGCCGAGCTGCCGCGCCGGCTGATGCTCGATTTCCGCGATTTCTTCAGCAAGGGCTTCGGCTTCAATCGCATCGCCGGCGACATCCGCTTCGGCAACGGCACCGCGCGCGGCGACAACCTCGTCATCGACGGGCCGGCGGCGGAAATCCGCATCCGCGGCAGCGCCGATCTCGCTGCGCGCACGCACGACCAGGACATCGAAGTGCTGCCCAAGACCGGCAACCTGCTGCCGGCGGTCGGTGCGCTGACGCTCGGCCCTGTGGGCGCCGCAGTCGGCGCGGTCGCGAACGCGGTGCTGCGCAAGCCGCTGGCCGAGATGGGCGCGCGCAACTATCACGTCAGCGGTCCCTGGCAGGACCCGAAGGTGGACGTGGTCGAACGTCGCGACGCGGCGCAACCGGCGACCCCGCCGTCGACTCGGCCGCAATCGGCGAACTGAGGCGTTTTCGCCGGCGATTGCGGGCCTGCAGGTTCAGTTTCGGCTTGCCATCGACGGCTTTGCCCCCACACTTGGCGGATGTCCGAATCTCCCGTTTCCTCCGGCGGCGCGCTTGCGCTGGCCGAATCCCGCCTGCTGTTGCCCGCCGGTCTCGATACCTCCGGCCTCGACCGCGCGTTCTCCGCCTTGCTTGGTCCCGGCATCGATTTCGGTGACCTGTATTTCCAGCACTCGCGTCGCGAGAGCTGGGCAGTCGAGGACGGCATCGTCAAGAGTGGCTCGCATGCGATCGAGCAGGGCGTCGGCGTGCGCGCGATCAGCGGCGAGAAGACCGGCTTCGCCTATTCCGACGACATCGATGCGGTCGCGCTACTGGGCGCGGCGCAGTCGGCGCGTGCGATCGCTCGCGATGGCCGCGCGCATGCGCCGCTCGCGCTGGCGCGCACCCGCGCCCACGATCTGTATCCCGCGCAGGACCCGATCGACGCGCTCGGCAGCGAGGCGAAGGTCGAAGCGCTGCGCCGCGTCGATCGCATGCTGCGTGCAGCCGATCCGCGCGTGCAGCAGGTGATGGTCAGCCTGTCGGGCGGCGTCGACACGGTACTGGTGGCACGCAGCGATGGTGTGCTCGCCGGCGACGTGCGTCCGCTGGTGCGGCTCAACATCCAGGTGCTGGTGGAACACAACGGCCGCCGCGAATCCGGCTACTCGGGCTACGGCGGCCGTTACTCGTACGAAGAACTGCTGGGTGACGGCAAGCCGGAACGCTTCGCGCGCGAGGCACTGCGCCAGGCGCTGGTGAACCTCGAAGCGATCGATGCGCCGGCCGGCACCATGCCGGTCGTGCTCGGCGCGGGCTGGCCGGGCGTGCTGCTGCATGAAGCGGTCGGCCACGGCCTCGAAGGCGACTTCGCGCGCAAGGGCACCAGCACGTATGCCGGTCGTATCGGCCAGCGTGTGGCGTCGAAGGGCGTGACGATCGTCGACGACGGCACGCTCGCCGGCCGCCGCGGTTCGCTCAACATCGACGACGAAGGCACGCCGACGCACTGCACGACGCTGATCGAGGACGGCGTGCTGACCGGCTACATGCAGGACACGCTCAACGCGCGTCTGATGGGCGTCGCGCCGACCGGCAACGGCCGTCGCGAGTCCTTCGCGCACCTGGTGATGCCGCGCATGACCAACACCTACATGCTGGCGGGTCAGGACGATCCGCAGGACATGATCCGCTCGGTCAAGAAGGGCCTGTACGCGGTGAACTTCGGCGGCGGCCAGGTCGACATCACCAACGGCAAGTACGTGTTTTCGGCGACCGAGGCCTATCTGATCGAGGACGGGAAGATCACCGCGCCGGTCAAGGGCGCGACGCTGATCGGCAACGGTCCGGAGACGATGCAGCGCGTGCGCATGATCGGCCACGACATGGCGCTCGACGAAGGTGTCGGCGTCTGCGGCAAGGACGGCCAGAGTGTCCCGGTCGGCGTGGGCCAGCCGCATCTGCTGATCGACCAGCTGACCGTCGGCGGCACGCAGGCTTGAGAGCCGGCATGCGGGATCGGGATTTCGGGAGTCGGAGCGGCCTGAGGCTGTGCCCTGACAGTGCCGTCAGTCCCGCGCAGGCGGGAATGACGGCAGATCAAACTCAGGGTGCGTCGTCGCCGTCGCCGTCGCCGTTGCCGGGTTCGTCGGCTTCGTCTTCCAGACGCGCTTCCTCGGCCGCAGCGTCTTCGCCCGCCGCCAGCGACGCGGCCGCGAACACGCCGCGCAGCTCGCGGAACAGTTCGCGGAATGCGGCCGGCGGCTTGTTCTTCGCGCGTTCGGCGAGCGCATTGCGCACCAGCTGGCGCAGGCGCTGGCGATCGGCTTCCGGATATGCGTCGAGCAGTTCGGCCAGTGCCGCGTCGCCGTCGTCGAGCAGGCGCGTGCGCCAGGCTTCGGCGCGATGCAGCTGGGCGGTCTCGACGCGTGCGGCGGTGCCGCCTGCATCCATCGCGTCGCGGATCGCTTCCAGCGTCTCGTCGCTCTCGCGGCGCATCTGCTTGGCGAGGAACGCCAGCTGTCGCTTGCGCGCGATGTGCGAGGTGATACGCCGCGCATCGGCGATGTGCGTCAGCAGGCCTTCGGGAATGGGCAGTTTGCCCAGCTGGTTTTCGGACAGTGCAGCCAGGTCGTCGGCCAGCGACAGCACTTCCAGCGCTTCGCGCCGGTTCTGCTTGCGGCTGGGGCCCAGGTACTCGCCCGAATCTTCGTTTATGCCTCTCATTGCAACAGGATAAGTCATTGCCCATGTCCCACGCCTTGATCGACGTTCATTCGGCCGATGATTCGGCCGTCCGCCTCGACGCATTGGCCGCGCTGTCGCAGCGCCTGCTCGACCGTTGCCGGGCCGCCGGCGCCACCCAGGCCGAGGTGTCGTGCTCGGAAGACGCGGGTCTGAGCGTCAATGTGCGCATGGGCGAGGTCGAAACCGTCGAGTCCACGCGCGACCGCGGGATCGGCGTCACCGTCTATTTCGGCAAGCGCAAAGGCACCGCCAGCACGGCCGATCTGCGCGAAGAGAGCCTCGCCGCGACGGTCGACCAGGCCTGCGCGATCGCGCGTTTCACCGAAGACGACGATGCGTCGGGCCTCGCCGATGCCGACCTGATGGCGCGCCCCGGTGCCGATGGCCGCTTTGACGAATACGACGCCTGGCATCCCTGGGCGCTGGACGCGGACGCCGCGGTGGATCTCGCGCTGGCCTGCGAGGCCGCCGGCCGCGATGCCGACCCGCGTATCGCCAATTCTGATGGCGCCTCGGTCAGCACGTCGAAGGGCCTGAGCGTCTACGCCAACAGCCACGGCTTCGTCGGCGCCGAGCGTGGGAGCCACCACAGCATCGGCTGCGCGTTGATTGCGGGCGAGGGCGAGCACATGCAGCGCGAGGGCTGGTACAGCGTGGCGCTTGCCGAGTCCGATCTCGATGCACCGGCTTCGATCGGCCGACGCGCCGCCGAGCGCACGCTCGCGCGGCTGGACCCGCGACCGCTCGCGACCGGCAGCTATCCGGTGCTGTTCCAGGCCGAGGTCGCGCGCTCGCTGATCGGTCATCTGCTGGGCGCGGTGTCCGGAGGCGCGCTGTACCGCCGCGCGAGCTTCCTGCTCGACAGCGTCGGCACGCCGCTGTTTCCCGACTGGTTCAACATCTTCGAGCGCCCGTTCCTCGAGCGCGGGTTCCAGTCATCGGCCTACGACGCCGAAGGCGTGGCCACGCGCGAATCGTCGTTGATCGAAGGCGGGGTACTGCAGCGCTATGTGCTCGGCAGCTACTCGGCGCGCAAGCTGGGCCTGCAGACCACCGGCAATGCCGGCGGCGTGCACAACCTCGAGATTCCCGCCAACGCCGGCGGTCTGCAGGATCTGCTGCGCGGCATGGATCGCGGCCTGCTGGTCACCGGCCTGATGGGGCAGGGTGTCAACGCGGTCACCGGCGACTATTCGCGCGGCGCATCGGGCTTCTGGGTCGAAAGGGGCGAGATCCGCCACGCGGTCGACGGCATCACCATCGCCGGCAATCTGAAACAGATGTTCGCCACCATCGAAGCCGTGGGCAGCGACATCGACCCGCGTTCGCATGTGCGGACGGGCTCGATCCTGCTTGGCCGCATGACCGTTGCCGGCGGCGAGTGACGTTGGCGCACTTGACGGCTGTCCTGCATCCCTGAACAGTGCGCCGCAAGGCTGCGACCTGTAATCCTTTTCATCCAACCCGAGGCGTCCCGCATGAGCGAGTTCGACAAGTACACCACTGCACCGCCTCCCCCCGCCGGCGTTGCGTCCGCGGAAGAACGCCAGTGGGGCCTGTTCGGCCATCTGGCAGCGCTGACCGGTCTGTTCACCGGCGGCATCGGCAACATCGTCGGTCCGCTGGTGATCTGGCTGATCAAGAAGGACACCATGCCCTTCGCTGCCGACCAGGCGCGCGAGGCGCTGAACTTCAACATCACCCTGCTGATTGTCGGCGTCGTGCTGTTGCTGATCACCTTGGTGACCTTCGGCCTGGGCGTGGTGCTGACCATGCCGATCGGCCTGCTGCTCGGTATTGCCTGGCTGGTAATGACCATCGTCGGCGCGATGAAGGCGAACGATGGGGTGGCTTATCGCTATCCCTTTGCGCTGCGTCTGATCAAGTAAGCAATCAAGCCGGCTGCACCGCACAGGCTCCGGCGTCCGCGCCGGGGCCTGTTGCGTTGAGGGGGTGCCGGAAGTCCGGGTGACGTCCGCGTCTGGCGCGGCGTCCAGCGAACGCACAGGCTGCATGCACGATCCACGACCGGAGGTGTCCCATGCAGACCGCATCCTTTCCGCAGACCCTGCCTGCCAGCGACAGCCGCCACTGGGCGGCGGCGATGCAGCGCACTGGTGCTCGCGCTGCTGACGAGCTGGATGTCGGGCATCGCCGGCGCGCTCGTGGCCGGTGTGGTCTACCTGGCCAAGCGCGACGACGACGCCTTCGTCGCCGCGCATGCTCGCGACGCGCTGAACTTCCACCTGAGCATGTGCCTCTACGCCTGCGCGATCTTCGTCGCGGCCATCGGCCTGCTCGGTGCCACCGTGCTGACGCTCGGCATCGGCGCGATCGTGACGCTGCCTGCCGGTCTGATGCTGGTGGCAGCGGCGTGTGGCCTCGGGATGCTGTGGCTGATCAGCAGTATCGTCGCCGCGGTGCGTGCCTTGAACGGCGAGCACTACCAGCATCCGCTGACGATCCGGTTCTTCGGCAGCTGAGTCTGATGAGGCGCGGGCGCGAGCGCGCCCCGGCTTCAGTAATCGCGTTCGATCGCACGGCGGCCGAGCGCGGCCAGCGGAGCGGTGGTCTCGCTGAACGGAACCAGCGCGTCCTGCATGCGCATCGCGAGAGCATCGAGGCGCGCGCGCGAAGCCTCGGCACCGATCAACGCGGGGAACGTCGCCTTGTCCTGCGCGACGTCCTTGCCGGCGGTCTTGCCGAGCGTTGCGCTGTCGCCTTCGATGTCGAGCAGGTCGTCGCGGATCTGGAAGGCCAGGCCCAGCGCATCGGCGAAATCATCCAGGCGCGCGCGCGTGCCTGCATCCACGCCTGCAGCGAGTGCGCCCAGCGCGACTGCGGCCCGCAGCAACGCACCGGTCTTCATCGCATGCAGGCGTTCGAGTGCGTCCACGCCGATCGAGCTACCGTCACCGGTCGCCGCCATATCGAGCGCCTGGCCGCCGCACATGCCGTTCGCGCCGGACGCGCGCGCGAGCGTCGCGACCATTGCCAGACGGATCTCGGCAGCGAGCGGCGCTTCGGCAAGCAACGAGAACGCGAGCGTCTGCAGTGCATCGCCGGCGAGGATCGCGGTCGCTTCATCGAAGGCGACGTGCACGGTCGGTTGGCCGCGACGCAGGGCGTCATCGTCCATCGCCGGGAGATCGTCGTGTACCAGCGAATACGCGTGCACCAGTTCGACCGCCGCGGCCGCAGCATCGGCCGCGCCCGCGGGCGCACCGAATGCGTAGGCGGTGGCGTGCACCAGCAGCGGACGCATGCGCTTGCCGCCCAGCAGCACCGCATGGCCCATCGCGGCATGCAGACGCGGCTCGCCGTCGGCGACGGTGTCGAGTGCCTGCTGCAGCTTGGCGTCGGTGCGTGCGCGCCAGGTCTCGATCAGCGCCGCGGTGTCGCGCGCCGCGTCAGGCATCGGAATCGTCGACCGCGGCGTCGCCGAAGGGCTGCGCGCGTTCGGGCGAGGCGGGATCACTGAGCAGCTTCACGCGCAGCTCGGCGTCTTCGAGGGCCTGCTGGCAGCGGCGGTACAGACCGACGCCGCGCTCGTAGGCGCCCAACGATTCTTCGAGACTCAGCTCGCCACCCTCCATGCGCTCGACCAGCGTTTCGAGCTGGGTCAGGGCGTTTTCGAAGTCGGCGACGGGACTGGTTTCGGCGGCAGCGGGTTTCTTCGGCATCCGGGGATTTTAAGCGATCGGCGCGTCGAGGACCGTGTGCATGTCGCCCGGTGGCGACCAGTACAGCCGGCGGTCGCCGTCTCGCAGCCAGGCGTCGAAGCCGGCGTCGAAGGCGAGATCGCCGGCGGCCAGCACGCGGCCCTCGCCATCGACCAGCACCGGCAGCTGCGCGCGGATCCAGGGCGGCACGCCGAGCGACTGCAGCACGTGCTTGAGCGCGTGCGTGTGGGCGCGGCCGGGCAGGCAGATGCGCTCGCCACCCTCTCTGGCCCGGACGGTCCACATGCGGTCATCCGTCGCGCCGTCCAGCCACAGTCGGCCACCATCGGGCAGCTGAAGTGGCGCGGCGCCATTCCATTGCGCAGTGAAGTCGGCATCCAGCGGCGCCCGGATCGGCGCGGCCTGCAGCAGCCCACGCCAGCGTTGCAGGCGATGGCCGGCCCAGTCGAAGCAGGGCGCGCGATCCGCGCGGCCGGTGTCGAGATCGGCATTGCACCAGTCGATGGCGCGCGCCGGAAGTGGTGGCAATTCAAGTTCCGCGATCCAACGGCGCAGGACGCGTGTGCGTCGCGCGACCGGGAGCGCGCGCAACGCGTCGAGTCGCAACACGGACGGATCACGTGTCCGCGCCGTCGCCAGCGCCATATCGTCGCCGGCAGCGAGCAGGCCGCTTGTTTCGGCCTGCAATGCCGCGACCGTCGACAGTGCGACGTCCGCGTGCGGCCAGCGCGTGCGTAGCAGCGGCATCACGCGATTGCGCAGGAAGTTGCGGTCCGCATCGTCCACCGCATTGCTCGGATCCTCGATCCATTCAAGACCGTGTGCCTGCGCGTAGGCCAACAGTTGCGCACGCGGCAGCGCGAGCAACGGCCGCCACAGCCACCCGCTCGCGAACGGGCGCAGCGGTCGCATCGCTGACAGCCCATCGGGCCCCGACGCACGCAGCGCACGCAGCAGCACGGTTTCGGCCTGGTCGTCGCGATGGTGGGCGAGGGCGAGGACATCGCCCGGCTCCAGTTGCGCGGCGAACGCGGCATGCCGCGCGGCACGTGCAGCCGCTTCTGGACCTTCGCCGCTGTCACGCGCCACGTTGACCCGGACCACGCTGCACGGCACCTCGAGACGTTCGCAGGTCGCCACGCAGTGCCCGGCCCAATCGTCCGCGCCAGCCTGCAGACCGTGGTGCACATGCACCGCATGCAGCCCGCGCGCGCGCAGCGCCGGTGTGTGCGCGAACACGTGCAGCAGCACGCTGGAATCAAGACCGCCGCTGTAGCCGACGACGAGGCGGCCACGTGCATCGGGCGGCAGGTCGGGCAGCGGCATGTCAATCGGCATGCGGCCATGGTAGCGAGACGGGCCTGTGTCGCGCTTTTTCCGGGCAGCCATGGCGATCGCGCACGCACGCGATGCAGCGATCCGGTGGTGCGGTCGTCCCGCAGCACGACGCAGCCTACAGTCGCGGATCGCATCCGCAGGAAGTCCCCGCATGTCCGCCCTGTTCACTCCGTTCCGCCAGCGCGATCTGACGCTGCGCAACCGCATCGCGGTCTCGCCGATGTGCCAGTACGCGTCCGTCGATGGCCTGCCCGACGACTGGCACCGGGTGCATCTGGGCAGCCGCGCGGTCGGCGGTGCGGGACTGGTGATGACCGAAGCCTGCGCGGTGTCGCCCGACGGCCGGATCTCGCCGCAGGACGCCGGCATCTGGAACGATGCGCAGGTGCAGGCCTGGGCGCCGATCGCGCACTTCATCCGCGCGCAGGGCGCGGCGCCGGCGATCCAGCTCGCGCATGCCGGGCGCAAGGCCAGCACGTTCGCGCCGTGGCGCGGGCGCAGCGCGGTGCCGGTCACCGATGGTGGCTGGCAGGTCGTGGCGCCGTCGGCGCTGGCCTACAACGCGGAGTACCCGGCGCCGCGGGCGCTCGACGCTGCCGGCATCGCGCAAGTCGTCGACGATTTCCGCACGAGTGCTTTGCGCGCACTGGACGCGGGCTTCGAGGTCGCCGAACTCCATGCTGCGCACGGCTATCTGCTGCACCAGTTCCTGTCGCCGCTGTCGAACGTGCGCGACGACGCCTGGGGCGGCAGTTTCGACAATCGCGTGCGCGTGGTGCTCGACGTCGTCGATGTGGTACGCGGCGTTTGGCCCGAACGCCTGCCGCTGTGGGTGCGCATCTCGGCGAGCGACTGGGTCGAAGGTGGCTGGGATATCGAGCAGAGCGTCGAACTCGCGCGCCTGCTGAAAGCGCGCGGCGTGGATCTGGTCGACACCTCCAGCGGTGGCCTGTCGCCGCTGCAGTCGATCGAGGCGGTGCCGGACTACCAGGTGCCGTTCGCACGGCGCATTCGCGATGAAGTCGGCATCGCAACCGGCGCGGTCGGACTGATCACGACGCCGGCGCAGGCCGAGCGCATCGTCGCCGAAGGCGATGCCGACATCGTGCTGCTGGCCCGCGAACTGCTGCGCGATCCCTACTTCCCGCGTCGCGCGGCGCGGGAACTGGGCGTCGAGATCGAGACGCCGGACCAGTACCTGCGCGCGTGGTGAGGCGTCAGGCGCGCGATTCGCGCTTGGCGATGTCGACCCACTCGCGCTGCTCGCGGCGGTAGTACGCAGGCGCCAGATCCACGCGGCGCAGCGTGTCGGCATACAGCGCCCTGGCCCTGTCCGTCTGCCCGTGACGTTGCAGCAGGCCCGCGTAGCGGACGCGGGCTTCTTCGCCGGGGTAATCCTGGATCAGCGCTTCGTACTCTTCGACGGCCGCGGTGAAATCGTCGCCGGCCTCGACCGCGCGGGCGTAAAGCAGATGGCCGTCGTGCGAACGGAAGTCCGGGTTCGCGGCGATCAGCGCGTCGAGTGTCTCGCGCGCAGCGGACGGTTCGCCACGATGGAACTGCGCCTGCGCCAGCCCGAGCATCAGCGTCGGGTCCGTCGCGTACAGGCCGCGCAGGGCCTCGCGATACAGGGTCTCGGCGCCGGCATAGTCGCCATCATCAAGCTTGCGCTCGGCGAGCCGGCGGCGGTTGTCGAGCGTGTCGGCGATCTCCAGATCGCGGCTGGCCGCACGCGTATGGCGCGTGGGATCGATCCGGTCGCGCACGCGTCCCAGCGCACGGTTCGCGCCGCGGTTGCTGCGCAGTTCTGGCAACACTTCGGCGAGCAGATACACCAGCACGCCGATGTAGGAGCCGATCAGCAGGATGAAGATCCAGTACAGCGGCCGGCCGGTGCGGACCACGCGCACGCCGCAGCCGATCTGCAGCAGGATCGAGAGCAGCAGGATCGGCCCCATCGTGTCGCTCCCTCAGGCCGCCTCGTACGCCCCGTAGCTGCGCAGGCGCTCATAACGGCGCTGCAGCAGCGTCTCGACCGGCAGCTGTTCGAGCTGGTCGAGCTCGTTCATCAGCACGGCCTTGAGGCGCGTCGCGGTCTGGCGCGGGTTGCGGTGCGCGCCGCCGATCGGCTCGCGTACCACCTTGTCGACCAGGCCCAGCGACTTGAGCCGCTTGGCCGTGAGGCCGAGCTGCTCGGCGGCGTCGCGCGCCTTGCCCGCGTCCTTCCACAGGATCGACGCGCAACCTTCGGGCGAGATCACCGAGTAAGTGCTGTATTCGAGCATCAGCGTGCGGTCGCCGACGCCGATCGCCAGCGCGCCGCCCGAGCCGCCTTCGCCGATCACGGTGCAGATGATCGGCGTCTTGAGTTCGGCCATTTCCAGCAGGTTGCGGGCGATGGCTTCCGACTGGCCGCGTTCTTCCGCGCCGATGCCGGGGTAGGCGCCGGGCGTGTCGATGAAAGTCAGCAGCGGCAGCTTGAAGCGCTCGGCCATCTTCATCAGGCGCAGCGCCTTGCGGTAGCCCTCGGGGCGCGGCATGCCGAAATTACGACGCACCTTGGTCTTGGTGTCGCGGCCCTTCTGGTGGCCGATGATCACCACGCTGCGGCCGTCGATGCGGCCCAGACCACCGACGATCGCGGCATCGTCGGCATAGGCGCGGTCGCCGGCCAGTTCCTCGAACTCGTCGCAGATGCTGCGGATGTAGTCGTTGGTATACGGACGCTGCGGATGGCGGGCGAGCTGCGAGACCTGCCACGGCGTGAGGTCGCGGAAGATGTGCGCGGTGCGCTTGCGCAGCTTGTCGCGCAGCGTGGCGAGTTCGGCGTCGATGTTGACCGCCGGTCCGTCGCTGGCCTGGCGCAGTTCCTGGATCTTCGCTTCGAGATCGGCGATGGGCTGTTCGAAGTCGAGGTAGTTCGGATTCATTCGGGAGAGCCGTCCGTTGGGAGGCGACCGCGGTGCGGACCCGGGCGCGGTGCGCCACACGGGCCCGGCCGGAGCCGGAAAGGGCGACAGTCTAGCGGAGAGCGCCCATTGGGGCCGTACGAGGGCGTCTGGATCGCAGATCGCCGCATGTTGGCGGATGTTGCGGAGCCGGATATGGCGCCGTTCGCGCGCGAAGAACCTGTTCAAGGTCCGTTGCGAGCGCAGCCAGATGGTGTGAGGCGGCGCGCAGGAAGCGCAGCGTACACACGGTACGTGAGCATTCCGAGCACCGCACGCGCGCGAGCCGGCAAGCGCAGCAGGACATTGAGCAGGTTCTCAGTTGGCCCAGGGCTTGGCGATATCGAGCCTTGCGATGCGCACGCCGGCCTGGGCGCGCAGGGTGCCGGGCAGTTCGGCGTCCACGCGCACGGAATGGGTGCCGTTGACGTCCAAGGTGCCGGCGCTGCCGGCCTCCAGCAGCAGGTCCAGACGCAGCGGGGTCTTGCCGGGGCGATGCTGGGCCAGCACCTGTTCCACGCGTGCCAGCGTGCCGGGCACGCGCAGATCCAGGCGCAGCGACAGCCGGCGCGCGTGCTCCGGGCAGACGGTGTGGAAATCCCAGCAACGCTTCACCCGCAGCGCGAAGCCGCCACTGAACTCGTCCTCGCGCAGGCCGCCTTCGACGATCAGGATGCGGTCGCGCGTCAGCAGATGCGCGTACTCGCTGCTGGCATCGGCGAAGAAGCCGCACTCGAGCCGGCCGCGGCCGTCTTCCAGCAGCACGAAGGCCTGCGAGTCACCGCGCTTGCGCATCGCGCCGACCTGGCCCGCGATGATGACCTGGGTTTCCGGGCGCCAGCTGTTGCCGCCGCCCTTCTGGTCGCGCGCCGCCCACAGGCTGTCGAGCTGGCCCAGATCGGTGCCCACCAGTGCCTGTAGTTCGTCGCGGTAGGGATCGAGCGGATGGCCGCTGAGGTAATGGCCCAGCGTGTCGCGTTCGCCGTCGAGCTTCTGCTTGAGCGGCCATTCCTCGCACTCGGGCAGATCGATGTGCAGCGCATCGCTGTCGCCGACGCTGCTGCCGAACATGTCGACGATGCCGGCGCTGCGGTTGCGCGCGAGCTGGTCGGTCGCTTTCAGCGCCTCGGGCAACTGCAGCATCAGCGAGGCGCGGTTCTTGCCGAGCGCGTCGAGCGCACCGGCATTGATCAGCGCTTCGAGCGTGCGCTTGTTGAGACGCGAGGAATCGACGCGGCGGCAGAAATCCAGCAGGTCGGGGAACACGCCCGCATGCACACGTGCCTCGACGATGTTCTCGCAGGCCCCACGGCCGACGCCCTTCACCGCGCCGAGTCCGTAACGGATGGTCTGCGGATCGATCGCCTCGAACATGTAGGCCGACGCGTTGACGTCCGGCGGCAGCACGTCCAAGCCCATCGTCCGCGCTTCGGTCAGGAAGCCGGTCACCTTGTCGGTATTGTCCATGTCCGACGACAGCACCGCGGCCATGAATTCGGCCGGGTAATGCACCTTCAGCCACGCCGTCTGGTAGGCGACCAGCGCATAGGCGGCCGAGTGCGACTTGTTGAAGCCGTACTCGGCAAACTTCTCCATCAGGTCGAAGATCTGCGTGGCCTGGACCGGGTCCACCGCGTTCGCCGCCGCGCCGGCTTCGAACTTGGCGCGCTCCTTGGCCATCTCCTCGGGCTTCTTCTTGCCCATCGCGCGGCGCAGCATGTCCGCGCCGCCCAGCGAATAGCCGGCCAGGACCTGGGCGATCTGCATCACCTGTTCCTGGTAGACGATGACGCCGTAGGTCGGTGACAGCACCGGCTCCAGCGACGGATGCGGGTAGCTCACGTCGGTGCGGCCGTGCTTGCGGTCGACCCATTCCTTGTCCATCCCCGAACCCAGCGGGCCGGGACGGAACAGCGCGGCGAGCGCGATGATGTCCTCGAACGTATCGGGCTGCGCGCGCTTGAGCAGCTCGCGCATGCCGCGCGATTCGAACTGGAACACCGCCACCGTGTCGCCGCGCGCGAACAGCTTGTAGCTTTCGATGTCGTCGAGCGGCAGCGCGGCGATGTCGAGCGGCGCTTCGTCCGCGGTGGCGCGGCGCGCGTTGATCGCCTTCACCGCCCAGTCGATGATCGTCAGCGTACGCAGGCCGAGGAAGTCGAACTTCACCAGGCCGATCGTCTCGACGTCGTCCTTGTCGAACTGGGTGACCGGATTGCGGCCGCGGCCGCCTTCGTCGTGTTCGGCGAACAGCGGGCAGAAATCGCTGAGCGGCGACGGCGCGATCACCACGCCGCCGGCGTGCTTGCCGGCGTTGCGGGTCAGATCCTCGAGCTGCAGGGCGAGATCGAGCAGATCGTGGACGTCGTCCTCGTCGTTGTAGCGCGCGATCAGTTCGTCGGAGCGCCAGGCATCATCGCTGCGCGACTTGTCGGTGCGTCCGAGTGCGTCCTCCAGACCGATGCCCAGCGTCGGCGGCACCAACTTGGAGATGCCGTCGACCATGCCGTAGGGATAGCCGAGCACGCGGCCGGTATCGCGCACCACGGCCTTCGCAGCCATGGTGCCGTAGGTGATGATCTGGCTGACGCGGTCGCGGCCGTATTTCGCGGCGACGTAGTCGATGACCTCGTCGCGGCGGTCCATGCAGAAGTCGATGTCGAAGTCGGGCATCGACACGCGTTCGGGATTGAGGAAGCGCTCGAACAGCAGGTCGTAGGGCAGCGGATCGATGTCGGTGATCTTCAGCGCCCATGCGACCAGCGAGCCGGCGCCGGAACCACGGCCCGGGCCGACGGGGATGTCGTGTTCCTTGGCCCACTTGATGAAGTCCGAGACGATCAGGAAGTAGCCCGGGAACCCCATCTTGCAGATGACGTCGAGTTCGACATCGAGACGTTCGATGTAGCTCTCGCGCGTGTGGCCGGCCGCGACCGGATACTTCTCCAGGCGCTCGACCAGACCGTCGTGCGACTGCGAGCGGATCCAGGTGTCGAGCGTGTGCGCGTCCGGTACCGGATATGCAGGCAGGTAGTAGGTGCCCAGGCGCAGTTCGAGATTGCAGCGCTGCGAGAGCGCCAGCGTGTTGTCGATCGCATCGGGCACATCGGAAAACAGCGCGGCCATCTCGTCGGCCGACTTCAGATATTGCTCGCGCGTGTAGAGCTTCGGACGACGCGGATCGTCGAGCACGCGGCCGGTCGAGATGCACACGCGCGCTTCGTGCGCATCGAAGCCTTCCGCGTCGAGGAAGCGCACGTCGTTGCCGGCGATCACCGGCAGCGAGAGATCGGACGACACCTGCAGCGCGAGCGCGTTGTGCACGGCTTCGTCGTCGAAACCGCAGCGGGTGAGCTGCAGGAACAGGCGATCGTCGAAGACCTCGCGCCACTGCGCGTACCACTGCCTGGCGAGATCGTCGCGGCCACCGGCCAGCAGCTTCGCCGCCGGGCCATGACGACCGGCGATCGCGAACAGGCCAGTGTTCGCCTCGCGCAGCCACTCCGGGCGCACGACGACACCATCGGTGCGATGGCCTTCCATCCACGCGCGCGTGAGCAGGCGCGACAGCGACAGATAGCCGTCGTGGTCGCGGCACAGCAGGGTCAGCGTCGAGGCCGGTTCGTCGCCTTCGGCCAGCGAGATGTCGGCGCCCATCACCGGCTTGATGCCGGCGCTCTCGGCGGCCTTGTAGAACTTCACCAGCGCGAACAGGTTGTTGCGGTCGGTCAGCGCGACCGACGGCTGGTCGAGCGCGGCGCAGCGTTTCACCAGCTCCTTGATCCGGATCGTCGAATCGGAGAGCGAGTATTCGCTGTGGACGTGGAGGTGGGCGAAGCGCGCGGACATTGCAGGGGCGTGGCAACCGGAGGGTCAGGTTAGGGCCGGGGCGGGGGCCGGACAAGGCTTGACAGGAAACGGGTCGCGCTCTGGCGCGGCGGCTGCGTGCCGGCCCACCGGGAACGGTTCAGTCGTGGGCGTCCGGCGCGCGCAGATCAGGCCGGCAACGGCTCGGCGAACAGGTCAGCGGTCGTGGGTTCGGCGATGACATCCGACACGGCTTCGGGCAGCAGACGCGACACCGGCGCAAAGCTGCGGCGGTGATGCACGCAGGGGCCGTGCGCGAGCAGCGCGGCGAGATGCGTCGGCGCGCTGTAGCCCTTGTGCCGGTCGAACCCGTAATCCGGAAACTGCGCATGCAGCTCGACCATCGCGCGATCGCGCGCGACCTTGGCGAGGATCGAGGCCGCCATGATCGACTGCTCGATCGCGTCGCCGCCGACGATCGCGCGTGCGGGGCAGGGCAGGCCGCGCGGCAGGCGGTTGCCGTCGATCAGCACGCGCTCGGCGGCAGGCGCCAATGCCTGCACCGCACGCGCCATGCCGACCATCGTCGCCTGGAAGATGTTGATGCGGTCGATCTCGTCGACATCGACGAACTCGACCCGCCACGCCAGCGCCCGTTCGACGATCTGTGGATACAGCGCCTCGCGGCGTTTCTCGGTCAACTTCTTCGAATCGTCGAGGCCGTCGATCGGGCGCTTCGGATGCAGGATCACCGCCGCGACCACCACCGGTCCTGCCAGCGGACCAAGCCCGGCCTCGTCGACACCTGCGATGCGCAGGCGGCGGGTCATGGTGTCCGCGCCGGTGCGGGCAAGGCGGGCACTGCGAGACGCGCGACCGCATCGGCTGCGGTGGCCGACGCGCCCTGGCGCAGCTGCAGATGCAGATCGCGATAGACCGGCTGCAGCGCATCGGCCGCGGCCGGATCGCGGAACCAGTGCAGCACCGCGGCCGCGAGATTCTCGGGCGTGCAGTCTTCCTGCATGAACTCCGGCGCGATCGTGCGACCGGCGAGCACGTTCGGCAGCGAGAAGCGATCGACCTTCATCAGTTTGAAGAGGCGCACGAGAAACGCGGTACTCGGCGCGATGCGGTAGCCGACCACCATCGGGCGCTTGGCCAGCAGCGCTTCCAGCGTCGCGGTGCCCGAGGCGAGCAGCACGACATCGCTGGCGACCATCGCGGCGCGCGCCTGGCCGTCGAACACGCGCACATCGAGCGTGGAAAAACGGGGATGTGCGAGCAGTGCATCGATCGCGGCGCGGCAGCCGACGTTCGCGGCCGGCACGACGATCTGCAGGCCGGGCAGGGCAACGGCGACACGTGCGGCGGCATCAAGAAACACCTCGCCGAGTCGGCCGATCTCGCCCAGACGCGAGCCAGGCAACACCGCGAGCACGGGCGCGTCCTGCGGCAGCCCGAGCGCATCGCGCGCGGCGGCGCGATCGGGCTCCAGCGCCACCATCTCCGCCAGCGGATGGCCGACGAAGCGCGCATCGACGCCATGCGTCGCATAGATCGGCGGCTCCATCGGAAACAGGCACAGCACGAGATCCGCGCTGCGACCGATCTTCGCCGCACGCCCCTGCCGCCAGGCCCAGATCGAGGGGCTGACGTAATGCACGGTGCGGATGCCGCGGTCCTTGAGCGTGCGCTCCAGTCCGAGATTGAAATCCGGCGCATCGATGCCGATGAAGACATCCGGGCGCCAGTCGAGCAGACGCGCGCGCAGTGTCTTGCGCAGCTTGAGCAGGCGCGGCAGATGACGCAGCACTTCCGACAGCCCCATGACCGCGAGTTCGGACGCGTCGTGCCAGGTCTCCATGCCGGCCGCGCGCATCGCATCGCCGCCGACGCCTGCGAATGTTGCCTGCGGATAGCGCGCGCGCAGCTGTTCGATCAGTCCGGCGCCGAGCAGGTCGCCGGACGCTTCGCCCGCGACGAGCGCAATGCGCAGCGGCGCACCGGACGTGCGGTCGTCAATCAGGGACACGGAAGCGGGCGCGGGACTGGACACGGCGTCATTGTGCGACATCGACGGATCGTCGTGCCGCGGAAACGGTCAACGCAGCAGCGGACGATCGCCTGCCTCGATGAAATCGAGAAACGCGCGCACGTCTTCGCTGCCCTGCGCCATCTCTTCCAGACGCACGCGCGCATCGGCCAGCGAATCGCCCGACACGTACAGGGCGCGGTAGGCGCGCTTGATCGCCGAAGTGCGCGCGCTGTCGAAGCCGCGGCGCTTCAGGCCTTCGGCGTTGATGCCGCGCGGCCGGCCGTAGCCGTCCTGCGCCACCATCACGAACGGCGGCACGTCGCCGTTGACGAACGCGCCCATGCCGATGAACGCATGCGCGCCGATCCGGCAGAACTGGTGGATGCCGACGAAGCCGCTGAGGATCACGTGGTCGCCAACGGTGACGTGGCCCGCCAGCGTGGCGTTGTTCGAGAACACGCAGCGGTTGCCGACCACGCAGTCATGGGCGACGTGCGTGTAGGCAAGGAACCAGTTGTCGTCGCCGACGCGGGTGATGCCGCCACCGTCGCCGGTGCCGCGGTTGATCGTGACGAATTCGCGGATCGTGTTGCGGTCACCAATCACCAGTTCCGCGCGTTCGCCGGCGAACTTCTTGTCCTGCGGCTCGCCGCCGATCGCGGCGTGGCCGTGGATGTGGTTCTCGCGGCCGATACGCGTCGGCCCGTGGATACTGGAGTGCGGGCCGACGATGGTGCCGGCGCCGATCTCGACGTCCGGGCCGATCAGCGTGAACGCACCGATGCGCACGTCGTCGCCCAGCGTCGCGCCGGGATCGACGACCGCGCTGGGATGGACCTGCGCAGCGCCCATGTCAGCGCGGGACCTCGGCGCAGAGGATCTCCGCGCATGCCGCCTGTTCGCCGTCCACACGCGCGATGCCGCTGTACATAGTCATGTTGCGGATCTCGCGCTTGATCGTGACCTCGAGCTCGAGACGATCACCCGGCACCACCATGCGCGAGAACTTCGCGGCGTCGACCTTGACCAGATACGACAGATTGCCTTCGCAATCCTTGCCCTTGGTCAGATGGGTCAGGATGCCGCCGGCCTGCGCCATCGCCTCGACGACGAGCACGCCCGGCATCACCGGCTGACCTGGGAAGTGGCCTTGGAAGAACTCCTCGTTGGCCGAGACGTTCTTGTAGCAGAGCACGCGCTTGCCGTGCTCGAACTCGACGACGCGGTCGACGAGCAGGAACGGATAGCGGTGCGGCAGCAGCTTGTGGATGCCGTCGATGAGGATCGGCAGCGTGATCTGTTCGGTCATGGTTCCCCCTTCCCGAGCGCCGTGACGCGACGCGCGAGCGAATCGAGCTGGCGGATCCGGACGGCATTCTTCCGCCACTCCCGCGTGGGCTGGGCGGGAATGCCGGCGGAATATTCGCCAGGCTCGGTGATGGATGCGGACACCATCGTCATCGCGTGGACGACGACCTTGTCGCAGATTTCGAGATGGCCGGCGACGCCGACCTTGCCTGCCAGCAGGCAGTAACTGCCGATCTTCGTGCTGCCGGCGATGCCGACGCAGCCCGCGATCGCGGTGTGTGCACCGATGCGCACGTTGTGTCCGATCTGGATCAGGTTGTCGAGGCGCACGCCTTCGGCGAGCGTCGTGTCTTCGAGCGCGCCGCGGTCGATCGTCGTATTGGCGCCGATGTCGCAATCGTCGCCGACGACCACACCACCGAGTTGCGGCACATTGATCCAGCGTCCGGCATCCATCGCCAGGCCGAAGCCTTCCGAGCCCAGTACCGCGCCCGGATGGATGGTGACGCGGGCACCCAGACGCACGCGCTTGACCAGGGTCACGCGGGCGATCAGGCGGCTGCCGTCACCGACGACACAGTCCTCGCCGATCACGCAGCCGGCGCCCATGGTCGCGCCCGCGCCGATCACGCTGCGCGCGCCGATGCTGACGTGCGGGCCGATCGAAGCCGACGCATCGACCTGCGCGCTCGCATCCACGACCGCGGAGGGATGGATGCCCACGGGCGCATCGCTGACCGGATCGAACAGCGCGGCGATCTTCGCGTAGGCGACGTAGGGATCCTTCGCGATCAGCGCGGTGCCGGGGTAGCCGTCCGCATCCGCCTCGCGCAGCACCACGATGCCGGCCGTGGTGTCGGCCAGCTGCGGTCGGTAGCGCGGATTGGACAGGAACGCGAGCTGGCCACGGGTTGCAGTGGCGAGCGTCGCGACGCCGGACACCGAGGTCTCCGGCGCGCCGTGGACAACGAGACCGAAGCGCTGCGCGAGCGCTTCGGCGGTATGGCGGGTCTGCGTGTCGGTCATCGGTCGCGCTGGATCAGAACGCGCCGCCGAAGGTGAACTGCAGACGCTCGACTTCGTCACCCTGCTTGATCAGGTCGCCGGCGCCACCGCGCACTTCCTTCTGCTGACGCAGCGGGTACGAGTAGCTGATCGAGATCGGGCCGACCGGCGCGCGCCACATCAGCGCCACACCTGCCGACGCGCGCAGTTCCTTCGCGTCCCAGCTGTCGACGTCCTTGTAGACGTTGCCGAAGTCGACGAAGGCCGAGATGCGTGCGGCAGGCGACTTGATCAGCTGCGGGAAGAACATTTCCACCGAACCGATGGTCTTCACCGCGCCGCCGATCGGCTGCAGGAACGAGCTGTTGAGCGCGGTCTCGCGCGGACCCAGCGTGTTGTCGCGGAAGCCGCGCACCGAGCGAGGGCCACCGGCGTAGAAGTTCTCGTAGAACGGCAAACCGCTGGCGGTGAGCGTGCGGATGTAATCGGGCGAGCCCGGATCACACGGGTCGCTGGGCGCAGCGCCCGGCACCTGCGTGTCGACCACGCCGTCGCCGTTGCTGTCCACGAACGTCGGTGCGGTGAAGCAGACGTTGCGTACGACGTCGTCGCCGTAGCTGTCGCCGTAGCCGAGTTCGGCGCGGGTGTTGAGAATCAGGTGACGGTTGATCGGCCAGTACTTCGAGATTTCGTAGTTGAGCTTGAAGTACTCGGCGGTCGAGCCGGGCAGGGTGCTCTCGAGCGACACGCGCTGCATCATGCCGCGGGTCGGCTGCAGATAGTCGTTGCGGGTGTCGCGCGCCCAGGCCAGCTCGCTGCGCCACGCGTGGAACGTACGCGTACCGAACGCATCGACGTAGTCGACGATCGATTCCGGCGACGAGCCACGGAAGGTGAAGATCTGGTTGCGGTCGACGCCGAGCAGCAGCGAGATCGAGTCGTTCTCCGTCAACGGGATACCGAGGACCGTCTGCGCCGCCGCACTCGTGGACGAGTACTGCGCGGTGTTGAACTCGGAGTTGTCGAACTCGCGCCACCACAGGTTGTAGCCCAGCGACATGCCGCCGTCGGTGAAGTACGGATTCATGAAGGAGAACGAGTAGCGCTGCAGATACACGTTGCGCTGCGCTTCCACCGACACGCGGTTACCGCTGCCGAGGAAGTTGTTCTGCGACAGCTGCACCGACGTGGTCACGCCGGCGAGCTGCGAGTAGCCGAGGCCGAACACGAAGCTGCCCGACGTCGTCTCGGTGACGCTGAACACCACATCGACTTCATCGTTGCTGCCGGGCACCGGCTGGCTTTCGACGTTGACGCTGCCGGACTCGAAGTAACCCAGGCGCTGCAGACGGACCTTGGAGCGGTCGACCGCGGCCTGCGAATACCAGGCGCCTTCGAACTGGCGCATCTCGCGGCGCATCACTTCATCTGACGTGCGGCTGTTGCCCTTGAACTGGACGCGGCGCACCTGGACACGCGGACCCGGCACGACCTGCAGGTTGATCGCGACCGTGCGGTTCTCGCGGTCGACTTCCGGAATCGGATTCACCTGCGCGAACGCGTAGCCGATGTTGCCGAGTGTCGCGATGATCGCGTCCGAGCTCAGCTCCAGCAGTGCGCGCGAGAACACCTGGTCCTTCTGCACGAACACGCGGCTGCGGATTTCCTCTTCGGGCAGCACCAGGTTGCCGGTGATCTGCACGTCCGACACCTTGTAAATCTCGCCTTCGGTGACGCCGGCGGTGATGAACATGTCGGCCTTGTCGGGGCTGATCGAGACCTGGACGCTGTCTTCGCTGAAGTCGATGTAGCCGCGGTCGAGGTAGAAGTTGTGCAGCTTCTCGCGGTCGCCCTCGAGCTTTTCGCGCGAGTACTGGTCGTCACGGCGGTACCAGCTGAGCCAGTTCGACTCGCCCGATTCCCAGTTGTCAGTCAGCGTGTCGAGATCGTAGGTCTCGTTGCCGATGATGTTGATGTGGCGGATCTTCGCCGCCTTGCCTTCCTCGACATTGATCGCGATGTCGACGCGGTTGCGGTCGAGGCGCGAAACGGTCGGGGTGATCTTGACGTTGTACTTGCCGCGGTTGTTGTACTGGCGCACCAGTTCCTGGGTCACGCGGTCGAGGTCGAGGCGGTCGAAGGTCTCGCCTTCGGACAGGCCGATCTCGGTCAGGCCCTTGGTCAGGTCCTCGGTCTTGATGTCCTTGTTGCCGGTCAGCGTCAGGCGGTTGATCGCCGGGCGCTCGCTCACCGTGAACACGAGGATGTCGCCCTGGCGCGCGACTTGGATGTCCTCGAAGAATCCGGTGCGGTACAGCGCGCGCACCGCGTCGCTGATGCGCGTCGAGTTGACGGCGTCGCCACGCTCGACCGGCAGATAGGTGAACACGGTGCCGGCGCCGATGCGCTGCAGACCGTCGACACGGATGTCGCTGACCGTGAAGCTGCTGGCGCTCGAGGGTGCCAACGGGGGCAGGGCAACGGGCGCAGGCGCGGCAACAGGTGCGTTCGCGGCCGTCTGGGCCCAGGCCGGCGCGGCGATCACCGTGGCGAGGGCGAGGGCAAGCAGTCGGCGGTCAGGCATTCGCGTCATCTTTGAATCCGGGTAGGGGAGTGGTTCCGGCGCGGTGTGTGCGGCGGAATCCGGGTCGAGGCAGGTGTCAGCGCACGAGTTGGAGGATGTCGTTGTAGAACGCCAGGCCCATCAGGCTGGCCAGCAGGGCCAGGCCAACGTATTGCCCGGCCACCATCGCGCGCTCGCTGACCGGGCTGCCTTTGACCAACTCGATAAGGTAATACAAGAGGTGTCCCCCATCCAGCAGCGGGATGGGGAGGAGGTTCAGGATCGCCAGGCTGAGCGACAGCAACGCGAGGATCGTCAGATACCACGCAGGCCCTTGACCGGCATAGGTATTGGCCGCACGCGCGATCGTGATCGGGCCTGCAACGGTGTTCTCGATCGCCACCCGGCCGCTGAAGGCGCGACCGATCATGCCGACCAGCTGGCCGGTCAGATGACCGACTTCATGGAACGCTGCCGGCACCGACGCGAGCACGCCGTACTGCTGGATCGCGTCCTTCGCCGGCATCGGCAGGTCGCGGGGCGGCGCGATGCCGAAGGCCCAGTACTCGCCGCGCCCGTCGGGGAGTTCCATGCGCTTGGGGGCCATTTCCAGTGCGAGGCGGTCGCCGCCACGATCGACCTCCACCATCGCCTGGCCGCCGCGATCGCCGAGCGCCTGTACCAGCGGGCCGATGTCCTCGAACACGCGCACCGGGCTGCCGTCGATCGCGGTCAGACGGTCGCCTTCGGCCAGCACGCCCCAGGCCGCGGACTCGGGCTCGACGCGGCCCACGACCGCCGGCAGCAGCAGATGCCGCGGCCACAGGCCGATCGCCGGCGTGATGCGGCGCTGATCGAAATCTTCGGGCAGCTGCGACAGGCGCAGTTCGCGGACCACTGCGCGGTCGCGCTCGTCGGTCACCCGCAGTGCGATGTCCTTTCGATCCAGCGCGGCCGGCAGCAGTGCGAGCTGCACCTCCATCCACGTCGGCGTCTCGCGGTCACCGACCGCATCGATGTGATCGCCCGCGCGCAGCCCCGACGTCTCGGCAATGCCGCTGGACTGGCCGACGACGGGCGCGTAATCGGGACGGCCGATGACGAACATCGCCCACAACAGCACGACGCACAGGATCAGATTGGCGATCGGCCCGGCGGCGACGATGGCGATGCGCTTCCAGACAGATGCGCGGTTGAAGGCTTCGTGCGCTTCGGCTTCCGGCACCGGGCTTTCGCGCTCGTCGAGCATCTTGACGTAGCCGCCCAGCGGGATCATCGCGATCTGGTAGACCGTGCCGTCCTTGCCGCGGCGCGACCACAATGCGCGGCCGAAACCGACCGAGAACCGCAGCACGCGCACACCGCAGCGGCGCGCGACCCAGTAGTGGCCGAACTCGTGGAAGGTGACCAGCACGCCGAGGCTGACAATCAGCCACCACACCGAGCCGAAGAATTCAGACATCACGCTTGCTCAATGGACAGCACCGGTTTCGATCGCCTGCGTGGCAACGTGGCGCGCGCGCGCATCGGCATCGCGCAGCACGGCCAGCGACGCCGCGTGAGCGGCAGGAAGCGTGCCGAGCACGTGCTCGACCAGCGTGGGAATGGCTAGAAAACGCAGGTGCCCCTGAAGAAACGCTGAAACCGCCACTTCGTTCGCCGCGTTCAGCAGCGCAGGCGCCGTGCCGCCGGCAGCCAATGCGCCGCGGGCGAGGGCCAGGCACGGGAATGCGTCGGTATCCGGCGCTTCGAAATCGAGGCGCCCGTGTTGCAGCAGGTCCAGGCCCGTCACGCCGGAGGCGATGCGATCCGGATAGCCCAGGCCGACGGCGAGCGCGGTGCGCATGTCGGGCAATCCCAGCTGGGCGAGCGTGGAACCGTCGATGAACTCGACGAAGGAGTGCACCAGGCTCTGCGGATGCACCAGCACATCGAGCCGCTCGACCGGCATCGCGAACAGGTGATGCGCCTCGATCAGCTCCAGGCCCTTGTTCATCAGCGTGGCCGAGTCGACCGAGATCTTCGGGCCCATCGACCACTTGGGATGCGCGACCGCTTGGGCCGGTGTCACGTCGGCGAGTGATAAGCGACTGCGCCCGCGGAACGGGCCGCCGGATGCGGTCAGGATGATGCGCGCAACGCCGCTGCAATCGCCGTCTGCAGGCAGGCACTGGTGGATCGCGTTGTGTTCGCTGTCGATCGGCACGATGGTCGCGCCCGCGTCGTGCGCGGCCTGCATCATCAGCGCGCCGGCCAGCACCAGCGATTCCTTGTTGGCCAGCAGGACGCGTTTGCCGGCGCGCAGCGCGGCCAGCGTGGAATCGAGTCCTGCGGCGCCGACGATCGCGGCGACGACCGTGTCGCAGGCAGCCGCATCTCTGGCGAGTGCATCGAGTGCGGGCATGCCGGCGTGCGGCGTGGTGTCCAGGCTGGCATCGCGCAGCGCCGACGCCAGTGCGTCGAGCAACGCAGCATCGGCGATCACTGCATGATCCGGTCGGTGCGTGACGCACAGCGCGACCAGTGCGGCCACGTTGCTGCCCGCCGCCAGCACGCTGGCGCGCAGGCGATCGGGATGCCTGGCGATGACATCCAGCGCCGAGGTGCCGATCGAACCGGTGGCACCGAAGACCGCGACCTTGCGGATCATGCGCGGCACATCCGGCCGCGGCACGCGAATACGGATTGCATCGTCAGAAGCCGAGCCAGATCTGGCCGAACGCGAACACCGGCAGTGCTGCCAGCACACTGTCGAGGCGATCGAGCACGCCGCCGTGGCCGGGAATCAGCGTGCCCGAGTCCTTGGCGCCGACGTGCCTCTTGAGCAGGCTTTCGAACAGATCGCCGACCACCGATGCCAGCACGGTCAGCACCGCGACCAGCGCGACCAGCGGCAACTGCGCGACGGTGGCGCCGGCCAGTGGCGCGAATGCCACCGCGACGACCACACCCGCGACGACGCCACCGGCCAGACCTTCGACGGTCTTGTTCGGGCTGATGCGCGGCGCAAGTTTGTGCTTGCCGAACTTGCGGCCGGCGAAGTAGGCGCCGGTGTCGGTGGCCCAGACGATCGCCAGCGCCAGCAGCAGCCAACGGTTGCCATGGCCGCCGTTCTCGCCGGCGTGGATCACGCACAGCGCGGCCCAGGCCGGAATCACCGCCAGCGTGCCGGCAGCGAGCTTGAACACGCGCGCCTTGGTGTCGTGGTCGGAGGCGAAGTCGTAGTGACGCAGCCACAGTGTCGCCAGCAGCCACCAGACGACGCCGATCATCGCCAGGATCTTCAGCAGCACCAGCGAGCCACCGCCGGTCGCCGAGGCCCAGACCACGGCCACCATCAGCAGCAGGTTCAGCGCCAGCAGCGCGGTGCGCGCGAGGGTGTCGTCGATGTCGGTCAGCCGCAGCCATTCCCACAGCGCGGCGAGGAAGATGATCGCCGAGACGGCGGCCATCCACGGCGTATTGAGCAGCAGCACGGCGGCGATGGCGACGGGCGCCATCAGCAGGGCCGCGAGGATGCGGGTCGATGTCATGGGTGGCCCTCCCCGGGCGCGTCCTGTGCGGTGGCGATCTGTTCGCCCGTCAGCCCGAAGCGTCGCTCGCGCGAGGCATAGACCTGTAACGCCTGCTCGAGTTCCTGCGCGCCGAATTCGGGCCACAGGGTCTCGGTGAACCACAGCTCGGTGTAGGCCAGCTGCCACAACAGGAAATTGCTGACGCGCAGATCCCCGCCGGTCCGGATGAAGAGATCCGGTTCCGGCAGGTCGGCCAGCGCGACGCGTGCGCCGAGCGCGGCTTCGTCGATCTGGTCGGGACGCAGCCGGCCGGCCGCGACATCCTCGGCGAGCGAACGCGCCGCCGATGCGATGTCCTGGCGTCCGCCATAACTGGCGGCCACCGCCAATGTGAGGCGCGTGTTGCCGGCGGTCAGCGTTTCCGCCGCCGCCATGCGACCGCGGATGCCGTCGCTGAAGCGGCTGCGCTCGCCGATGAAACGCAGGCGCACGCCGCGGCGATGCAGTTCGCCGACTTCACGGTCGAGCGCGCCGAGGAACAGCTTCATCAGCGCGCCGACTTCCTCGTCGGGGCGGCCCCAGTTTTCGCTGGAGAACGCGAACAGGGTGAGCGCGCCGACGCCGCGTTCGAGGCAGAAATCGATGCAGAGGTTGACGGTGCGCGCGCCGGCACGGTGGCCGATCGCGCGCGGACGCTTGCGACGCGCCGCCCAGCGCCCGTTGCCGTCCATGATGACGGCGATGTGGCGCGGGACGGGCCCGGTCGGAATTGGCGCGTTCATGCGGACTGCGGCCAGGCCGTCAGACCGACATCAGTTCCTGTTCCTTGGCCTTGACGACCTCGTCGACATCCTTGATCGCCGAATCGGTGATCTTCTGGATCTCGTCCTCGCTGCGGCGCTCGTCGTCTTCGGAGATCAGCTTCTCCTTGAGGAGTTCCTTGATCTGCTGGTTGGCATCGCGGCGGATGTTGCGGATGGCGACCTTGCTGTCCTCGCCTTCGCTGTGCACGACCTTCGACAGGTCACGGCGGCGCTCTTCGGTCAGCGCGGGCAGGTTGAGGCGGATCGTCGTGCCGGCGGTGTTCGGGGTCAGGCCGAGGTCGGAGCCGAGAATCGCCTTCTCGATCGCACCGACGATCTGCTTTTCCCACGGCGTGATCATCAGCGAGCGGGCATCGGACACCACCACGCTGGCGACCTGGTTCAGCGGCATGTCCGAACCGTGGTAGTTGACCTTGATGTTGTCGACCAGTGCGGTCGACGCGCGGCCGGTGCGCACCTTGACCAGCGTGTGCTTGAGCGCTTCGACGCTCTTGGCCATGCGGGTCTGGGTGTCTTTCTTGATGTCGTTGAGCATGGGCAGCCCCGGTCCGTGTGCGAATCGGACGATTATAAGCGTCCGGGGCCGACGACGGGGCCGGGTGATGCCGCAGCGCAGCGCGAGGCCGCGCGGAACGGGCTCAGCTGCGGCCCTGCACCAGCGTGCCGATCGGCTCGCCACGCAGGATGCGCAGCAGCACGCCGGCCTGGCTCATGTCGAAGATGCGCAGCGGCAGATCGGAATCGCGCGCGAGCGCGAATGCCGCGGTGTCCATGACTTCGAGGCCCTGGCGCAGCACTTCGTCATAGGTCAGGCGGTCGTAACGCTTGGCATCGGGCACCTTCTTCGGGTCGGCGTCGTACACGCCATCGACCTTGGTCGCCTTGAGCAGCAGATCCGCGCCGATCTCGATGCCACGCAGCGCGGCGCCCGAATCGGTGGTGAAGAACGGGCTGCCGACGCCGGCGGCGAAGATCGCGATGCGGCCCTTTTCCAGATGGCGGATCGCACGACGGCGGATGTAGTCCTCGCAGACGTCGTTGATCTTGATCGCACTCATGACGCGGGCACGCGCGCCGCGCTTCTCCAGCGCATCCTGCATCGCCAGCGCATTGATGACGGTGGCGAGCATGCCCATCTGGTCGCCGGTGACGCGGTCCATGCCGGCCGCAGCCAGGCCAGCGCCGCGGAAGATGTTGCCGCCGCCGATGACCAGACCGACCTCGGCGCCGGCCTTCTGCGCCTCGATCACTTCATCGGCCAGACGACCGATGACCTTGGGATCGATGCCGTAATCCTCGTCGCCCATCAGGGCCTCGCCGGACAACTTGAGCAGGACGCGGCGGTAGGCGAGAGGGGCAGACGACATACGGTGACTCCGGGGGCGAGGACGGTGCGGATTCTAGGGGATCGACGCTGGCCGTGCGCGAACCGGATGTCAGGTTTTCGTTGTGAGCGTGTGCGAATGCCTTCGCTCCACACCGGATCGATCGGCATTTGGAGCCGAAAGCGTGCGAAAGGCGGATGCGCAGTGGCCAATCTGCGGACGCGCGGGCCATGACGACGGTTTGGCTGCAGGTCTGTGCGCGCACGTGTGCGCACGTTTCAAACGGACAACCCGAAAACGCGAGTTCGCACGCACGGCGCCGGCCAGTGCGCGACGCCCGCTGCAGATCAGGCGTCTTCCGACGTGCCGTCCCTGGACGCGTTCGATGCCTTCGACTCCGCCTCGTCATCGGCCCCGGTCGTCGGTGGCGGGACCTCTTCGACGCTGCCATCAGCATGGACGCGACGTTCGAATGACGGGCCGGAGGTCAACGAGGCATCGTTGCCTTCGGCGGAACGGTTGTTGTCGTGCGCGTAATCGTCGCCGCGTGATGCCTTGCGGTCATTGACTGCCACGTGATCGGCCTGCTGCGCCTGATCGGGATTGGTTGCGGACTTGGACGACTTCGACGTCATGGCGGGCATCTCCGGATTGGGTCTACCAACCGTGAGGCACAGCCTGAGCATGCGCTGTGAATCAGGGCGGTACGTGCGCGCAGGGGCCGTCGTCTTCGCGCCAACGGCCGTTCTAGAAGACCTTTCAGATTTTTCTCAAGGACGCATTCAATGCCTTTCGCGGCATCCTTGAAGCTTCAAAAGGGAGTGCGAGCCAGACTGTCGCTGCACGCAGACAGGTCCGAGATGGAGACCGACGCCGACAACAAGCAGCAACGACGATTGCGGTCCGTCCGGGCGATGCGCAATACCGGCATCTGGCTCGGGATCGTGCTCACCGTCGGTCTGTGCGCACTGGTGCTGCTCGATCGACAGGCGCGTCTGGATGCGGCGTCCCGTCAGAGCATGGCGCTTGCCACCGGTGTCGATCGTCTGCTGCATTACGAGCTGCGCAACATCCAGCGCGCGATGCACGGCATCGCGGCCGGACAGGCAGCCGACGCGACACTGCCGGCGCCCGAAGCGGCCGCCCGTCTCGACGCCCGGGTCCATGGCGTCGTGAACCGTCATCAGGAACTCGAGGCCGTCCTGCGTTTCGATGCGAACGGCAATGCCACGCCGCTCGCCGATCCCCGGCTCAGCAAATGGGTCCGGTCCCTGAAGCCGGATGACGTCTCACTGGCCGCAGGCCCGCTACTGCCGTTGTCCAAAGGCTGGTTGCTGCCGCTTGCGGTGCCCACGCGTGATGGCACCTGGATGGTGGCCATGTTCCGTACCGGCGAACTGGAGAACATGGTCAACGCGCTGGATATCGGACGCGAAGGCAGCGCGACGATCTACACCCAGACCGGCGTCGTCGTGGCGCGTTTCGGACATCTGGGCACGCATGTCGGCAAGCGGATCGATCTGCCGGCCGGTGCGCGCGGCGAGGGCGCGCGCCTCAGCGAACACATGGTCAGCCAGCTCGATGGCGTCAAGCGTGCGGTGACCTTCAGCAATACCAGCGATTATCCGTTCGTCGTCAGCGCCGGTATCGGCTTGCACGAAGCCCTCGCGCAGTGGCGGATCTACGCGACTTCGGCGCTGGTGCTGGCGCTGCTCTACTGGGGCGTGTTCGGTCTGGTACTCCGACGCGCGCGGCGTGACGAGAACGCGCGCAAAGGGCTGGCTGCAGAAGTCGCAGAACAGGCTGACTGGCTGCAGCAGGCCCAGCTCGCATCCGGTACCGGCGTCTGGCGCCTCTATCCCACCCAGGGCTATGTGCGCGCCACCGACGAGATGGTCGCGCTCTACGGATTGGCGCGACGCGGTGGTCGGGTACCGGTGAACGATTTCTTCGAGCGTATCCACGAGGACGACCGCACACGCATCCATGGCGAACTGTCGGCATCGCAGATCGACCGGCAACCCTTCGTGCAGGAATACAGGGTGCGACTCGACGACGGCCGCGTGCGCTGGCTCAAGGCCCGTGGCGCGACGGTCTGCGACGAGGGCGAGCCGGTGATGACCGGCACCGTCATCGATGTGACCGAACGCCGCGATTCACAGCAGCGGATGGAGCGCGCCGAACTGCAGTTCCGGCACATCTTCGAGCGCAATCCACTGCCGGCCTGGGTCTACGATCTGGAAGACCTGCATTTTCTTGCGGTCAACGAGGCGGCGGTCGAGACCTACGGCTACAGCCGCGAAGATCTGTTGCACATGGCGATCACCGATCTGCTCGCACCGGAAGACCAGGCCGCCGGTCGTGAAGCGTTGATGCCCGGCGGTGGCGAGGACGCGCAGGACCGGCTGTGGATGCTGATGACCCGCGACGCGCGGCACATCGAGGTACGCGTGCACGCGCGCACGATCGAACTCGACGGGCGGGCGGCGCGCCTCGTGCTGGCCGAGGACGTCAGCGTGCGCATGGGGTACGAACGGGATCTGGCCTGGCGCGCGAACCACGATCCGACCACTGGCATGCTGACCCTCGCTGCGCTCGCCGAGCAGCTCGACTCCCACTGTTCGGCCGATGGCGAAGCCGGGTTCGCCATCGCCTACGTGCAGCTGCGCGACCTCGAGCTGATCGCGCCGACGCTCGGCCGCCGCGCCGGCGAGAACATCCTGTGCGAAGCCGCTGCGCGCATCAGCGACGTCGCCGAGCGTTACGGCGCCTGCGGCTACATGCCGTCCGAGACCTTCGTCGTCGCCGCGCTCGACCCCCGCGAGCTGGGCGCGATGGTCACCGCTTTGCTGGACGTGATCGGCATGCCGGTCGAGGCCGAAGGCGGCACCTTCCCGCTGGAAGCCTGGATCGGACTGGCGAGTGGCCCATGCGAGGACGCCAGCGCAGAAAAGGTGATCGGACATGCGGCGCTGGCGTCACTGCATGCGCGGCGCGAGAACCAGCAGGTCGTGCACTACAGCGCGGCGATGGCCGAACAGGCGTCGAGCCGTCTGGCAATGGTGCGACAGCTGCGCCAGGCGCACGAGCGCGGCGAGTTCGAACTGCATTTCCAGCCGATCCATCGACTGCACGATGGCAGCCTCGCCGCGATCGAAGCCCTGCTGCGCTGGCGCCAGCCCGACGGCAGCTATGTCTCGCCGGCGCAGTTCATTCCGCTGTGCGAGGAATCCGGCCTGATCGTGCCGATCGGCAGCTGGGTGCTGGAGGAATCCGCGCGCATGCACGCGCGTCTGGTTGCTGCCGGGCACGACGAAGTGGCGATCGCGGTGAACGTCTCGGCGGTGCAGTTCGAAGCCGACATGACGCCGGAATCGATCCGGAAGCTGTTCGAACGCCACGCATTGCCGCCGCGCGCGCTGCATCTGGAACTGACCGAGAGCGTGCTGCTGCGGCATCCCGACGATGCGCGATCGCTGATGGGCACGCTGCGCAACGAAGGCCTGTGCCTGTCGATCGACGACTTCGGCACCGGCTTCTCGAGCATGGCGTATCTGCGCGAACTGCCGCTCGACCATCTGAAGATCGATCGCGCCTTCGTGCGTGACGTGACGGAGGATCCGCGCAGCGCCGCGATCTGTCGCGCGCTGATCGCGCTCGGCCATGGCCTGGGGCTCGCGATCATCGCCGAGGGCGTCGAGGAACCCGAACAGCTCGAATGGCTGCGCGCGCATGGTTGCGACCAGGCGCAGGGCTACCACCTCGGCCGTCCGATGCCGATCGATGCGCTGCTGGAAAGCCTGGCCGAAGAGACCAGCGATATCGTCTGACACGACGCGCCCGCGCCTCCGGGACCGGAAGACGGCGGACGTTTCGTCAGTGGATGGACCGCCGGGCGCTCGAGGTCAGACGAATCCGGTATTGGGTCAGAGCCGCGGGCCGATCGCCGCGGCGTCGCCGGGCATGCCGAAATGGAAGCCCTGCAACGAGGTGCAGCCAAGCTCCGTCAGCAACCGCTGCTGCGCTTCGGTCTCGACGCCTTCGGCGATCACGGACAGGTTCAAGGTGCGACCAAGCGCGATGATCGCCGAGACGATCGCGGCGTCCTCGCTGCCAGCGACCAGATCCTTGACGAAGGCGCGGTCGATCTTGAGTTCGCTGGCCGGCAGGCGCTTGAGATACAGCAGGCTGGAATAGCCGGTGCCGAAGTCGTCGATCGAGATCTGCACGCCCAGTGCCGACAGTCGCTGCAGGATCGCCAGACTCGCTTCCGGGTCGTGCATCGCGGTCGATTCGGTGATCTCGAGTACGAGCGACGACGGCGGCATGCCATGGCGCGCGAGCGCTTCCTTGATCTTGCCGAGCAGGCCGGGATGACCCAGCGGCCGATCTCGAGAATCAGGCCGGTCTTCTCGGCCAGCGGAATGAAGGTGGCCGGCATGACCAGGCCGCGCTCGGGATGGTGCCAGCGCAGTAGTGCCTCGACACCGATCAGCGGCCCGTCCGGTGCACGCACCTTCTGCTGATAGTTCAGGGTGAACTGACCCAGTGCGAGCGCCCGTCGCAGATCCTGGATCAGCGCGAGCTCGGCGTGCGCGCCGCGGTTCATCGACGGCTCGAAGAAGCAGTAGGCATTGCGGCCCTGGTCCTTGGCCGAATACATCGCCGCATCGGCGTTCGCCATCAGTTCGCGCGCATTGGTGCCATCGGCGCCGAAGATCGCGATGCCGATGCTGCCGGTTACGTTGAGTTCGCCGGCTTCGATCTGCACCGGCATCGCGACGGTCTGCAGTAGTTTGTCTGCGAGCGTCGCCGCATCGCTGGGATCCTTGATGTCGGCGAGCACGACGAACTCGTCGCCGCCCAGCCGCGCCAGCGTGTCTTCAGCGCGGATTTCCGCGGTGAGATGACGTGCGACCTGCAGCAACAGGCGGTCGCCGATCGGATGGCCATAGGCATCGTTGACCGCCTTGAATCCGTCGAGATCGACGAAAAGCAGCGCGAAGCGGTTGCCGTTGCGCACCGCGCGGCGGATCGCGTGTTCGAGGCGATCCTCCAGCAGCAGACGGTTCGGCAGCTTGGTGAGGTTGTCGTGCAGAGCGAGATAGGTCAGCTCCTGGTTCGCCTTCTTCAGCGAATCGCTGAGCAGGGTGGTGCGCTCCTGCAGGCGGCGGTCGAGGATCGAGGTCGTCAGTGCCATGCCGAGGATCGCGAACGTCGTCGCGCCGACCAGGCTCGCGAGCCACTGCGGCGAGATACCACCGGCGATCGCGGCGCCGCAGATGCTGCCTTCGGGAAAGCCGGCCGCGGCCATGCCGGTGTAGTGCATGCCGACGATCGCTACGCCCATCACCAGCGCCGCCAGGCTGCGCGCGCGCACCACACCGGCGCCTTCGCGGCGCAGCGAGAACGCGATCCACAGCGCCGCGCCGGCGGCGACGATCGCGATCACGATCGACAGCGCGAACCAGCCCGGGTGGTAGTCGATGCCCGGCTGCACGTGCATGGCTTCCATGCCGACGTAATGCATGGCCGCGATGCCGGCGCCGAGAATCAAAGCCGCAACACCGAGCTTGCGCGCGGGCAGGTCGCGTCCGGAGATCACGTGCAGGGCGTAGGCCGAGCTGCAGATCGCGATCAGCAGCGAATACAGCGTCACCGCGAGGTCGTAGCCCTGCGGGATCGGCAGCTCGAACGCGAGCATGCCGAGGAAGTGCATCGACCAGATGCCGAAGCCCATCGCGACCGCGCCGCCGATCAGCCAGCTGCGCGAGGCCCAGCCGTCACTCGCGGCGATCCGGCCGGCCATGTCGAGGGCGACATAGGACGCGAATGCCGCGACCACGTACGAGATGGCGACGAGCAGCGGGTTGTAGGTGCCGACGAGCATGGGACTGGACCGGAGCGGGGGAGGCTGAGCCTCTGTAGCAACCCGCGTGCCAATGTTCAGAAATGGTGAAGCCCGCCGCGACGCGGTGGGGTTCCGTGCCTACGGCGGAGACAACAGACCCGACCGTACGGTCGGGTCAGGTTGTGACGCAATTCGCAGATCGACCGGGGCGTCGCCGGCTGATCCGCATCCTCGGATCAGACGACGTCGGGTTCGCTGAAGGCTTCCGGCTCGTCTTCGGCCGAACCGACCGGGATGCAGCTGCAGAACACGTTCTTGTCGCCGTGCACGTTGTCGACGCGCGCGACCGGCGGCCAGTACTTCGTGTGGCGCAGCGTCGCCAGCGGGAACGCGGCCAGTTCGCGCGGATAGGCGTGGGTCCACTCGCTGGCGGTGACCTGCATCGCGGTGTGCGGCGCGTGCTTGAGCGGATTGTCCTCGCGATCCAGACGGCCGTCCTCGATCGCGTGGATCTCGTCGCGGATCTGGATCATCGCGTCGATGAAGCGGTCGAGTTCGTGCAACGATTCGCTCTCGGTCGGTTCCACCATCAGTGTGCCGGTGACCGGAAAACTCAGCGTCGGCGCGTGGAAACCGAAGTCGATCAGGCGCTTGGCGACGTCCTCAGCGCTGATGCCGGTCGCATCCTTGATCGGGCGCAGATCGAGGATGCATTCGTGCGCGACGAGGTCGTTGCGGCCGGTGTAAAGCGTGGGGTAGTGCGGCGCCAGACGCTTGGCGACGTAGTTGGCATTGAGCAGCGCGACCTGGGTGGCGCGACGCAGACCGTCGGCGCCCATCATCGCGATGTACATCCAGCTGATCGGCAGGATCGAAGCGGAGCCATGCGTCGCCGCCGAGACCATGCCCACCTCGCCGTCGCCGCCAAGCGCGCGCGGCAGATACGGCGCGAGATGCGACTTGACCGCGCACGGGCCGACGCCCGGGCCGCCTCCGCCGTGCGGAATGCAGAAGGTCTTGTGCAGGTTCAGATGGCTGACGTCCGAGCCCCACTTGCCCGGCCTGGCCACGCCGACGAGGGCATTCATGTTGGCGCCGTCGGTATACACCTGGCCGCCATGCTGGTGGACGATGTCGCAGATCGCGACCACATCTTCCTCGAACACGCCGTGCGTGGACGGGTAGGTGATCATGATCGCGGCCAGACGGTCGGAATATTTCTCCGCCTTGGCACGGATGTCGTCGACGTCGACGTTGCCGTCCTTGTCGCAGCGGGTCACGACGACGGTCATGCCGACCATCTGCGCGGACGCCGGATTGGTGCCGTGCGCGGATTCTGGAATCAGGCAGATGTCGCGATGGCCCTGGCCCTGCGCCTGCTGGTAGGCGCGGATCGCCAGCAGGCCGGCGAACTCGCCCTGCGCGCCCGAATTCGGCTGGAAACTCACCGCGTCGTAGCCGGTGATCTCGACCAGCATCGCTTCCAGGCCGTCGATCAGTTCGGTGTAACCCACGGTCTGGTCGGCCGGCGCCAGCGGGTGGATGTTGCCGAACTCGGGCCACGTCACCGGAATCATCTCGGCGGTCGCGTTGAGCTTCATCGTGCACGAGCCCAGCGGGATCATCGTGCGGTCCATCGCCAGATCGCGATCGGCCAGCGTGCGCATGTAGCGCAGCAGCTCGTGTTCGCTGTGGTGCGTGTTGAACACCGGGTGGGTCAGGAACTTCGTGTCGCGCGCGAGCGTTTTCGGCAGCGCGTCGGTGGTCGCGGTGTCGAGTGCTTCGATGTCGATCTCGGCGCCGAAGAGCTTGGCCAGCGCGACGACTTCGTCGCGGGTCGTGGTCTCGTCGAGGCTGATGCCGACCGACGACGCGTCGATCACGCGCAGGTTGAAACCGGCATCGCGCGCCTTGCCATGCAACGCGTCGGCATCGACGCCGGTCACGTGCAGCGTGTCGAAGAACGCATCGCCGACGGGGACGCCGGCCTGGCCCAGCGCGGCGGCCAGGATCGAGGCGAAGCGGTGCGTGCGACGGGCGATGCGGGTCAGGCCGTCGGGGCCGTGGTAGACGGCGTACATCGACGCCATCACCGCCAGCAGCACCTGCGCGGTACAGATGTTCGACGTCGCCTTCTCGCGGCGGATGTGCTGCTCGCGGGTCTGCAGCGTCAGGCGGTAGGCCTGGTTGCCGGCCGCATCGACCGACACGCCGATCAGGCGGCCCGGCATCGAGCGCTTGTAGGCATCGCGGCAGGCCATGAAGCCGGCGTGCGGGCCACCGAAACCGAACGGCACACCGAAGCGCTGCGAGTTGCCGACGACGATGTCGGCGCCCCAGCGGCCCGGCGCCTGGATCAGGGTCAGTGCCAGCAGATCGGTCGCGACCGCGACGATGCCGCCGCGCGCGTGCACGGCATCGGCGACTTCGGCGTGATCGCCGATGCGGCCGAAGGTGTTCGGGTACTGCAGCAGCACGCCGTAGGTGTCGGCGTCCTTGGCGCCCGCAGCGGGGCCGATCAGCAGTTCGATGCCGAGGCCATCGGCGCGCGTGCGCAGCACGTCGAGGGTCTGCGGATGCACATCGTCGGCGACGAAGAACACATTGGACTTCGACTTCGCCGAACGCTTGGCCAGCGTCATCGCTTCGGCGGCAGCGGTCGCCTCGTCGAGCAGCGAGGCGTTCGCGATGTCCATGCCGGTCAGGTCGGTGACCATCGTCTGGAAGTTGATCAACGCTTCCATGCGGCCCTGCGAGATCTCCGCCTGGTAGGGCGTGTAGGCCGTGTACCAGGCCGGGTTCTCGAGGATGTTGCGCAGGATGACGTTCGGCGTGTGCGTGCCGTAGTAGCCCTGGCCGATGACGCTGCGCAGCACGGTGTTCTGCTGGGCGACCTTGCGGATCTTCGCCAGCGCGTCGACTTCGGTCATCGCGTCGGGCAGGGCCAGCGGCGCGCGGGACGCGATCTTGCCCGGCACGATCGCATCGGTCATCGCGTCGAGCGAATCGTGGCCGACCACGCCGAGCATGTGGGCGATCTCGGCGTCGTTCGGGCCGATATGGCGTTCGACGAAGGCCGAGTGGTGTTCGAGGTCGCGCAGGGTCGAAGCGGTCATGGCGGGCATCCGAAAAAAGGCGGGGCTCAGGAATGCCGGCGTCCGCCTGCGTCGATCCGCTCGGGTCGACGCAGGCGCAAGACCACCGGTCTTCCGCGTGCCCCTCTGTCCTTTTGCCTGAGAGTTTGGAAGCGGTGCGCTTCGTGCCCCTTCGGCGCCGGATGCGCCCTTGACGGGCCCCCGGTCTCTCCAGAGTGTTGCCGCTGCAGCGGTACTGGGCCTGAGCGATTCCGGGCGGTTGCGCCTACGGCAGGGACGCTCACGAGGAGCGCCCGCTTCTCCCACTGCATACGCGGCGCAGTATACCGGCCACGTTGCGCGCTCGCGCGTGTCGCGGGGGCGCGGCGGAACGCGCCGTTGCCGGGGCGTCGGCATCGACCGGCCTATGATGTCGCGCTTCCAGGCGGCCGCCGCGCCGCGCCCGGTCCGTGAATGCGGACGTCTGCCGGTGTCCCAATGTCCGAATCCTGTTGCCCTGCCGCCTCCAGCGCGTCGGCGCCTTCCCATGCATTCACTTCACGCGCGCGGCAGGTGTCCGCGTGAGACAGCCACGCATGCCGTCGATCCGCGCGCTGGCCCTGCTGCTGGCGGGCCTGGCGATGTTCGGCCCGTTCTCGATCGACACGATCTTCCCGGCGTTCCCGGCGATGGGCAGCGATCTGGATGCCGATCCGGCGGCGATGCAGCAAACCATCGCGGTGTATCTGATCGCCTACGCGCTGATGAGCATCGTCCACGGGCCGCTGTCGGATGCGATCGGCCGGCGCGCGGTGATCCTCGGCGGGCTGGCGATCTTCGTGGTGGCGTCGGTGGGCTGCGCGCTGTCGACCGATCTGACCACACTCTTATCGTTCCGCGCGCTGCAGGGGCTGTCTGCCGGCGTGGGCCTGATCGTCGGGCGCGCGGTGATCCGTGACGTGCTGCAGGGCGATGACGCCCAGCGCCTGATGAGCCAGGTCATGATGATCTTCAGCATCGCGCCGGCGATCGCGCCGATCATCGGCGGCTGGCTGCTGGGCTGGGGCCGCTGGCCGCTGATCTTCTGGTTCCTGGTCGCGTTCTCGCTGGTGCTGCTGGTCGTGGTCTGGCTGTGGCTGCCGGAAACCCATCCGCGCGAACACCGCATCTCGCTCGCGCCGAAGCGCCTGCTGCGCGACTACATGTCGATCGTCGCGAACAGCCGCTTCCAGCGCATCGCCGCGGCCGGCGCGTTCAATTTCTCGGCGCTGTTCCTGTACATCGCCTCCACGCCGGTGTTCGTGGTCGATGTGCTGGGCCTCAACGAACGCCAGTTCGGCTGGTTCTTCGTGCCGATGATCAGCGGCATGATGATCGGCTCCTGGGTCTCGGGCCGCGCAGCGGGACGCATCACCGGCACGCGTCTGGCGAACATCGGCTTCGCCTGCAGCGGCGTCGCGGTGGCGCTCAACGTCGCCTACAACCTGCTGGTCGACCAGCCCGCGATTCCGTGGGCGGTGATGCCGGCGATGCTCAATTCGTTCGGCATCGCGCTGACATTCCCGATCCTGACGCTCGCGATCCTCGACATGTACCCGCGCCAGCGCGGCTCGGCGTCGTCGCTGCAGGCCTTCACCGGTCTGGTGCTCAACGCCGCGGTCGCCGGCCTGCTGTCGCCGCTGGTCAGCCATAAGCCGCTGCTGCTGGCGGTGACGTCGGCAGCCTTCATGCTGGTCGGCTGGATGTTCTGGCGTTGGGAACTCTCGCGCGGCACGCGACCGCCGGGATGTCCGCGCGATCCCGCATCCCTGGAGCCGACAGACCAGATGTGAGTCTGGTGGTCCGCTGAAACGAAGAAGGGCCGGCAAATGCCGGCCCTTCTTCGAGTCCACGCGATGTGGGATCAGCCCTGCGTCGGCGCCGGTGCAGCCGGCTGCGCGGCCGGTGCAGGTGCGGGGGACTGCGCGGTGGCCGACGCGGTCCAGCCGCAGGTCTTGCCTTCGTTCTGCTGGGTGAGCCACGTCTGCAGCGGTGCGAAGTATTCGAGCACCGGCGCGGCGTCCATCTGCTCGCCGCCGGTCAGTTCCTTCAGCGTCTGCTGCCACGGCTGGCTGTTGCCCTTCTCCAGCATCGCCCAGAACTTCTCGCCGGCCGCCTTGTTGCCGTAGAAGCTGCACTCGTTCAACGGGCCGGTGTGGCCGGACGCATCGCACAGCGCCTTGTAGAACTGGAACTGCAGCACGTGCGACAGGAAGTAACGCGTGTAGGGCGTGTTGCCCGGCACGTGGTACTTGGCACCGGCGTCGAAGAACTCTTCGCCGCGTGCGGTGGCCGGGGCGACGCCCTGGTACTGCGCCTTCAACGACCACCACGCGCTGTTGTAGTTCTCCGGCGTGATCGAGCCGTCGAACACGCCCCAGCGCCAGCGGTCGATCATCAGGCCGAACGGCAGGAACGACACCTTCGCCAGTGCCATGCGCATCTGCGAATTGACCAGCGATTCCTGCGTCTGCTGCTGCTCGCCGACCAGACCGATCGACTGCAGATACTGCGGCGTCATCGACAGCACGATGGTGTCGCCGATCGCCTCGTGGAAACCATCGTGCGCACCGTTCTGGAACAGCGGCGGACGCCCGTTGTAGGCGAGGTAGTAATAGACGTGGCCGAGCTCGTGGTAGATCGTTGTGAAGTCTTCCTCGTTCGGCTTGGTGCACATCTTGGTGCGCACGTCCGGCTGAGCATCAGAACCCTCACCGATCTTGACGCCCATGTCCCAGGCGCTGGCGTGGCAGACCACGTCGCGGTCGCGCGGCTTGATGAACTGCGTCTTCGTCCAGAAGCTCGCGGGCAGCGCGGGCATGCCGAGCGAGGTGTAGAAATCCTGCGCGCGCTCGTTCATCTGCCTGGCGTTGTCGATCTGCGCGGCGTGGGCGATGTCGGCGCGACGATCCGAATCGATCAGCGCGTTCTCCTTGACCATCCGCTCGTTGAGCTGCGCCTGATAGTTCTTCTCCAGCGCACCGGTGATGTCGAGATCGCCGGCGTTGGGGTAGGGCTGCAGCACGTCCCACAGGTTGCCCCAGTCCTGCTGCCACATGTTGCCCATCAGATGTGCGGGCAGCAGGCCGCCGTCGACAGTGCCGCGGCCGGGATAGCGCGCTTCAAGACGCGTACGCGTGTAGCAGTGCAGCTGCTCGTAGAGCGGCTTGACCTGGTTCCACAGGCGATCGGTCTCGGCGGCGAGTTCGGCGGGTGGCATGTCGTAACCCGAGCGCCAGGCCTCGCCTGCATCGGCGAAGCCGAGGTCGCGCGAGCCTTCGTTGACGAGTTCGACGAAGCGCGTGTAGTCGGCGCGCATCGGCTGGGCGATCGTGTGCCAGCCCTGCCAGGCGTCGAGCTGCGCGTCGTAGTCGCGGCTGCTGCGCAGCACGTCTTCGAGCTGACCCAGCTGGCGGCAGCTGCGTGCTTCGCCTTCGCCGGTGCAGTACTGGCCGGTGCCGTAGGTGCGTTCCATCTTCGACGCAATCTTCGTCAGTTCGGCGAGGTGTTCGGGATTGCGCGGCGGCGGCATCGACGCGCCGAGCTTGAGCAGATTGATCGCGCGTGCGGTTTCGGGCGACATCTGCTGGCCTTCGAACGTGCGTGCCTGCTCGATCCAGCTGTTGAGCTGGGCGAGATAGCGCTCGTTGTACTTGGCGGCCAGCAACCCGCTGTCATCGTTGATGTAGGTCGCCGACAGCCACTGCGAGGCGGTCAGCTCGGGCATCAACGTGCGCACTTCTTCGTTGACACGGGCGATGAACTGGTCGGCAGTCTCGCCGGCGGGGGTCGCGGCAGTACCGGCCGGCGTCGCGGCATCGGGGGATTCGGAGCGGTTGCAGCCGGCGAGCGTCAGGCTCGCGGCCACGGCGAGGGCGAGCAGGGCGTGGCGTTGTTTCACGGACAGCTTCCGGTCATCTAGGGAACGGGGAGGCTAGTGCGCCGCCCACGGAGCTGCAAGTGTCGATGTGCCGATGCGACTGCGCGCGCTTGCGCACGCGAGTTCTCCGCCTCGCGCGTCTACAGCGCGACAGCGTCCAGGCGGTCCACCGCGGGCAACAGATCGCGCGCGATCAGCCAGCTGCGCGCGTCTTCGGCATCCTGCTCGAACCAGGCGCGCGCCGAGCCGAGGCGGAAGGTGTAGCCCCAGGTGTCCATGTCCGCCATCAGGCGTTCGCGGCCGACACCGGGCAGGGCATCGGCGAGCACGATCTGCAGATAGCAGGTCGCGTCCTCTTCCTCGACCGAATCGGTCGCATCGGTATGCACTGCGGCGCGGCGCTCGGGCGGGAGCACGATCAGATGGCCGGCTTCGTGCAGCAGCGAATGCACCGGCGTGTCGCCACGCGCGTGCACATCCACGCCGATGATGCCGGCCTCCGGCGCGCCCCAGTAACTGCCCGGAATCGGCGCGCCGTCGGGCACGTGATGCAGGGTCAGCCCGTAACGGGCGAGCAGGGCGGCGGGCGCGTCGAACCCGATGTCGGCCAGACACAGCACGTGTCCGGCCGCGTCGGCCGTCTCGATGTCGCGAGGCGCATCCACCCGTACGACTCAGGCGGTGGCCTGACGCTCTTCGGGCAGCGCGACCGAGATGTCGAGGACGTCGTGGTCGCCGTCCTTGACCAGATCCACCTTCACCGCTTCGACGTCGATGCTGACGTATTTGCGGATCACTTCCAGCAGCTCGCGCTGCAGCAACGGAAGGTAATCGGGGGCACCGCGATTGGTCCGCTCCTGCGCGACGATGATGCGCAACCGGTCCTTCGCGATCGAGGCGGTGTTCTTCTTCGGCTTGAGGAAATCGAACATACCCATGATCAGCCTCCGAACAGCTTGCTGAAGAAGCCCTTCTTGTCGGTGGTCGTGAAGCGCATCGGGCGCTCCTGGCCGAGCAGGCGTGCAACCGCATCGTCGTAGGCCTGACCGGCGTTCGACTCGGCCGACAGGATCACCGGCTCGCCCTTGTTGGACGCATTGAGCACGTCGCCCGACTCCGGGATCACGCCGATCGTCTTCAGGCCCAGCACTTCCTCGACGTCGGTGATCGACAGCATTTCGCCGGTCTCCACGCGCGCCGGGCTGTAGCGGGTCAGCAGCAGGTGCTCCTGCACGCGCTCGCCGTTCTCGGCGCGGCGGGTCTTGGACTGCAGCAGGCCGATGACGCGGTCGGAGTCGCGCACCGACGACACTTCCGGGTTCACGACCACAACGGCGCGATCGGCGAAGTACATCGCCAGGAACGCGCCCTTCTCGATGCCGGCCGGCGAATCACAGACGATGTATTCGAAGCCGTCGTCGGCGAGTTCCTTGAGCACGCGTTCCACGCCTTCGGTGGTCAGCGCGTCCTTGTCGCGAGTCTGCGACGCGGCCAGCACGTACAGATTGTCGAACCGCTTGTCCTTGATCAGCGCCTGCTTGAGCGAGGCTTCGCCCTGCACCACGTTGACCAGGTCGTACACCACGCGGCGCTCGCAGCCCATGATCAGGTCGAGGTTGCGCAGACCCACGTCGAAGTCCACGACCGCCGTGCGCTTGCCCTGACGGGCGAGGCCGATGGCGATGCTCGCGCTGCTGGTGGTCTTGCCGACGCCGCCCTTGCCCGAGGTGACTACGATGATTTCAGCCAAAACACATCTCCTGGTGTGTCGCCGTCACTCGAGTGCGGCGATCTTCAATTCGTCATGCTCCAGCCAGACCTGGACGGCCTTGCCATGGAGTTCGCGGGGAATATCGTCCAACACCTTGTAGTGGCCCGCTACTGCGACCAGCTCGGCGTGGAAACTGCGGCAGAAGATACGCGCAGTCGCGCTGCCCTGTGCGCCTGCCAGTGCACGGCCGCGCAACGGGCCGTAAATATGGATAGAACCGTCGGCAATGACTTCGGCGCCGGCGCCGACCGAGGACAGCACGGTCAGGTCGCGATTCTGGGCGTAGAGCTGCTGGCCCGAACGCACCGAACCCGCCTGCACCAGACCCGGCTCGACCGCTGCGGCGGCAGGGGCGGCCTTCGCGGCCGGCGGCGGCGCGGCCGGCTCCGGCGCCGCGCGCGAGGGCGCAGGCGCGGGTACCGCGTCGGCGTTCTCGTACTGGGCGCGGAACTTGGACAGCACCGGCAGGTCCAGCGATTCGGCGAGTGAGGCATTGGCCGGGCTGCCCCAGGCCAGTGCGACCGGCAGCGCGCCGGCGTCACGCAGCGCGTCGATCAGCGCCTGCGCCGTGGTCGTGTCGGGCAGTTCGGCCAGACCGCCGAAATCCAGGATCACCGCGGCGCGGTCGAAGAGCTTGGGCGCGCGCGTCACTCGGCTGCGCATTTCCTCGGCCAGACGCGCGACGTCGAGCGTGCGCACACGCAGGTTGGCAATGCCGACCTGGCCGATCTTCAGTTCGCCGGCCGGTTCGAAATCGGCGGCGGGGGCGGGGCGGGACGCCATCAGGCTTTCGTCTCCTCGGTGTTGCGGGCAGGCACGCGGGGGCGGCCCAGCCAGGGTTCGTCGGGCAGGGTGCCGCCGTAGGTCTCGCGCACCCAGGCATAGCTGCACAGGTCCTTGACCAGCATCGACGCGCGGATGTCGGTGCCCGGCATCACGTGCTGGCCCACCTCGCGGAACCCGAAGCTGCCGTGGAACAGGCGCACCGGATCGTTGTCGTGTTCGAGGAACACTTCGCAGGTCAGCAGCGGGTGGCGCACCTCGGAATAGCTCTGCACATCGGCGTAGAACGCGCGGCCGACACCGCCGCCGCGACGGCGGCTGGCGACCACGACGCGATCGATATAGAAGAAATCGGGGTAGTGCGATTCGAACCAGCGGAAATTGCTGCTGTCGTGACCGCTGCCGGCGCCGAAGCCGATCAGGAAACCGACCATCGCCCCGTCGCGCTCGGCGACCCGGAAATACTCCGCGGTGTCGTGCAGATGGCGAAGACGGGCCGCATCCAGCGGCAGGATCGAGGGACCGGCGGCATTGTTGAGTTCGAGGATGGAATCCAGCTCGTGCGCATGCACGTCGCGGACGACGATCGACATTCCAGACTCCAGAGACTACCGATGGACGCGCGAAACGACCGGTCTGCGGCGCTCCTGCCGCTGCGCGTCGCACAAGGCCGGATTATTGCATGCCGGGGACCACCGGGCGACCGGCGGCGACACCGGCGGCATGACTTCAGGCCCGTCCGGACGCGCCAACATGCGCCTAACATGCCGGCATGCTCCGTGATCTGAACCACAATCGTCTGCTCCGCATCGCCGGCCTGTTTACCTGGGCGGTGATCGGCCTGCCGTTGCTGATGCTGTCGCTGGCGCCGGTGGAGCAGTTGACCGACGGCGGTGTGCGCGTGGCGCTCGACAGCTGGCCGAGCTGGGCGGCGTGGGCGGTGTTCGGACTGAGCTATGCCTGGCTCACCCGCGGGCTCGGCGAGCGCCGTGTCCGCGCATTCGACCAGCTGCTGGTGCTGCTGCTGGCCGGCAGTGCGATCGCGATCAGTTATTACAGCCAGAGCGGCCTGGGCAGCATCCTGCTGATGATCGTGGCCTGCGTGCTGCCGTGGCTGCTGCCGCTGTGGGTGGGGGTGGCGCTGCTGGTGGCCTGCGAGTTCGTCATCGTGCCGGTCTACGTGCGCGGCTTCGATTTCACCTGGCCCGAGGCGGTGCTGCAGGCAGCGCTGTATGTCGGCTTCACCGGCTTCGCCTTCGTCACCGGCTTCGTCGCCCACCAGCAGGCGCAAGCGCGCGAGAACCAGCGTCGGCTCAACGCCGAGCTGCGCGCGACCCGCGCATTGCTGGCCGAAAGCGTGCGCGTCAACGAACGCACGCGCATCTCGCGCGAACTGCACGATCTGCTCGGCCACCATCTCACCGCGCTGAGCCTCAACCTCGAAATCGCCAGCCATCTCGCCAGCGGCCAGGCGCAGGAACACGTGGGGCAGGCGCAGACGCTGGCCAAGCTGCTGCTCAGCGATGTGCGCGAGGCGGTGAGCCAGTTGCGCGACGACGATGCGATCGACATGCGCGCGACCCTGCTGCCGCTGGCCGAGCACGTGCCCAGCCTGCAGGTCGACATGCAGTTGCCGGTGCAGTTCGTCGTCGACGATCCCGAGCGCGCGCACGTGCTGCTGCGCTGTACGCAGGAAATCATCACCAATGCCGTGCGCCATTCCGGCGCCAGCCTCCTGCGCCTGCGCTACAGCCAGGACCGCGACACGATCCGCGTCGACGCGCGCGACGACGGTCGCGGCGCGGAGGCGGCGCGCATCGGCAACGGCCTGACCGGCATGCGCGAGCGGCTGGCGGCCTACGGCGGCACCTTGCATGTGGAAACCGCGCCCGATCGCGGTTTCGTACTCAAACTGGAACTGCCGCTGGCGGATGCGACCGGGCTGCGCGATGCTGCGCGGCGGGGCGAAGCGCAGTCGCCGGCATGAATCCGCAATGGGAGGCACCATGATCCGAGTCTGCCTGGTCGACGACCAGACCCTGGTGCGCCAGGGCATCCGCTCGTTGCTCGCGCTCGATGGCGGCATCGAAGTGATCGCCGAGGCCTCCGACGGCCGTCAAGCGGTCGAGACGATTCCCGAGTGCAAGCCCGATGTCGTGCTGATGGACATGCGCATGCCGGCGATGTCCGGACTCGAAGCCATCCAGGCCCTGTCGCGCGCGGGCACGCTGCCGCCGACGATCATCCTGACCACCTTCGACGACGACCAGCTGGTGCTGGCCGGACTCAAGGCCGGCGCCAAGGGCTATCTGCTCAAGGATGTGTCGCTGGACCAGCTGGTCGGCGCGATCCGCACCGTCGCCGGTGGCGGTTCGCTGGTGCAGCCGGCGGTGACCCAACGCCTGCTGACGGGCCTGGAGCAGATGCGCAACGAGTTCGTCAGTCTCGACAAGCCGGACCCGCTGACCGATCGCGAGACCGAGATCCTGCGCCTGATGGCCGGCGGCTTCTCCAACAAGGAAATCGCCAATTCGCTGGGCGTGGCCGAAGGCACGATCAAGAATCACGTGTCGAACATCCTGTCCAAGCTCGGCGTGCGCGACCGCACACGCGCCGTGCTCAAGGCGTTCGAACTGCAACTGGTCTGACGGCAGGATGTCCGGCCCGCCGCAGCACGGCGGGCGTTCGCGTGGCCAGCGAGGCAATGCCTCGCAAGCGGGGCCTGCTCACCCTGTCCAAGCTCGGCGTGCGCGACCGCACCCGCGCCGTGCTCAAGGCCTTCGAAATGCAACTGGTCTGACGGCAGGATGTCCGGCCCGCCGCTGCACGGCGGGCGTTCGCGTGGCCCGCGAGGCAGTGCCTCGCAAGCGGGCCCTGCTCACCCTGTCCAAGCTCGGCGTGCGCGACCGTACACGCGCCGTGCTCAAGGCCTTCGAACTGCAACTGGTCTGACGGCAGGATGTCCGGCCCGCCGTTGCACGGCGGGCGTTTGCGTGGCCCGCGAGGCGATGCCTCGCAAGCGGGCCCTGCTCACCCTGTCAAGCTCGGCGTGCGCGACCGCACCCGCGCTGTGCTTTAGGCCTTCGAACTGCAACTGGTCTGAGTGACCCCGCGCGCCCTTGGAAGGGCGCGTGGCAGTGCTGGCACCGAGCCCCGTTCGCAGCGGAACATCCGCGGTCGCCACGCCGCATCACGCGGCCGCTTCACCGGGCGCCGACATCGACTTGCTGAATGTGCCGTCGCCCTGCGTGGTGAGCGGTTCGCGGGCGCGCATCGCGCCGGTCGGGCCGACTCGCGCTTTGATGCTTGATTGGACTCGCCCGGTAACACGCAACTTGATACGATTGCCGGTCTGTGCCGCCTCAGGCCGGATTTGGTCCTGGAGAACTCTGAATGACCCGTCTGCTCGAACTGCTGATTTCATGCGTCATCGTCGCCGTGCTGTTTCTCGTGGTGGCCGTCCTGCTTCCCTCCAGCCGCACCCTGACCGAATCAGCGGAAACCAACCGCCGCCAGACGATCGTGTTCGACACGCTCAACAGCGTGCTCCGCTTCAAGGACTGGTCGCCGGTCACCGCGTATGACCCGAACGCAACGCTGAAGGTCTCCGGTCCCGAAGCCGGCGTCGGTGCCCGCATCGACTACAGCTCGTCCCTCAAGCGCGTCGGCGACGGCAGCTGGGAAATCACCGAATCCGAGCCGGGCGCCCGCGTGGTCTACGCGGTCGAGAACCCGACCCGCGGCAACAACAAGACGACCACCTTCACGTTGAAGCCGACCGGTCGCAACAACCGCAACATCGAAATCACCCAGACCTACAGCGTCGATTACGGCTGGGATCTGCTGGGCCGTTTCGCCGGCCTGTACGTCAGCCGCAACATCGGTGACGGCATCAAGCTGGGCCTGGGTCGTCTGACCAACATGCTGGCCGCGGTGCCGAACGTCGACTACCGCGCCGAAGGCAGCACGCTGGCAAACCTGGCCGCCGCCGACCGTCCGGCCGAGAACCTGCTGGTCGTCGCCGCCGGCGCCGTCGAGCGCAACAACCAGATCATCCAGGACTCGATGAAGGCCAACGTGGAGTGGATCAACCGCACCATGGCCGCGAACAACCTCGAGGCCGCCGGTCCGCTGCGCATCATCACCACCGAGCTGGGTCGCGAGACCTACACGTTCGACATCGCGCTGCCGGTCCGCAAGCGCGGTGCCGGTCCGGCCACGCCTGCTGCACCGGCTGCTGCCGATGGCGAGGGTGAAGAGACCGCTGCCGCCGCGCCGCCGGTTGCCGCACCGACCACCGACGCCGTCGAACTGACCGGTCTGGAACTGCTGGGTCCGGTGAAATCCGTGTTCCTGCCGCGCGCCCGCGTCGCCAAGGCGAACTACAAGGGCTTCATGGCCGAGCTGGACAACGTCCGCAACGCCGTCCGCGCCTGGGCACTGACGCAGGGTTACGAAGTCACCGACCGTCCGTACGAGAACTACGTCAACGGCATCGATACCGCGTTCACCGAGAACGGCGAGTTCGAGGTGTTCTGGACGCTGCGTGATCCGAATGCTGCACCCGCCGCCGCTGCACCGGCGGCAGCGCCGGCTCCGGCTGAAGCCCCGGCGCCGGCCGAGGCGGCCGAGGCACCTGCGGCGGCTCCGGCCGAGTAAGCAGGCGCACTCGCGCAGCTTGTGCATCGCACGCCGCATCCTCCGGGATGCGGCGTGTGTCGTTTCAGGGCCGCTGTTTTCCTGCGCGCGGTCCGCATCGCGCCGCAAACGTGGCAACGGAGCAGGCAATGGGAATCGGATCCGGACGCAATGCGCGGCACATGGGCGGACTGGTCGCGGCCGGCGCGCTGCTGGCGGGTGTGTCCGTCGGACTGTCGGCCTACGCCGCACACGCCGTCGACGGCGATGCGCGCACCGCGCTGCAGACCGCGGCGGTATTCGCCTTCGGCCACGGCATCGCGCTCGTGCTGCTGGGTCGCGCGGTGCGCGGCACGATCGAGCTGGCCTCTCTCGTCGCGTTGCTGATCGGTACGCTGCTGTTCGCCGGCGCGCTGGTGTCGCGGCACCTGTTCGGCGGACCGTCGTTCTTCGCGCCCTGGGGCGGCATGCTGACGATGCTCGGCTGGCTGCTGCAGGCTGTGGCCGCACTGCGGCGCTGATCGCGGCGCAGCAGTCGCTCAGTCGGCGGCGGACCGGTACCGCCAGTGCCAGGGTTCGTAGACGATGCCGTGCGGGTTGTCGCGCGGATAGCTCATCGTGAAACCATGGTCGGCGGCGTGGCGCGTGAGCCACTCGAATGCCGCCGTGCTCTCGAAAGATTCTTCGGCAGACGGCTCACCCGGCGCACTGATATCCAGCGCGCTGCCGGCGTGGTGTTCGCTGTAACCGGGTGCCGCATTGACGGCGAGGATCGCGTCGAGCGACAGGCCGCGCGCGCGTTTGCGATCGAAGATGCCCAGCTGGTAATCGTGGCTGCGATAGCCGGAGACCGCATCCAGCGCGACGCCCTCACGTGCGGCTGCTGCATGCAGCGCGTGCCAGGCGCGCGCTGTGTTCGACTCCAGCCACAAGGGCCGGCGATAGCGGTCGACACCGGCGAACGCCAGCCAGGCAGGCTCGGCGACGAGCTCGAGTCCGGTGCGCGCGGCGTAGTCGTCGGCGTCCAGACCCAATGCTTCGAGCCGGGCCTCGACCTGCGACAGCGGCAGATCGGGCGTCGCCGCGTGCGTCGCATGCGACGTACTCGCATCGATCAGGTCCAGCGCATCATCGATGCCGGCCTCGCGTTGCCAGCGCGGCATCAGCCCGATCACGCCTTCAGGCAGCACCGCTGCGAGATACGCGCCATCACGTTTGCGCCGCAGCACCTGCGTCGCACGCGACAGCACCCGCGCATCACGATTGCTGCGCGCCCGCAGCAGGCGCGCGGGCCAGAGTTCCATGGCGAGTGTGTTGAGCAGGAGGCGGGACGATGGATGGGGATGCATGCGTCCAGCTTAGCGATGCCGGTGCGCGCCGTCAGGAAAGCCGTAGGTGGGTGACTAGAGCACGCCCTGCGGCAGCAGCAGCGGCACAAGTGCATGCAGCACCAGATCGGCGGCGAAATGCGAGAGCACGGCCATTTCGAAACCGCGCTTCCAGTACAGCCAGCCGAACACGACGCCACCGATGCCGTTGAGCAACAGCGTGCGCACGACGACGCCCGCGTCGAGGCCCCAGACCATCGATGCCGCCGGCAGATGGCCGAGTCCGAACAGCAGCGCGGCGATCAGGATCGCGGCCCATGCGACGCGCGGCGACAGCGTGCCGTCGAAGCCGGCGCGCCTGCGCAGCAACCATGTTGCGGCCCACGCGATCAGCGTCATCAGGAACAGGCGCAGCTGCAGTTCTTCGACGATGCCGCCATAGAACGATCCCATCAGACCGTACAGCGCACTGCGCGCGCCTGCGATGTCGGTCATCCGGATCTCCGTCGTCGGCAACAGCAGCGGATCGAACACGCGCGACAGCACGAGGATCGCGATCGCGACCGCAACGCCCAGGCCGATCGTCTGCCACGGCTTGCGATCGCGGATCCGCGCGTCGCCATGCCGGCTGACCCAGTGCTGCAGCAATGGCGCGCCGAGTCCGACGCGGTGCCCCATGCGCAGACCGCTCCACGCGAGCAGCGCGCACAGGATGAACATCGACATCGCCTGGATCGCGATCAGCGCCGGCAGCGCGATCGCGCCGCCGCCGGTCATGCGCGCAGGATCCATCTGCAGCAGGTAGGGAATGACCGCGAGCGTGGCGACTGCAGCGGCAGCGGCGAGCAGGACCGCGATGCGCAGGTCCTGCCGCGGACGCGGCGTGGCGAGGGCTGCGCTCATGCGCGTCGCTTGAGAAACAGCAGGGTAGGGCCGACCGGTGCGGCGTACACGGCGTTGACCAGTTCCCAGCCCTGCAGTCCCAGCGACTGCAGGCGCGCCTCGATGTCCGTCGGCTTGATCCCGCCCAGCAGGCTCACCTTGATTTCCTCGACCTTGTACTGCCAGCGCTCACTCATGACCTGTGTCCTTCGAAACTTCGGATTCGGATGCCGGCGCGATACGGCCCGCGCGTCGCAGCGCATCGCGCAGCAGGAATTCGATCTGCGCGTTCGCACTGCGCAGATCGTCGTCGGCCCAGCGCTGCACGGCCGCGAGGATCGCGGCATTGATGCGCAGTGGATAGGCCTTCTTGTCGCTCACCCGCGACCGCCTCGCACGCGGCGCTTGGCGCTGGCGACGGTGAAGATGCACGCGGCCGCGAGGCCGTTGACTGCGAGAAACATCACCACGATCAACGCGAGCAGGCGCCGTTCCTGATCGCCCCACAGCGCGAGGCCGAGCGCCGTGGCCAGCATCGCCAGTCCGATCATGCGCAGCAGCCGTGCGAGTTTGTTGTCCAGGACGGCCTTGTCGCGCACCGTCATGCCGCCGCTGCCGTTCGACAGCGGGAGGCGGCCCTGCACCAGCCAGCGCGCGGACACGAAGGCTGGCACCGCCATCAGCGCGAACACGATCGCGGCGAGGTGATGCGGCGCCATCAGTACAGCGAGCCCGTGTTGATGATCGGCTGGGTGCCGCGATCGCCGCACAACACGACCAGCAGGTTGCTGACCATCGCCGCCTTGCGCTCTTCGTCCAGCGTGACGACGCCGCTCTTCTGCAACTCCATCAGCGCCATTTCGACCATGCCGACCGCGCCAGCGACGATGCGCGTACGCGCGGCGATGACTGCGTTCGCCTGCTGGCGCTGCAGCATCGCGTGGGCGATTTCCGGTGCGTAGGCGAGATGGCTGATGCGCGCGTCGAGCACGTCGACGCCAGCCGCGGTCAAGCGCTCGTCGAGGTGTTCCTTGAGGCGATCGGAAATCTCGGTGGGATGGCTGCGCAGCGAGATCTGGTCGTCCTCGTGCTGGTCGTAGGGATAGCTCGTCGCCATCGCGCGCAGCGCCGCTTCGGACTGGATGTGCACGAAGCTCTCGTAATCGTCGACGTTGAACACGGCCTCGGCCGAATCGACGACGCGCCAGACGATGACCGCGGCGATTTCGATCGGGCTGCCTTCGAGTTCGTTGACCTTGAGCCGGCCGCTCTCGAAGTTGCGCACGCGCAGCGAGACTTTCTTCTTGGTGAAGAACGGGTTGTTCCAGCGCAGGCCGGCGTCCTTGACCGTGCCGACGTACTTGCCGAACAGGCTCAGCACAGCCGCCTGGTTTGGCTCGATCATGTAGTGGCCGATCAGGGTGAACGCGGTCGCCAGGGCGACGACGATCGCGACGACCGGCAGCACCCCGCCGGTGCCCGTCAGCGTCCACGCGCACAGGGCGAGGACCACCAGCTGGACCAGCAGGACCGGGATGCCGGGCAGGGAGCGGATCGGGTTCTCTTGCATCGCGGCGTCCTCGAATGGGTTTCGAGTTTGATATCTAATTGATATCTTCGTGTCAATACTCACGCAGCTGCATGGGCCATCCCGGCACCATCGCCCGACGCCATTCCCCTGGAGCCCTGATGTCCCGACCCCGCCACTTCTCGATGCTCCGCGACTTCCAGCTGGCCGACTGGTTCACGCTGGGAAACGCCTTCTGCGGTACCGGCGCGGTGTTCGCGGCGATGCGCTATCTGCAGGACGGGAGCGTGCGCGATCTGCTGGTCGGCATGGCGCTGATCCCGTTGGCTTTCATCTTCGATGCGCTCGATGGCCGCATCGCGCGCTGGCGCAAGGTCGCGTCCACGCTGGGCCGGGAGCTCGATTCGCTGGCCGACGTTATCTCCTTCGGTGTGGCGCCGGCCGCGCTGGCCTACGCCTGCGGCATGCAGGGCGGCTGGGATGTGCTCGTGCTCGCCGGCTTCGTCTGCTGCGGCGTCAGCCGCCTCGCGCGCTACAACGTGACCGCCGAGACCCTGTCGCAGGGCAGTGACAAGGTGAAGTTCTTCGAGGGCACGCCGATTCCGTCGAGCCTGCTGCTGGTGGTTCTGCTCGCGGTCGCCGCCTGGCAGGGCAGCATCGGCGAGGCGCTGTGGCTGGGCGAAGTGCGTCTCGGACCGTGGCTGCTGCATCCGCTGGTGCTGGTGTTCGCCGCGTCCGGCGCGATGATGGTGAGCAAGACGCTGCGCATTCCCAAGTTCTGACCCGTCGGCGCCGCGCGGCGTTGCTATGATCGAACGCGGTTCGCAGGAGTCGACGATGTTCAACATGGGACAGGGACCGGACGCGCAGGTCGCGGATCTGGAGCGCCTCGCGCGCCGCTACTGGGATGCGTGGCGCGACGCCTTGCAGCGCACGATGCCGGGCAATGACTGGAATCCGATGGGTGCCGCGCCAGCGGGCGCAGGTGCGCCGCCGTGGGGCGATCCGTCGCAGTGGTTCAAGGGCGCCGCACAGCCGTCCGATGCCGGCACCGATGCACTGCGTCACCTGCAGTCGATGGCGGGGCCTTGGCTCGAACAGGTGCAGCGCGTCGCTGCGGGATTCGTGGGCCGCGAGGCATCGCCCGAGGCGATCACCGCCGCCTGGCGCGAAGCGATGGGCGGCAATCCGGTCGGCAAGATGTTCGGCAGTCTGCAAGGGCCGGGCATCGAAGGTTGGGATACGTGGCTGCAGCGGCTCAAGCCCTGGCTCGACGCGGCAGGCGCAAGCCAGGTGATGGGCGGCGGTGGACGCGATGCGTTCTCGCTGCCGACATTCGGCCTGACGCGCGAACACCAGGAACGCTGGCAGCAGCTCGGCCGTGCGTTCGCCGACCACCAGCGCAGCCAGCAGGATTACCAGACGCTGTTGACGCAGGCCTCGACGGCCGCGTTCGGTATCTTCGAACGCAAGCTCGCTGCGCGTGATCCGGCGACGCCGATCGAAACGCCGCGCGCGCTGTTCGATCTGTGGATCGACGCCGCTGAAGAGGCGTATGCCGACGTTGCGCTGTCGCCGGCGTTCCGCAAGGCCTATGCCGACATGGTCGGCGGCCAGATGCGTCTGCGTCAGGCTGTGCAGCGCGAAGTCGAACAGGCCTGCCGCGTGCTCGACCTGCCGACGCGCACCGAGCTCGATGGCGCGCATCGCAAGATCGCCGATCTCGAACGCGCGCTGCGCCGCGTGCGGGATCGCCTCGATGCTGTCGATGGCGCGGGTGCGCATGCAACCGCCACCTCGACCGCATCGCCGCGTCGTCCCGCTGGGGCGACGCGTGTCGTGACGTCGACGCCCGATCCGGGTTCGTCCAAGCCACGTGTTGCGGCAGAGGACGCAGCGCCGGCGCAACCGGCTGCGAAGCGGGCTGTCACGAAACGGGCGCCTGCGAAGAAGTCTGCGGTGAAGAAGGTTGCGGTCAAGAAGACCGCAGTTAAAAAAGTCGCCGCGAAGAAGGCCACGGCCAAGCGCGCCGTCACGAAAGCACCTGCGAAGAAAGTCGCGCCGGCGAAGAAGGCTGTCGCAAAGAAAACACCTGCGAAGACGGCCGTCTCGAAGCCCGCGCCGGCAGCGAAGTCGCGTTCGGCAGCCAACACCCGCGGTCGCAGTCCTGCCGCGGCCACGAAAAAATCCGCGCGCAGCACGCGATCCGCCCGTCGCACGACGCCGGCACCTGCCACGCCGGCGCGCGCGTCGCGCAAGACGGCGCGGTCGCCGACACGCGTCGCCAGCCTGCCCAACCTCGGCTTCATCTCGCCGATTCCAATCGCGCCCGAGCCGTTGCAGGGCAAGGGCGGCAAGCCGCGTAAAGGGAAGCGCTGACCATGGCCGGACCACTGCACATCACGCCCGATCGCATCGCCGACGAAGCCGCACGCGTCCAGCAGAAGCTGGGCGCTGGTCTGCGCACGCTGCGCGAGGTCGGCGACTTTGATTACGGCGCGACGACCAAGCAGGAAGTCTGGCGCGACGGCAAGGTCGTGCTGTACCGCTTCATCGGCGAGAAGGCGCCGACCGCGCGCGTGCCGCTGCTGATCGCCTACGCGCTGGTCAACCGGCCGTATATGGTCGATCTGCAGCACAACCGTTCGATCGTGAAGGGTCTGCTGGAGCGCGGCGAGGATGTCTACATCCTCGACTGGGGCTACCCGGACCGCTCCGATCGCTTCCTGATGCTCGAGGACTACATCGAACGGTTCCTCGGTGGCGCTGTGGATCATCTGCGTCGCAGCGCCGGACTCGATGCCATCAACCTGCTGGGCATCTGCCAGGGCGGCACCTTCGCGCTGAGCTACGCCGCGCTGCATCCCGAGCGTGTGCGCAATCTGATCACGATGGTCACGCCGGTGGATTTCCACACCGACGACAACATGCTCGCGCACTGGACGCGCGATCTCGATGTCGATCTGTTCGTCGACACGCTCGGCAACGTGCCGGCCGACATGATGAACGCGTGCTACCTCACGCTGAAGCCGTGGCGCCTGCTGGTGCAGAAGTACGTGGGTGTGGTCGACATCCTCGACGATGCGCCGGCGCTGGAAGATTTCCTGCGCATGGAAAAGTGGATCTTCGATTCGCCCGACCAGGCCGGCGAGACCTTCCGCCAGTACATCAAGCAGTTCTACCAGGGCAACGGATTCGTCAACGGCGGCATCGTCATCGGCGATCGCGAAGTGCATCTGGGGCTGGTCGAGATGCCGGTGCTCAATATCTTCGCCGAGCAGGACCATCTGGTGCCGCCGGACGCGTCGCGTGCGCTGCACGGGCTCGTCGGCACGCAGGACTATTCGGAACTGTCGTTCCGTGGCGGGCATATCGGCATCTACGTGTCGGGCCGCGCGCAGACGCAGGTGCCGTCGGCGATCCACGACTGGCTGGCGCAGCGCGCATGACGCGCCTGCGTTCCGGGTGTGCGCGCTGATGGCGACGTCGCCCACCTTGAGCCGCACGCGCGAGGATCGCGTGCTCGCCGGCGTCGTCGGCGGCATCGCCCGGCGATTCGACTGGAACCCGACCGTGGTACGCGCGCTGTTCGTCATCATCTCGGTGGTGTCGGCCGCATTCCCCGGTCTGTTCGTCTACCTGCTGCTGTGGATGCTGATGCCGGAAGGCGAGGGCTGAGCGTGCATCCGGCCGTGCGCGTCGCGGCACTGGTGCTCGGCGCGACGTGGACGGTGCCCAACACGCTGATCGGACTGGTCGGCGGTATTGCGGGGCTGCCGTTCGGTGCGCACTGCCGCTGGCGTCGCGACGACCTCGCACTGGTGTTCGACCGCTGGCCCTGGGGGCCGGGCGGGGCGATCACGTTCGGCAACGTGATCCTGCACACCGGCGATTCGCTGGACGTGCGCTGCACGACCTACGCGCACCGCGCCGCGTGGTGCGAAGACGCGCCGATCCAGCTGGCCGACCACGAACGCGCACACGTGTACCAGTACATGGTGCTCGGGCCATTGTTCCTGCCGATGTATCTGCTGTTCGGCGGGGTCAGCGTACGCAACCGATTCGAGCGTGCCGCCGATCGCTATGCCCTGACCGGGCGTGGCTGGTGGCCGTGGCCACGTCCCTGAGTCTGCCGATGGACGATTGCCGGTTTTGACGGCTCGCTAACGGTTCCGGCACTAGCTTCCAGGCGTCGAAGCAGATCCGGAAGGCGCAAGGCCAACCGCAGACGCTCCGGCACTGGAAGGCCCGGCCGGCCGGCAAAATCCGGCAGACTGGGCCTTTCGCATATCCGGCGTTCCGAGATGCCGGTGTGTCCACGAGGTCACTGGAGCCGTCGATGCGCTACGACCGTGATGCCGTATCCCCCTGGGCCTTCTTCCTGCCGATCGCGCTCGCCGTGCTGGTCGGCAGCCTCGTCGCCGATGCGATCGGCGGCATGCTGCGCGACCGCTTCGACGACGCACCGCCAGCGGTTGTCGAACAGGCGCCCGCGCCGGCCGACACGACACCCATCGAGACCGCTACACCGGTCGAACCGGCGCCTGCCGCGTATGCGCCCGTCGCGCAGCCAGAGCCGGTGATCGAAGCGCCGAATCCAGACGCCGCACAGCTCGCGCAACCCGACAGTGCGGGCGCGCCGCTGCCAGCTGCGACGCCGGCGAATGATGGTGCACGACGACTGTCGGGACCGATGACTGCACGTCAGGCCGGCGAGAGCGAGAGCTGCATCAACAACACCGTCGCCACGCGCAATCCGAACGGCTGGGAACAGGCGCTGGAAAACGATGCGCCGGTGCGATGTGAGGCGACCTCGAACTGAGTGATCGGTGCCACCGCGGTCGATGACATCCTGATCCGCGCGAATGGACGCAGGCGCTAGCGCGTTCGCGATGCCAACCGCTGCCGCGACGTTTCGATCGCCTCGCCATCCGGATTGAAACGCCGCTCGCAGAGCACTATGCCCTCCCGGTCCACCAGCACCACGCTGCTGCACCGCGTCCCGTACTGCGGATCTTCGATAAAAGCAGGCGACAGCCGCCGCTCAAGCGCGAGCCCGACACCGGTCTCCGGCAAGCTTGCATCCGGTGCCGTGCGCGTATCGCGCAGCCCGGCGAACAGGGGTTCTAACGATGCATCGTCGATCGGCGCAAGCGGCGAAGCGGGTGCAGTCGTCGCCAGCCAGTCCGCCAGCGTCCGCGTCGCCGCGGTGCTCTTCGGCCACGGCGCATCGAAGGCGCCGTTCGACATCGCATGCAGGCCCGGCGCGACCGGCGCGGCATCGAAGCGCGGATGGTTGCTGGCGAACCACAGCGCGTCGCCATCCCAGACCAGCAGATTGAAGCGACCGTAGTCCTGCGCCGTCTCCGAGAGGCTCCGTGCGAAGTCGGCCGCCGATGCGTCGCCCTGCACGAAATCGCGCACCAGCCAGCCACGCGACAGCGCAGCCGCTTCGGGCGCGACGCCGGCGCGCACATTGGTCACCGCGGCGAGCCGGCGTCGCGACGAGGCCAGCAGCCAGCTGCCGCCCTGCACGAGATCGCGGCCGCCGTAGACTTCCGGATGCTGCGGATCGAACGCAGCGGCTGCGGTCGGGCGCGCATGGAATTCGTCGCGGTTGGCGATCAACGCGAGCGGCAGGTCGGGACGGGTGTTCCAGGCGATGGCGATCAGGCACATGCCGGCATGCTAGCCGAGCGAACCGGTGCGCGATGCGAGGATCGACGCGGAAAAAGGAGCTCGCGACAGGCCCTGAAACGGCAACGGCCCGCATGCGCGGGCCATCGACTGGTACCGGAGGCGGGACTCGAACCCGCACGCTTTTAAGGGCGGCGGATTTTGAGTCCGCTGCGTCTACCATTCCGCCACTCCGGCACGGACGCGGGAGTATAGCGGAAGCGCGGCGCGGCCTGAATCCCGGCGTCTTTGCGTTCTTCAAACATGTGGGCCGGCATCATGCGCGTGCCGGCGCAGGGCCGGGAGCCCGGGAGGGGACATGCACGATCGAATGAAGCCGCAAGGGATGGCGGCCTGGATGCTTGCACGACCGCGTCTGTCGGCTGCGCGTGCGCGCCGTATGCGGATCCTGTTCGCGGTCCTGCTGCCGTTGACGGCCGCGGCCTGCGCGAGCCAGCCGGCCCAGCGCGTCGTCGACGCCGAGCCGGTCGCCGAGCGCGAGATCGCACTGCCTGCGGGCACCCACACCGTGCCCTCGCAGCCGAACGGCCAGGTGCGTCTCGCCGAAGGCGTGTTCCGCGTGCACCTGAGCAATATCCGCTGCGTGCGCGCGCCGTGTCCGAACGGCTACATGGTCTCGAACGTCGAAGGCCGGCCGGCTGCCTTGCGTCCCGATGTGCCGCAGCCGGTGTCGCGCATGCCCGAACAGGTGCGCTTCGATGCGGCGTCGGGTGGCGCCGTCGAGGACGGTCTGGTGGAGAAAGCGCATGTCGGCGACGGCATCGTCGTCGACGGCCGTGCCTGGTTGATCGAAGGTGGCCGCACGCTGCGGGTCGAGGTCAAGCAGCTGCTGTCCGAGTGACCGCGGCGCTGGCTCAGCCGGCGCCGCCTTCGTCCTCGATCTTCGACGCGGCGATCCACGCATCGACTGCGCGCGACACCACATCCAGCGGCAGCGCGCCGTTCTCCAGCAGCACACCGTGAAACGCGCGCAGGTCGAACCGCTTCTTCAGTGACTGGCGCGCATGGCCGCGCAGCGCGAGCAGAGTGTGCAGGCCGACCGTGTGTGCGCACGCGCGACCCGGGCGCACCAGTTGACGCTGCGCCTCGCTGCGCGCCTGCGCTTCGCTCATGCCGGCAACGTCGCGCAGATAGGTCTGCGCCTGCGCGAGCGTCCAGCGTTCGGAATGCAGGCCGGTATCGACGACCAGTCGCGCAGCGTGCACCAGTTCTGCGCGCAGGCGGCCCAGATCACCCTGCGGATCGTCGTCGTAGACACCCATCTCGACCGCGAGACGTTCGGCATACATCGCCCAGCCTTCGGTGAACGCGGTCGGCGCCAGACTGCGCCGCAGCCGCGGCAACGCGACCTGCGCCTGGGCGAGGCCGACTTGCAGATGATGGCCGGGCAGTCCGTTGTGATAGACCAGCGTCGGCAGTCCGCCTTCGGGCAGGGCGCGCACCTGCGCGACATCGAGCACCAGGGCGCCGGGTCGGACATCGCCGCCGGGCGGCACGTAATAGACCGCGGCATTGCCGGTCGCATCGGGCGGCGCCAGCTGGACTTCGAGCGGCTGTGTCGGCAGCGCGTTGAAGTAGCCGGGCAGTGCGTCCTCGATCGCATCCAGGCGTGTCTGGACCGATGCACGCAAGGCCTCGCGATCCGCGTCGGACACGCTCGCAACAACGGTTTCGGTCGCAGTGTCGACGCTGTCTGAAGCGGGGGTCGTCTCGACCTCGGCCAGCGGCAGGCGGTCGCGCACGATCGCCGCCATCTCGCCGCGGATGCGGCTGACTTCGTCATGGCCAAGCGCATGCAACTGGGCCGCGTCGATGCCGACGCCGGTGTTCCAGCGCAACGCGGCCGCGTAGTAGTCGTCGCCGTCGGGCAGGGCCCAGACGCCGTTGTCGGCATTCTGCGTGGCGATGGCGGCTTCAATGCGCGCGAGCAGGCGCGCGTAGGCCGGCAGCGTCGCGTCCTCGATCGCCGTGCGCGCATCGCGCAGCAACTCTTCGCGCAGTGCGGCATCGATGCCCTGTGCGCCATCGAGCTTGCGTGCGAAGGCCTGCACGAACGGGCTGCTGTCGACGCCGACGCGCACCAGATCGCGGATCTGCAGGGCGGCGCCTTCGAGTGCGATACGTGGCGGCACCACGCCGTGACTCGCCTGCAGGTCGAGGTTGTCGCCCACCTGGTCGAGCTTGGTCGCCACCGCGTGCAGTCGCGCGACGTAATTGCGTGCTTCGGCCGCGCCAGTCACCGGCTGTGCGCTTTCGAAGAACCCCGGCAGCGACATCGGAATGCTCGACAGCTGGTCGACGGCGTAGAGATTCGTGCCCAGTGGCAACCACGCGGGTGACCAGTCGAAGCCGAGCAGATCGGCCTGGCTGCGGTAGAACCAGCGCGCCATTTCCAGCGTGCGCTGCTGCTGCGGCGCGAACGCGTCGTCGTCGATGTCGTCGAGCGCGGCCAGATTGGCGGCCAGCGTGTCGCGCAACTCGGCGCGGTGCACCAGCGATGCGTCGGTCAGACGGCCAGCGGCAACGCGCGAATCCGGACTGTCGATGCCGAGCACGGTCATCGCTTCGGGATCGTTGGCGAGAAATGCATCGAATTGCGCGTCGACCAGCGCATCGACGGCGCGGCCATCGGCATCGGGCACGGTGGAGGACTGGCCGCAGGCGGCAAGCAACATCGCCAAGGAGGCGGTCAGCAGCGATCGGGTCATCGGCCTCGACAGAGAGCGGCGGGGGGAGCCGGCTCACTGTAGCGGCTGGGGTCGTGGGATGCGCCCCCCTGTTCACGTTCGAGCGGAAGCGTCGCGCGCGGCTCAGTCGACGGTGTCGACGACCAGCGAGGCGTCGTAGCGCAGATACCAGTCGTCCGCCTCGGGGCGGAAGCGCGCGCAATGCACGATCGGCGCCTGGTAGACGTGCAGCGACACGGCGACGGAATCCGGGCTCGCGTTGCGGATCGTGTGGTATTCGTGCGGCGGAATCAGACTGCCGGCGCTGCCGACGCCGGCCTGCATGCCCGAGGCCGCGCGGAAGCGGAACCGCTCGCCCTCGGATTCGAGCAATTCGTACTGGGCGATTTCCAGCGTGCCGCGCCAGATGCCTTCGACGCACCACAGGCCGTCGTGATCGTGGATCGGCGTGCCCTGGCCGGGCGCCCAGGTCATCGCGACCACGCTGTAACCATGCGCGAGGCTGCGATACAGCTCGCGGCGGGCGTAGTGGCCGTCGACCGGGAGTTGCGTGCAGGCCGGCAGTTCGACCGCGGGATCGCGGATCAGCGCGCACATGGCACCGCGCAGCGCGCTGGTGACGGCGTGGTGGTCACCGGCTGCGATGGCCGTATCGATCGCCGCGATCAACCGGTCGCGGCCCTGGAAGGCGATGTCGGGTGACTCGGCGGCGGTGGACTCGAAACGCATCGCCGCAGTCTAGCCCGCGGCCGGCGCGGTTGCAGGCGGCAGCGCAGCAAGAAAGTCCGCAACCGCCGGCCCGAAACGCGCGATGTCGACGAGAAACGCGTCATGCCCCTGCGGTGATTCCAGCGGCAGGAACGTCGCGTCGATGCCGCCGGCGCGCAGGCCGTCGGCGATCTGCTGCTGCTGCTGCAGCGGGAACAGGATGTCGGTGTGTACGCCGATCGCGAGCGCGCGTTCGACACGCAGTTTCGCCAGGCCGTCGTCGGTGCTGCCGCCACAGCTTTCGCCGATGTCGAACCAATCCATCGAGCGGCTGAGGTAGAGATAGCAGTTGGGATCGAAGCGGCGCACGAAACGGCGGGCGTGACCTTCGAGATAACTCTCGACTTCGAACTCGAGGCCGAACGGCTCCTCGTCCTCGCGGCGATCGGATTCGAGTCGCACGCGGCCGAAGCGGCCATCCCACTCCAGTGCGGAGCGATACGTGATCACGCCGAGCTTGCGCGCCATGCGCATGCCGCTCTCGGGGTACGCGGTATCGGTGTAGGCGCCGTTCTGCCACATCGGATCCAGACGGATCGCCTCGCGCTGCAGCGAGCGGATCGCGATCGAGAACGGCAATGCGCGCGCGGCGCCGCAGATGTTGATGTGCGTACGCGCGAGTCCCGGGAAGCGCGCGAGCAACGCGAGCGCGGTCATGCCGCCCATCGAATTGCCGATCACGCAGGCCAGGCGTTCGATGCCGAGCGCAGCGACGACATGCGCGGCGGCGTCGGCGCCGTCTTCGACCGACAGTTCCGGAAACGCGAGCCGGTACGGTGCGCCGGTGTCGGGATTGTTCGACGCGGGGCCGGTGGAGCCCTTGCAGCTGCCGAGCGAGTTCACGCAGATCACGAACCAGCGGTCGGTATCGATCGGCTTGCCGGGGCCGAGCATCGGCTCCCACCAGCCGGGTGTGTCGTCGTTGGCGTGGCTGGCAGCGTGCGCGTCGGGCGACAGGCCGGTGACGATCAGGATCGCGTTGCCGCGTTCGGCGTCGAGCGTGCCCCAGGTCTCGTAGGCCATGCGGGCGCCACGGAGCGCGCGGCCGCGCTTCATCGGGAACGGCGAGGGCAGGTCGATGAAGCGGCTGCCCGGCGGGATGAATTCGGTCATCGCGCCAGTGTAGCGACTCGGTGCGTGGCGACGGTCAGGGCGTCGCGGCGGCGGGTAAGACGAGTTCGACCGGATCGCGCGCCGGCAGCGTCACCCGCACCGGTGCGGATTCGAGGTCGCCGTCGCTGCGCGATGCGTCGCCACTGCGCGAGATGCGCGCGATGATCTCGACCGAATCGAGCGCCGACAGCGGCTGGGTCGGCATGGGGCTGTCGCCGTCGCCCAGCACGATGTCGAGCGGCAGCGCCGAGACCGGATGGCGCTGCACCGCGACCGGCATCGGCGGACCGCCGGGCCGGCGGGCGATGACGAAGACCGTCGCGTCGCCGGGCAGCGTGGCGCCGGCAGGATCGAGTCGTACGCGGACGCGTAACGCATGCGTGCCGGGCGTGGGGACTGCAGTAGTCGCCGATGCGTCGTCCGCGGGCATGCCGGCGGCAGTGCGCGCGACGGCGATCTGGGTGCGCAGTGCGTCGCCGGCGGCGCCATCGAGCAGCGGCAGCAAAGGCGTCCACGTCGCGACCGCGCCGGCATCGTCGCCCGCCTGACGCTGGGCGATGCCCAGATACCAGCGTGCGTGCTGATGGTCGGGATTGCGCGCGAGGACATTGCGCAACGTCTGCACCGCAGCTGCATCGAAGCGCCGGTCCGGCGCTGCGCGCGCGCTGGCCTGCGCAGCTTCGACCTGCACCGCGTCGTCCTCGGGCAGCAGCTTCGCCGCGCGCGCGATCGCGTCGCGCGCGTCGGCGTGCCGCTCCAGTCCCGCATAAGCGCGGCCCAGCAGCAGCCAGCCTTCGGGCTGTCGCGGATCGCGCTGCAGATCGGTTTCCAGACGCGCGATCGCGTCGTCCAGCGAATCGGGCGCGGCGAGTTCTTCGGGATCGAGCGCCTGCGGCGTGCCGACCAGCATGTACATGCCGGCCACGAGCACTGGCACCAGCAGCGTGACCGCGATCGCGACCCGCGACGCACCACGACGCAGCCCCCAGGTCAGGACGACGACGGTCGCCAGCGTCAGCACGATCGCGAGCACGACGAACAGCAGCATCACCAGGTCTCCGTGTCGTCGGGCGGCAGCGGCGCGGCTTGCTTGCGCGAGGCGACGACGCGCCAGATCACCACGCCGCCGGCGCCGAGCAGCAGCAGCGGGCCGAACCACAGCAGCCACGTCGACGGGCCGACCTGCGGGCTATACAGCACGAACTCGCCATAGCGCGCGACCAGATGCGCCTTGATCGCCGGGTCGTCCAGTCCTTCGCGCATCAGCGTCAGCACTTCGCGGCGCAGGTCATGGGCGATCTGCGCATTGGAATCGGCCAGCGACTGGTTCTGGCACATCACGCAGCGCAGCTCGGCGACGAGGCTGTGGAAACGGCGTTCTTCGGCGGTGTCCTCGAAGCGCAGCGGCGCGGCGTCGACGGCGACCTGCGCGCGCGCGGCCTGCGGCCACGTCAGGCACAACAGCAATGCGAGCAACGCGGTGCGGATCACGGCGCCTCCAGCCGTTCGACGAGGGGCATCAATTGCTCACGGATCGTCGCATCGGTCATCGGGCCGACGTGCTTCCACAGGATCGTGCCGCCGCCATCGACGAGGAAGGTTTCCGGCGCGCCGTAGATGCCCCATTCGATCGCAGCCTTGCCGTCGTAGTCGGCGAGCACAAGGTCGTAGGGATTGCCGAACTGCGCGAGCCAGCGCGTCGCGTCTTCGGGCTCGTCCTTCCAGTTGAAGCCGATCACGCGTACGCGGCCGGTCTTGGCGAACGCATTGACCACCGCGTGCTCCTCGCGGCAACCCGGGCACCAGCTGCCCCAGACGTTGAGCAGATACGGCGTGCCGCGCAGATCGGTCTGCGTGACCAGACGTTCCGGTGCGCCGAGCACCGGCAGCTGGAACGCCGGCGCCGGTTTGCCGATCAACGGCGAGGGCAGGGCGTCGCGATCCGGACTGCGGCTCAGCCACACGCCTGCAGCCAGCAGCGCGAGGATCACGCCGAACACGGCCAGCGGCAGCCAGCGGGCGCGCGAGGCACTCATGCGGCCTTCTCGCGACGCGGCCGGCGGAAGCGGCGATCGGCCGCGGTGACGAAACCGCCCAGCGCCATCAGGAACGCGCCCGCCCAGACCCAGCGCACGAAAGGTTTGATGTGTACGCGCAGCGCCCAGGCGCCGCCGCCCAGCGGTTCACCGAGCGCGACGTAGACATCGCGCGTCACGCCGGGACGGATCGCGGTTTCGGTCATCACCTGGCCGCCGCTGGCGTAGGTGCGCTTTTCGGGATGCAGCGTGGTCACCAGCCGGTCGTCGCGCAGCATGCGTACCGTGCCGCGATCGGATTCGTAATTCGGACCGACGTGATGGGCGACGCTGTCGAGCACGAAGGCATCGCGTCCGATCTCCAGTGACTGGCCCGGCAGCAACGCCACTTCGCGCTGCACGTTGAGGCCCTCGACCAGCAGCGCGCCGATCAGGAACACCGAAATCCCCAGATGGCCGAGCACCATGCCGGTCATCTCCGCGCCCATGCGACCGCCGGGCGCGCGCAGGCGGGTCCATACGAATCGCGCCGTGCCGCCGGCCACCCACACCGCGCCTGCCACACCCATCGCAACCTTCCAAGGGCCCTGCGGCGCGGTGAAGAACGCGAGCGTCGCCGCGATCAGCGCGAGGGCCGCCCACGGCAGCAGCATGCGCAGCGGCTTGGACATGTCCTCGTTCTGCCATCGCGTCAGCGGACCGAACGGCAACAGCAGCACCAGCGGCGTCATCAGCAGCAGGAACAACAGCCCGAAGTAGGGCGGTCCGACCGAAATCTTGCCGAGATTCAATGCATCGGCCAGCAGCGGATACAGCGTGCCCAGCAGCACCATCGCGCAGGCCGCGACCAGCAGCAGATTGTTCGCGAGCAGCAGCGTTTCGCGCGAGGTCGCCGCGAACGGTTTGCCATCGCGGCCGTCCGGCGCGCGTAACGCGTAGAGCAGCAGCGAGCCACCGACGACGAGGCCGAGGAACACGAGAATGAAGAGCCCGCGCGTCGGATCGGCGGCGAAACTGTGCACGCTGGTCAGCACGCCGGAGCGTACGAGGAATGCGCCGAGCAGCGACAGCGAGAACGTCGCGATCGCCAGCAGCAGCGTCCAGCCGTGGAAACTGCCGCGCTTCTCGGTGACCGCTTGCGAGTGGATCAGCGCCGCGCCGGCCAGCCACGGCATGAAGCTCGCATTCTCGACCGGATCCCAGAACCACCAGCCGCCCCAGCCGAGTTCGTAATACGCCCACCACGAACCGAGCGCAATGCCGATCGTCAGGAACGCCCACGACACATTGGTCCACGGCCGCGTCCAGCGCAGCCAGTGCGCGTCGACCTTGCCGTCGAGCAGCGCGGCGATCGCGAACGCGAACGGCACCATGAAACCCGAGTAGCCGATGTAGAGCATCGGCGGGTGCACGATCATGCCCGGATCCTGCAGCAGCGGATTCAGATCGCGCCCTTCGAGCGGCATCGGCAGGATGCGTTCGAACGGGTTGCTGGTGAAGATCAGGAACGCGAGAAAGCCCAGGCAGACCGCGCCCATGATCGCGAGCACGCGCGCCAGCACCACGTCCGGCAACGAGCGCGAGAACCACGCCACCGCCGCGTTCCAGCATGCGAGCACGAACACCCACAGCAACAGCGAGCCTTCGTGTCCACCCCAGACCGCGGTGAAGCGATAGACCATCGGCAGCAGCGAGTTCGAATTCTCGGCGACGTAGCGCACCGAGAAATCCTGTTGCACGAACGCGGCCGTCAGCGCCGCCCACGCGAGAAACGTCAGCGCCCATTGCGCGTACGCGGCCGGACGCGCGGTCGCCATCCACGGCGCAAGACCGCGCTGCGCACCGAGCAGCGGCAGCACCGTCTGCAGCGTCGCGGCGACCAGCGCCAGCAACAACGCGATCTGGCCGAGCTCAGGCAGCATCGACAACTCCGGTATGTGCGCCACGCACCACTTCGATCACTGCGCGGCGTCCGCGTCGGCCGGCGTCACGATGCCGTGCTTGTCGTGCGCGAGGCCCATCTTGTCGGCAACTTCTTTCGGCACGTAGGTCTCGTCGTGGCGCGCGAGCACCTGCTCGGCGACGAAGGTGTCGCCGTCCATGCGTCCGGTCGCGATCACCGCCTGGTGTTCGCGGAAGAGATCGGGCAGCAGCCCGGTGTAACGCACCGGCAGTTCGGCATCGCCATCGGTGACCCGGAAGCGCGCTTCCATCGAGCCCTCGGCACGCGAGAACGAACCGCCGGCGACCATGCCGCCGAGCCGGAACCGCGCTTCGCCCGACGACACCGCGGCGCCGGCGATCCCGCCCAGCACTTCGTGCGGCGTATACAGATAGGAGACGTTGCGTTGCAGGGCGAACGCGATCAGCGTCATCGACAGCGCGCTGGCCGCGACGATCGCGACGACGAACAGCAGACGGCGGCGGCGGACCGGATTCATCGGGTCAGCTCCGCGGTGTCATCTGCGGCCACAATCGTCGCCGCAGCGCGGCGCGATGCCAGCAGACGCACCGCGCGCAGCAGCTGCGCAGTGCGGATACGCGGCGCGACGAAATCCCAGGCCAGCACGGCGGCGAACACCGCGTAGGCGGCGACGACGTACTCGATATAGGTCATGCGCGATCTCCGGTCGGCGCGGCCAGCGCCCGCACCCAGTCCTTGCCGACTTCGCGGCGCAGGTTGTCGGCGCGTGCGCGCGCCAGCAGCGAGCCGACGAACCAGAACTTGGTGCCGACCACCATCCACAGCAGCGGCCACAGCATGCTGCCGTCGATGCTCGACTCGCCGAACACGCGGATCGTCTGGCCCTGGTGCAGCGAATCCCACCACACCACCGAATAGCGGATCACCGGCAGCAGCACGACGCCGACGATCGCCAGCAGACCGGCCGCGCGCGCGGCGGTGCGGCGGTCTTCGATCGCGTGGTAGAGACCGATCACGCCCAGATACAGGAACAGCAGGATCAGCTCGGTGGTCAGGCGCGGATCCCAGTCCCACCAGGTGCCCCACATCGGCCGACCCCAGATCGAACCCGTCGCGAGCGTGATCACCGTGAACGCGGCGCCGATCGGCGCGCAGGCCATCGCCAGGATCTCGCAGAGCTTGATCCGCCAGACGAGTGCGATCGCGGCGTAGATCGCCATTGCCGCGAACACGGCCAGGCTCATCCACGCGCTCGGCACATGGATGTAGAGGATGCGGAAGCTGTCGCCCTGCTGGTAATCGGCGGGCACCACGTACAGCGCGCCGTACAGGCCGACCGCCATCGTCAACAGGCCGAGGCCGAAGCCCCACGGCGCCCAGCGCCGCGCGAAGCGGTCGAAGGTGGGGGGCGAACCGAGTTGATGGAACCAGAGGAGGACAGAGTTCATTTAGGCGTGCGGGTCGCTGGCTTGCGGTCTCGGAGCGCGCATGGCGGGCATGCGGTCGCGGGCGTGGCGCGGCGTTGCGGAACGGATTGCACGTCGGCGACGGGACCCTCCAGACCCGTCGCGGGGCCAGTCAATTGAGTGCGATGCGGATGGCGGTCGCCGCAGCGACCGGTGCCAGCACGAGCGCGGCGGCAAGGCCCGCGGCGAGCAGCAACAGCCCGCCGGATGGATCATGCCCCTGCGCCGCGATCGCGACGCTGCCGGCACCGAACACCAGCACCGGAACGTACAGGGGCAGGGCAAGCAGTGCCAGCAGGATACCGGAACGGCGCATGCCGATGGTCAGCGCGGCGACCACCGCGCCGAGCAGGCTCAGCAGCGGCGTGCCGAGTGCGAGACCGGCCAGCAGAACAGGCAGCTGGTCGCGCGGCAGGCCCAGCAGTTCGGCCAGCAATGGCGTTGCGACCAGCAGCGGCAGGGTCGTCGTCGCCCAGTGCACCGCGGTGCGTACCAGCACCAGCCAGGCCAGCGGCACGGGGCTGAGCATCCATTGTTCGAGCGAGCCGTCTTCTGCATCGCCGCGGAACAGCGTGTCGAGCGCGAGCAGGCCGGCCAGCACCGCCGCGACCCACAGCACGCCGGGCGCCACGGCGCGCAGCGTCCCGGGTTCGTTGCCCAGCGCCAGCGCGAACAGCACGACGACCAGTAATGCGAACAGCGCCGGCTGCAGGGCATCGCCGCGGCGCCGCCACAGCAGGCGCAGGTCGCGGGCGATCAGCGCTCTTGCGCTGCCGGGCAGGGTCGGATGTGCACTCATGCGACTGCGTCCAGCACCAGTTCTCGGGTACGCACCGGCGGCGCGGCATAGGCGCCGTGCGTGGTTACCAGCGCCGCGCCGCCGTCTTCGAGCTGGGCGCGGACCATGCGGTTGACCAGTTCGATGCCCTGCAGATCGAGATTGGCGTAGGGCTCGTCGAGCAGCCACAGCGGCGCCGGCGACATCCACAGCCGCGCCAGCGAGAGTCGTTTCTTCTGCCCGGCCGACATCTGCCGCACCAGCAGATGCGCATGCGAGGCCAGTCCGACCAGAGCGAGCGCGCGTTCGGCTGTCTGGCTCGCGCGGCAGCCCTGCAGGCGCGCGAGGAACTCGAGGTTTTCGATCGCGTCGAGATCGGCCTTCAGGCCCGGCAGATGGCCCAGATACGCCATCGTGCCGGCGCGCATCGCGCGAGCGACCGGCGCGCCGTCGACTTCGACCGTACCGCCGTCGGCTTCCAGCAGACCGGCCAGCACGCGCAACAGCGTGGTCTTGCCCGCACCGTTGCCGCCCTGCACCAGCAGAGCCTCGCCGGCAGCGACGTCGAAATCGAGCGGTCCGAACACCGGGCGCGCGTCGCGCAGGAAGCACAGACCGCGGGCGGCGAGCAGCGGCGGGACGGAAGCGGACTCGGACATGCGGCGGCGATGGGCCCACGGGCGCGACCCGGTCGGTCGCGCGGCCATCGTATCCGCAGCGACGCGGTTTGCGTCAGCGCAGCCAGTCGACGTGCTGGTCGCCTTCGAGTCCGCTGGGACGCTTGGCGTACATGCGCAGGCGCACCGGCGTCTCGCGCGGCCACCACAGCGTGCCCAGCTGGCCGTAGCGTCGTGCCAGCGCATCGAACGCGTCGACGTCCATGCCGAACACGATCCAGCTCGGCTCGCGCCAGCTGCGGTCGGCGGCGCTGGCGAAGGCGGGCATGTGCGGCAGCCCGAGCGCGGTGAGCTCGGCCTCCAGCGCCTTGTCGGAGCGCCGGTTCTCGGTCGGCGGACGCAGTTCCGACATCGGATTCCACGCCGAGATGCAGCCGTAGCCGGCGGCGTCGGGATAACGCAGATCCAGGCCCGGCGTGGGCAACCCGATGACGATGTCGTGCCAGTCGTCGCGGTGCTGCCAGCGGTAGCGGGCATCCAGATAGGCGTGCAGCAGCGCGACCAGGCGGGTGTCGTCGATGGGATGCTGGTTGTTCATGGCGGCGGTTTATCCCCGTGGTCCGCGTCCGTACACTCGTGGCCCCTCAGATCCCCAACGGCATGCAGGCGATGATCCGGACCAAGCTTCCCAAGGTCGGCACCACGATCTTCACCGTGATGTCCCAGCTGGCGGCCGAACACGGCGCCGTCAACCTCGGGCAGGGCTTTCCCGATTTCGACGTGCCGCAACGCCTGGTCGACGCACTCGCCACGGCGATGCGCGCCGGCCACAACCAGTATGCGCCGATGACGGGGATCCCGGCGCTGCGGCAGGCCATCGCGGAGAAGACCGAACGCGTCTACGGGCATCTGCCCGACGCCGATGCGGAGATCACTGTCACCAGCGGCGCCACCGAAGCCCTCTTCAACGCGATCCACGCAGTGGTGCGCGCAGGCGAGGAGGTCATCGTCCTCGACCCCGCCTACGACAGCTACGAGCCGGCGATCGAACTGGCCGGCGCGGTGGCCGTGCACGTGCCGCTGGATCCCGCGACGTTCGCGCCCGACTGGCAGCGCGTGCGCGACGCGGTCACATCGAAGACGCGGATGCTGATCGTCAACAGCCCGCACAACCCGTCCGGCGCGATGTTCGGCGCGGGGGACATGCAGGCGATCGCCGAGCTGCTGCGCGACACCGGCATCTATCTGCTGTCGGACGAGGTCTACGAGCACATCGTGTTCGACGGCGCGCGCCACGAATCTGCGCTGCGCTGGCCGGAACTGCGCGAACGCAGCTTCGTCGTGTCGAGCTTCGGCAAGACCTACCACTGCACCGGCTGGAAGCTCGGCTACTGCATCGCGCCGCCCGCGCTGAGCGCGGAGTTCCGCAAGGTTCACCAGTACAACGTGTTCTGCACCTTCGCGCCGGCGCAGCATGCGTTCGCGGAGATGCTGCGCGAAGAACCGGAACACTACGAGCAGCTCGGCGCCTTCTACCAGGCCAAGCGCGACGCGTTCGCTGCGCAGCTCGCCAGCACGCGGCTGCGATGCCTGCCGGTGCCGGGCGGTTATTTCCAGCTGGTCGACTATTCGGCGGTCAGCGATCTCGACGACGCCGAATTCTGTCGCTGGCTGACGATCGAGAAGGGCGTTGCAGCGATTCCGCTGTCGCCGTTCTATGCGGCGCCGCCTGCCGGTCAGCGCCTGGCGCGGCTGTGTTTCGCCAAGAACGACGCGACGCTGGACGCGGCGATCCAGCGCCTGCGCAAGCTCTGAGCGCGCGCTGCGACGATCGGTCGCGGCGGACCTTCAGCGATGCGTCGCTAGACTTGGGTTCTGCGCATTCCGCGCCGTGCCTTCGACCGACTGCCGACCGTGCTTCTTCGTCTCGCCGCCATCGCCGTCTCCACGATGCTGCTCGCAAGCTGCAGCGCGCCGCCGGCCGGGCCGTACACGGGCACCGATCTGAGGGGCGTGTCCTACGGCCGCAGCCTCGATCTCGAGGACACGCAGGGCCAGCCGCGTGGTCTCGGCGATTTCCGCGGGCGCTACGTGCTGCTGTCGTTCGGCTACACGCATTGCCCCGAAGTCTGTCCGACCAGCCTGCTGAAGGCCTCGCAGATCCGCCGCGCGCTTGGCGCTGACGGTGAGCGCCTGCAGATCGTGTTCGTCACCGTCGATCCAAAGCGCGACACCGGCGAGATCCTCGCGCAGTACGTCGGCGCATTCGGTGGTGACATCGTCGCGCTGCGCGGCGACGACATGCAGACGCGACTCGCTGCGCAGTCGTTCCGCGTGACCTATCGCGAAGTGCCGACGAGTTCGTCGTACGCGATGGATCACACGATGGTGAACTACCTCATCGGTCCCGACGGCCGTTTGCGCCTTGCATTCCAGTACGACCAGCCCGTCGATGCGATGGTCGACGACATCCGTTTGATGATGACGCCTGCGCAGGCAGCGGGCTGACCACGCAGTCAGCATTTCCCGACTTGCGATTCATCTCACGCGCAGCGTAGCCTCGGACGCCGGGGTGGGACGGGAATGGAGAGACAGGGATGACGATTCGCGTGTTCATGGTCGACGACCATGCACTCGTCCGCACAGGGCTGCGCATGATCCTGTCGAGCGAGGCGGATATCGAAGTGGTCGGCGAAGCCGAAAGCGGAGAGGAAGCCTTGCCGCTGATCCGCAGACTCAAGCCGGACATCGTGCTGTGCGACCTGCATCTGCCGGGCGTCAGCGGGCTGGAAGTGACCGAGCGTGTGGTGCGCGGACAGCCGGAAACGCGGGTGATCGTGGTGTCGATCCTCGAAGACGGGCCGATGCCGCGTCGGATGATCGAAGCCGGTGCGTCCGGTTATGTCGGCAAGGGTGGCGATGCCGCGGAACTCGTGCGCGCGGTGCGTGATGTCGCGCGTGGACGACGCTATCTCGCCAGCAACATCGCGCAGAATCTCGCGCTGTCGGGCATCGGCGGCAACGAAACGCCGTTCGACGCGTTGTCGCCGCGCGAGATGGAAGTGGCGATGCTGCTCCTGCAGGGCCTGCGCCAGGAAGACATCGCGCGACGTCTGAGCCTCAGTGCCAAGACGGTCAACACGCACAAATCGCGGCTGTTCGAGAAGCTGCAGATCCAGGATTCGATCGCGCTCGCGCGTCTGGCAAGCCAGTACGGCGTCGCGCCGGTGGAGCTCGCGATCTGACGCAGGTTTTATGTCGCCGCGATGCCTGCATTGCGCAGGCATGCGTCCGCAGCGATGGAACGATGACCCAAGAAAAAACCCCGGCCGAAGCCGGGGTTTTTCGTTGTCACAAGAGCCGGAATGACTCAAGCGTCGTTCGGACGTGACCGCAGGCGCGGATCGGTACGGTAGTCCGACTCGGGCTCATCGTCGCTGTCTGCGTCGTCGGATTCGACCGACGCTGCATCCGCGACCGCGGGCTCGACCGGCGTCGTGACCTCTTCATCCGTCAGCGCCGCATCGCCCGGCGCAACGCCGGTCGTCTCGGGCTCGAAGGACGGCGACTCGACAGGCTGCGTTGCAGCCGGTGCAGGCGCGTCGAACAGGCCCTGGGCCACCGGTGCACGCGGCGCGGCCGGCGTCTCGTCGAACGGTGCCGGTGCGCTGGCCGTGTCGATCGACGGCGTGGCGTCGATCTGCGGTGCGGCAGCAACCGGTGCTTCGTCGCTGACGTTCGGCTCGGCCTGCGGCGCAGGATCAAAGCTGCGCGCCGGCTCCACCGGCGCCACGGAACGGGCCGCATTCGCGACGTCGTCTGCGGCGATCTTGGCAGGCGCGGTGTCCTGCGCCGGCGTCACGTCTGCGACGACCGGCGACTCGACCACCGGCGGCAGCACGGGTGCATCGGCCACAGGTGCTGCGCGTTCGACCGGGGTCTGCGGCGCCTCGGCTTCGACCGGAGCAGGCGTCGCGGTCCAGGTGTCGACCGGCTGCGCAGGCGCAGGCGTTTCGACTGCCGGCTCGCTCGGCTGCACCACGGCGCTCGCGGCGACCGCAGCCGCCGCGACGGCCGGACGCGTGTCCTGCTGCGCAGGAGCGCGCGGTTCGCTCGTCGCCTGCGCCGCAGGTGCGGGCAGATCGTCGAAGTCGAACTCGGGCTGGCCATGACCGGTGGCCACGGCGGTGTCGTCGTCGCCTGCGTCATCGCTGTCCAGCGAGGTCTCGTCGCCAGCCGTGCCGTCACCGGCCTTGCCACGACGACGACGACGGCCACCACGACGACCGCGACGTCGACGGCCGTTGCTGCCGTCATCGTCACCGGACTCGCTGTTGCCATCGGCATCGGACGCGCTCGTATCGTCGCTGTCGTCCGCATCCGTATCGGTGTGCACTGGTGCGGTTTCAGGGCGCGGCGTTGCGTGCGTGGCGACGGCAGCAGGTGCGCTGTCGATCGCCGTTGCCGGCGCGGTCTGCTCGATGTCGGGCTGGGTTGCGCGGGGCGCGTCGATCGATGCGGCTGCAACCGGCGCGGCGACGGCGATCGCCGCCTGGGCCTCGGTCACGTCGCCTTCGGTCTTCTGGCGCGGGCCGCGCTGCTTCTGGCGCTGGCGACGTTCCTGCTGACGCTCCTTGCGGGCGCCGGCATCGGCAACGGCCGCGGGCTCGCGACGCGCTTCACGCTGTGTGTCGTCGCGGGCCTGCTGCGCGGGCGCCGCCTGCTTGGCTTCGTTCGCGACAGGCGACGGGTTCGATCCGCCCTGTCCCTGACGTCCACCGCGACGGTCGCGGCGCTGGCCGTTGCGGCCACGATCGTTGCGATCGCCGCGGTTCTCGCCGCGCGGACCGCCATCGGCACGCGGCGCGCGCTCGGTCTGCGCGGGTGCGGCGGGCTTGGCCGGGGCAGGGGGTGCGAACAGCGTCTTGAGCCAGCCCATGACGCCGCCGGTGGCGACCCGTTCGACCGGTGCGGGTGCGGGCTGCGGCACGGGCGCCGGTGCGGGCGCAACGGCTTCCGGCTTCGGCTCGCGAACCGGCGCGGGCTGCGTCGGACGCACATTGGTGACGGCCGGCGGCGGCACGTTGAGGTTGTTCTTGCTCAGCGCGATCGTCGCGACGCGACGCGGCGTGCCGCGCTGGTAGCTCGGACGCGCGGTTTCCTCACCGAGTTCGTTCTCGCGGATGCGCGAGACCTCGTAGTGCGGCGTGTGCAACTGCTCGTCGGCGACGATGATGATCGGCGCGGCGTGGCGCTTTTCGATTTCCTCAAGCGCGCTGCGCTTCTCGTTGAGCAGGTAGTTCGCAATCTCGACCGGGGCCTGCACCAGCACCTGTCCGGTGTTGTCCTTCATCGCGTGCTCTTCGGCGACGCGGATGATCGACAGCGACAGCGATTCGATGCTGCGCATGCGGCCATGGCCTTCGCAGCGCGGGCAGACGATCTGGCTCGACTCGCCCAGCGACGCGCGCAGGCGCTGACGGCTCATCTCCAGCAGACCGAACTTCGAGATCTTGTTCTGCTGCACGCGGGCGCGGTCGTACTTGAGCGCGTTCTGCAGCTTGTTCTCGACGTCGCGCTGGTGCTTGTTCGACGACATGTCGATGAAGTCGATGACCACCAGGCCGCCGAGATCGCGCAGGCGCAGCTGGCGGGCCACTTCCTCGGCTGCTTCCAGGTTGGTGTTGAACGCGGTCTCTTCGATGTCGCCGCCCTTGGTGGCGCGGGCGGAGTTCACGTCGATCGCAGTCAGGGCTTCGGTCTGGTCGATGACCAGCGCGCCGCCGGACGGCAGACGCACGGTGCGCTCGTAGGCGCTCTCGATCTGCGACTCGATCTGATAGCGGTTGAACAGCGGCACATCGTCGGTGTAATGCTTGAGCTTGCGCAGGTTGTGCGGCATCACCTGCTCGACGAATTCCTTCGCCTCGGCGTACATCTCCGGCGTATCGACGAGGATTTCGGCGATATCGGCGCGCATGTAGTCGCGCAGCGCACGGGTGATCAGACGCGATTCCTGGTAGATCAGGAACGGCGAGGGCTTGCTCAGCGCGGCTTCGGCGATCGCGCGCCAGATGCTCAGCAGGTAGTCGAGATCCCACTGCAGCTCTTCGGCGTCACGGCCGACACCGGCGGTGCGGATGATCACGCCCATCTCGTCGGGGATGTCGAGCGCGTCCATCGCCTTCTTCAGCTCGGCGCGGTCTTCGCCTTCGATCCGGCGCGACACGCCACCGGCGGTCGGCGAATTGGGCATCAGCACCATGTAGCGGCCGGCCAGCGAGATGAACGTGGTCAGGGCAGCGCCCTTGTTGCCGCGCTCTTCCTTGTCGACCTGGACCACGACTTCCTGGCCTTCGCGCAGGAGTTCCTTGATGACGCCCTTGTTCGGGTCGGCACCGGCCTGGAAGTAATCGCGGGAGACTTCCTTCAGCGGCAGGAAGCCGTGGCGGGCGGCGCCGTACTCGACGAACGCGGCTTCGAGCGACGGCTCGATGCGGGTGATACGACCCTTGTAGATGTTGGACTTCTTCTGTTCCCTGGACGGCTGTTCGATGTCGATGTCGTACAGGGACTGACCATCAACGATGGCGACGCGCAGTTCTTCTGCCTGCGTCGCGTTGATCAGCATGCGCTTCATGGTTGCGTTTCCTTGCGCGCTCTCACGCGCGGAACGCCGGGGCGTTTCGCCTGGATGAAGCCTGAAGCCGCCGCGCACGCGCAGCGACGAACCGGATTGTCCAGCGCTACGACACCACGGCGGGCCGCGGGAGCGCTCTGTTTGTGTCTGGGTAGTGCAGGCCGCGGACCGCTTGCGACCGGTGTTTGGCGGTCGCGAACGTCACGCGGGACGTGTTCAGCGCCGATGCCAGGCATCGGGCGATGGTCGGTACTGCCGTACAGCCGCTAACATGGCCGCCCCTGGGGCGGTGGCCGCGCACTGTCCGGAAGCCTTTGAAAGGCAGGCTTTTGGCCCGTGTTCTTTCAAAGAAATCAGCACCTTAGATCGCGGCCCGAGTGTACCAGATAAACAGGCGACGATGACTGACAACGGTTCCGGCTCCGCCGGCGGCGGTGGCGTTCGACTGGTCCGGGTTCCGGACGATCGTGACGGCCAACGCCTCGACAATTTCCTGCTCGGCCAGCTCAAGGGCGCGCCGAGATCGATCATCTACAAGATCGTGCGCAGTGGGCAGGTCCGCGTGAATGGGGGCCGCGCCAAGCCCGAGCGCAAGCTCGACGCTGGCGACGAGGTGCGCATTCCGCCCGTCCGGCTGGAGGCGCCGGGCGAGGCCGGCACGCCCTCGAAGGGCTTGCTGGCAGCGATGGACGCCAGCATCGTGTTCGAGGACGCCCGGCTGCTGGCGATCAGCAAGCCCAGCGGCATCGCCAGCCATGGCGGCAGCGGCATCAGTTTCGGGGTCATCGAGACTCTGCGCGCGCTGCGGCCAACCCAGTCGCTCGAGCTGGTCCACCGGCTCGACCGCGACACCTCCGGCCTGATGGTGCTGGCCAAGAAGCGCTCGGCCCTGACCCAGCTGCAGGCGTTGCTGCGCGAGGACCACGGCGCCGGCATCCGCAAGCGCTACCTCACGCTGCTGGCCGGCCGCATGCCCGACGGCACGATGAGCGTCGATGCGCCGCTGCACGTCGGCCTGCGCCAGGGCGGCGAGCGCCACGTGCAGGTGAACCCGGCCGGCAAGGAATCGCTGAGCCACTTCGGTGCGCTCGAGCGGCGCGGTGGGCAGTCTTACTGCGAGGTGCGGATCGAAACCGGCCGCACCCACCAGATCCGCGTCCACGCCCAACACATCGGCCATCCGGTCGCTGGCGACGACAAGTACGGCGATGTCGAGGTCAACAAGCGCATGCGCGACCAGATCGGCCTGCGCCGTCTGTTCCTGCACGCTGCGTCGCTGGAATTCACCCTCGACGACGGCGAGGCCTACCTCCTCAACGCACCGCTGGCCGACGATCTGCGCGAGGCACTCGACCGGCTGCGGTGAGCCGGGCGGTCCGGGTCTTCGAGAGCCAGGACGCGTCGCGACTGCAGTGCGTCCTGGTCCGGCACTGCTCAGGCGATCAGCTGGTCGGCCCGGGCCGCGCAGATGAAGTCGTTCTCGCTCAAGCCGCCGACATCGTGGGTCGAGTAGCGGACTTCGACGCGGTCGTAGTGCACGCCGAGATCGGGATGGTGGTCCTCGCGGTGGGCGATGAAGGCCAGCGCGTTCACGAAGGCCATCGTGCGGTAGTAGTCGTCGAAGCGGAACGTGCGGGTCAGCGCCTGACCGTCTTCGGCCAGCGTCCAACTGGCCACCTGTGGCAGCAGTTCGCTGACGCGGGCTTCGGGCAGACGATGCGCGTCGCCGCGGCGCGGAACGCAGTGGGCATCGCTGAGTGGAATGAGGTCGGACATCGTGGAATCTCCTGTCGAGGGCCGTTCATGCGGCAGACGGCGACCGGCGTGTGCACGGGCGCGGGGCCGCTAGAATACGCGGCATGATCAACATCTCCGAAACCGCGCAGACGCATTTCCGCAAGCTGATCGAGCGCGAGACGCTGCCGGGTCTGGGCGTGCGGCTGTCGGCCGTGCATGCGGGCACCCCGCGTGCGGACGTGCGCCTGGAGTTCGCCGGCAGCGATGACCTGCAGGGCGACGAGTGGGCGATCGATTGCGACGGCTTCACGCTGTGGCTCGATGCGCCGAGCGTGCCCTACCTCGATGGCGCCGAGATCGATTACGAAAGCCGCGCCACCGGCGGTCAGTTGCAGATCCGCGCGCCGAAGATCAAGGGCGAGGCACCGCCGGAAGCCGCCTCGCTGGTCGAGCGCGTGCGCTGGGTGGTCGAGCAGGAGGTCAATCCGCAGCTCGCCCAGCACCGCGGCCACGTCAGCGTGCAGGAAGTGACGGCCGAAGGCGTCGTCGTGCTGCGCTTCGGCGGCGGCTGCCACGGCTGCGGCCTCGTCGACGTCACGCTGAAGCAGGGCATCGAAAAGACGCTGATGGAAAAGGCGCCGGGTGTGACGGCGGTTCGCGACGCGACCGATCACGACACCGGCGACGCGCCGTACATGCCGCGCGACGCGGCCTGATTCTTCCGCAACCGGCGGCCGCCACCGGATGTTCACTGCTGCCGACCTGATCGACGTGCTGCGCCGCCGCCGGCGCCGTTCGATCCGGCAGGAAGATGCGCCCGAAGGATTTCCCGCAGGCTGGACCCGCTGGTTCGACACGATGCGTGCGCGGGTCGGCGCGGTGACCGGCGCCACCGCCGACGCGATCGTCGCAGTGCTGGTCGCGCGGCCCGCACCGCCGCGGCGCAAAGGTCACGTGCCGAAGAACGCGCTGGCCGCCTGGATCAGCCTGCTGCATCCGCGCTGGGAGCCGGAGCCCCGTGAGCATCGCGGACCGAAGCGCGCGTCGATGGCGCTCGCGCTGCTGGCGCAGCTGCTCTGGGTCAGCGGTCTGTTGCTGCTCACCCAGGCCCATTTCGCATCGCCGGCGCCTGACGCGCAGGGCGAAGAACACGTGGTGCAGGCCGTCTTCATCGGTGACGGCACGCCTGAGGATGCGGGTGCCGGCGAGCCAGGCGAGCCGGTTCCGGTCATGGTGGTGCCGCCGCCGCCCGCGCCGACGGCGACGCCCGCACCATCGGACACGCAGCCGGCGCCGACCGCGCCGCAGGACACATCGACCGCGCAGGACGCCGTGGTCGCAACCGAGCCCGTCGAGCCGACCGAACAGGTGCTGCAGGTCACGCAGACGCCGGTGCCGGATATCGACTTCACCCTGCCGCCGCCGCGTCCCGGCGCCGCGCCCGAGGTCGTCGTGCGCGATCGCCAGGTGCCCGAGGCGCAGCTGCAGGCTGTCGAGATCCCCGCATTGCGCACGCCCGCGCCGCTGGCCGAAGTCACCGCGCAGCAGCGCGAGGTCGAGGTCGAAGTCCGCGATCGCAGCGTGCCGCAGCCGACCGAGACCTTGCGCCTGCCGACGCGCGAGGCGCCATCGGTCGTGGTCGATGCGCCCGAGGTGCCGACGCGACAGGTCGCTGACGTCGTCGCACGCGAACGCGCGGTACCGATGCGCGAAGCGCCCGCGCCCACGCCGGCACCCGAGTCGCCAGCACCCACCGCGCCTGTTGCCGCTACACCATCGCCGCGCCCACCGACGCCTGCGCCACCGGGAACGCGCACGCCTGCGTCGAATCCGACAGCGGGCGCCGGTACGCGCACGGGCATGCCGCCGGGCGCCGCCCCGTCGACACGCGCTGCCGACGACTGGGGCGACGGCGCCACCGCGCGCGAAGGCGGCCAGCCTGGCAGTCCATCCGGCCTGCTCGGCGCCGACGGTCGCCCACGTCTCGCGGGTGACGGGCGCGTCGGCGGCGGCCTGCCGCCTGGCACCGTCACCGAGGATTTCGCCCGCATCGACCGCGAAGGCACCTGGCTCAAGCGCCCGCCGACCGACTACGAGCCGACGAGCTTCGACCGCTTCTGGACGCCCAGCGAAACCCTGCTGCAGGAATGGGTACGCCGGAGCGTCAAGACCGTGCTGATCCCGATTCCCGGCACCAGCAAGACCGTGCAGTGCAACGTCGCGCTGCTGATGTTCGGCGGCGCCTGCGGCATCACCGATCCGAACATGCAGGACGTGGAGACCGACGGTCGGCCGCCGCCGGATGTGCCGTGGAAGCCGGAGCTGCAGGAAGATCAGGACAGCCTGGGCGGCTGATCGAGGTGCGCTCAGCGCCTGAGCGCCATCGCTTCTTCTCGTTGTTCTGATGCCGTCACTCCCGCGCAGGCGGGAGTCCATGACGTTGCTCGCTTTCGCTTCTGCTTTAGCTGCGGCTTTGGCTTTAGCTTTGGCTTTGCTTTCAGCTTTTGATTTCACTCGAGCCGTAAAGCGAGCCGAGCATCGCAGGGCGGCGGGGTCGAAGAGCAGCCCATGTCTGAGCGAAGCGAGTTTGGGCTGCGTGCCCCGTCGACCGAGAAGCGCAGGGAACCGGCACGGTGCAGCCGTGTCGGATCGCGTCCGGCGAAGGGACCTTTTGGTTCCTTTTGGGTCCATCCAAAAGGGACTCGCACGCGCAGCGGGCGAAAGCTCTGTACTTGCTTGCTTGCGCTTCGTCGCTCGGCGCTTTGCGACCTTGATGTTCGAAGCAGAAGAATCAATCGCAGAAGCGAAGATCAAAGACAGAGCTTCCGCGCTGTCGCGCGGCTTACTTTTGTCTTAGCAAAAGTAAGCAAAACCGTCTTCGCCGGACGCGAGCCGACGCGATGAAACCGCATCGGTCCCCTGTGCTCCTCGTCTGACGCGGCACGCAGCCCAAACTCGCTGCGCTCAGACATGGGCTGCTCTTCGGCCACGCCAGACTCCGGTGCTCGGCTCGCTTTACGGCTCGATTCAAGTCAAAGGCTGAAAGCCAAAGCCAAAGCCAAAGCCAAAGCCAAAGCCAAAGCCAAAGCCAAAGCCAAAGCCAAAGCCAAAGCCAGAGCCAGAGCTGAGCCAGAGCACGAAGACACAGGCACGCCTCGGAACCAGGCTGAGACCTGGTCAGATCAAATCAAGGAACGCCCCGTCGGGGCGCGACTGACGCATGCCCGCCGAAACGGACACACGACATCAAACGGCGCGAAGACGGCGCCGCCGAAGCGGACTCAGCGGTCGTGCGCCCCGCGCAGATCGCGCAGCTGGCTCGGCTGGGCCGCAAAGTACGCGGCGAGATCGGCGATCTGCTGATCGCTCAAGCCGGTGGCCTGCTGCGACATCAGCGCGTGTTCGCGATCGCCATCGCGGTAGGCCTGCAGCGAGTGGGCAAGGTAGTCGCGGAACTGGCCGCCGATCTTCGGGTAGGTCGGATCGATCGGTGCGTTGCCGCCGGCGCCGTGGCAGTCGATGCAGGTCTGGCCGGTGGCCGCGCTCTTGACGTTGGCGGCCTGTTCGCCGGCGTCGGCGGTGCCCGACGGCAGGCCGGCGGACGAGCTGCGTGCCGGCTGCGCTTCGGGATCGTGGGACTGGCCACCGCATGCGGCCAGCAGGCTGGCGAGCAGGAGGACGGGCAGGGCGCGGGCCGGACGGATCATGGCGCCGCTCACTTGGTCAGCTCCGAAAGGAAGGCGGCGATGTCGGCGATGTCCTGGTCGGTGAAGCTCTGCGCCTGCGCCTGCATCGTCGGGTGACGACGGGTGCCGCGCTTGTATTCGTGCAGGGCGTTGACCAGGTACTCGGGCGACTGGCCGCCGATCTTCGGCACGTGATAGTGCGGATAGACGTTGCGGTAGCCGTCGACGCCGTGGCAGCCCTGGCAGGTATAGGTGAGCTGGCGACCGGTCTCGGCATTGCCGACCAGCGGCACATTGGCCGCCGGCGCTGCGGCCGCGGGTGCGGTCGGGGCGGCGGTTGCAGCGGCGTCCTGCGCGGATGCGCTCAAGACGGGCGAAGCAAGAACGAAGCAGGCGGCGAGCATCAGCAGTCGCGTCATCGGGTTATCCGCAATCCTGAATGGCTGAAAGTGCTGTCTGGGAAGCGATGCGATTGCGACCGGCAGGCGTTTTCTGCATGAACCGGTGCACAACCGGGCCAGTATAGCCACGGCCGCGTCGCAAACCCAATGCGCTGCAACATCGGCGCCGCCTTCGGACCGGAGGTCACCATGACCTATGGCGCATTCGGTGTCATGCACTGGTGATATACCTTGCTACAACACCGTAGGGGTCACATTGAATCCACATGTCCACACCGCATGCCTTCGCGTCCACGGGACGCGTCCTGACTGGCGTCATTCTCCTGTCCGCCGCCCTTGGCCTTTCCGCGTGCAAGGGAGGTGGCGATGCCCAGGCCAAGCCTGCCGACACCGCCGCGGCGCCAGTCCCGGTGGAGACGGAGATGGTCGCGCGCCGCAGTGTGGCTGCCAGCTACGTGGGCACGGCCTCGCTGGAAGTGCCGCGCGGCGCCGACGTGGTCGCCAAGACCTCGGGCATCGCGCTCGAAGTGCTGGTGGAAGAGGGCGACACGGTGCGCGCCGGCCAGCCTCTGGTCCGGCTCGATCCCGACCGTGCACGTCTGGCCGTGCTGCAGAGCCGCGCCACGATGGGCAAGCTGGAGAACAGCTACCGCCGCGCGCAGCAGCTGGTGGGCCAGCAGATGATCAGCGCCAACGATCTGGACCAGATCAAGTTCGACCTCGACACCGCGCGCGCGCAGCACGAGATGGCGCAGCTCGAACTGTCCTACACCGCGGTGACCGCGCCGATCTCGGGTGTGATCTCGCAGCGAATGATCCGCACCGGCAACTTCGTGCAGATCAACACGCCGATCTTCAGCATCGTCGACAACGCACGCATCGAAGCCACGCTCAACGTGCCCGAGCGCGAACTGCGCGTGCTCAAGCGCGGCCAGCCGGTACGTCTGCAGGTCGATGCGCTGCCGGGCGAAAGCTTCGAAGGCGTCGTCGAGCGCGTCGCGCCGATCGTCGAATCGCGCAGCGGCACCTTCCGCGTGGTCACCGCATTCGCCGGCAACGAGATGCTGCGCGCCGGCATGTTCGGCCGCATCCACATCGATTACGACCAGCGCGCCGATGCACTGGTGATTCCGCGCAGCGCGCTGCTCGACGAAGGCGACGAAACCGCGGTCTACACCGTGCGCGACGGCAAGGCGGTACGTGTGCCGGTGGAACTGGGTTACATCGACGGCAACCTGATCGAAGTCCGCAGCGGTCTCGAAGATGGCGACCCGGTGGTCACGGCCGGCAAGGTCGCGCTGCGCGAAGGCAGCACGGTGCAGGTGATCGGTGAAGCACCGGTCGCTGCAGCGCCTGCCGCCGTCGACGCCAAGAGCGACGCGAAGTAATGGCTGGCGCGCCGCACGACGGCCCCGCCGGCGACGGCCCGGCCGCGGATCCGCACGCCGCGCCGCCGGGACGTTTCGATCTCGTCGAGTTCTCCACACGTCGCCGGGTGACGGTGTGGATGGTCGCGATCAGCATGATGCTGTTCGGTCTGATCGCGCTGACCAACCTCAAGGTCAACCTGCTGCCCGACCTCAGCTATCCGACGCTGACCGTGCGCACCGAGTACACCGGCGCGGCGCCGTCGGAGATCGAAACGCTGGTCAGCGAACCGGTCGAAGAAGCCGTCGGCGTGGTCAAGGGCGTGCGCAAGCTGCGTTCGATCTCGCGCACCGGCCAGAGCGACGTGGTGCTGGAGTTCGCCTGGGGCACCGACATGGACCAGGCGAGTCTGGAGGTGCGCGACAAGCTCGAAACCCTGCAGTTGCCGCTGGAAGTCACGCCGCCGGTGCTGCTGCGCTTCAATCCCTCGACCGAGCCGATCCTGCGCCTCGCGCTGACCGCCGGCGAAAAAGGCGATGCGGTCGACGAACTCACGCGCATGCGTCGCTACGCCGACGATGACCTGAAGAAGAAGATCGAGCCCGTCGTCGGTGTGGCCGCAGTCAAGGTCGGCGGTGGTTTCGAAGACGAAGTGCAGGTCGAGCTCGACCTGCAGCAGATGGCGCGCATCGGTCTGCCGATCGAGAACGTGATCCAGCGCCTGCAGCAGGAGAACATCAACCTGTCCGGCGGCCGGCTCGACCAGGGCACGCAGCGGTATCTGGTGCGCACGGTCAACCAGTTCTCGAGTGTCGAGCAGATCGGCGAGATGCTGGTCGCCACGCAATCGGGCGGCGACAACAGCGCCGCGAACGCCGCGCAGCAGATGGCGGCGATCGCCGCGGCCAGCGGCTCGCAGGCAGTGCTCGCGGCAGCGGCGTCGGTGCAGAGCGCGTCGGGCGCAGGCAGCACGACGATCGCCGGCGGACGCGCGATCCGTCTGCGCGACATCGCCACCGTGCGCCAGGGCTTCAAGGAACGCGAAAGCATCATCCGGCTCGGCGGCGCCGAAGCGGTGGAGCTTGCGATCTACAAGGAAGGCGACGCGAACACGGTGTCGACCGCCGATGCGGTGCAGGCGCGGCTGGATGTCATCCGCAAGGAACTGCCGCCGGACATGACGCTGACCGTTGTCGACGACCAGTCGAAGTTCGTGCGCGCCGCGATCCACGATGTGCGCACCGACGCGCTGATCGGCGGCACTCTGGCCGTGCTGATCATCTTCCTGTTCCTGCGCAGCGGCTGGAGCACGCTGGTGGTGAGCCTGTCGCTGCCGATCTCGATCATCACGACGTTCTTCTTCATGGATCAGCTGGGCCTGAGCCTCAATGTCATGTCGCTCGGCGGTCTGGCACTGGCGACGGGACTGGTCATCGACGATTCCATCGTCGTGCTCGAGAGCATCGCCAAGGCGCGCGAGCGCGGGCTGGGTGTTCTGGAGGCCGCGATCACCGGTACGCGCGAAGTCGGCATGGCGGTCGTCGCGTCGACGCTGACGATCATCGCGGTGTTTCTGCCGCTGGTGTTCGTCGAAGGTATCGCCGGTCAGCTGTTCCGCGACCAGGCGTTGACGATCGCGATCGCGGTCGGCGTGTCGCTGCTGGTCGCGTTGACGCTGATTCCGATGATGGCGTCGCTCAAGGGCCGTCCGCCGATGGCATTCCCGGAGGAAGCGCCGCATCCGCAGTGGCATCCGGACAGCCGTTGGCAGAAGCCGCTCGCGGCGACCGGGCGCGGCATCGGCGCCGGGTTCCGCGGTGTGCTGTTCGGCATCGCCTGGGCGGTGGTGCGCGTGTGGCGCTTCATGTCGGGCGGCACCGGCCGGTTCATGGGCCGCGCCAGCGATCTGGCGATGGCGCCCTACAACCGCGCCGAGCGCAGCTATCTGAAGATGCTGCCGGCCGCGCTGTCGCGTCCGTGGCTGGTGCTGGGCGCTTCGACTGCGGTGTTCCTGGTCAGCCTGCTGGCGGTGCCGCTGCTCGGCACCGACCTGATTCCGCAGCTGGCGCAGGACCGCTTCGAGATGACCGCCAAGCTGCCGCCGGGCACGCCGCTGCGCGAAACCGACCGCATCATGCGCGAGGTGCAGCAGGCGCACACCGGCGAGGACGGCGTCGAACTGCTGTTCGGCGTCAGCGGCAGCGGTACGCGACTCGATGCCAATCCGACCGAGAGCGGCGAGAACATCGGCAAGTTGAGCATCGTGATGAGCGGTGGCGGCAGTCGCGAGTTCGAAGCGCAGCAGACCGAGCGCCTGCGCGAGACGATGCAGAAGTACCCGGGCGTCGCGGTCGATTTCGCACGCCCGCAGATCTTCAGCTTCTCCACGCCGCTGGAGATCGAGCTACGCGGGCAGGATCTCGAGGGTCTGGCCAAGGCCGGCCAGCGCATGTCGGAACTGCTGCGCGCCAATCCGCACTACGCCGACGTCAAGAGCACGGTGGAGCAGGGCTTTCCGGAGATCCAGATCGTGTTCGATCAGGAACGCGCCGGCGCTTTCGGCCTGACCACGCGTCAGATCGCCGATGCGGTGGTGCGCGCGGTGCGCGGCGAGGTGGCCACGCGCTACAACTTCCGTGATCGCAAGATCGACGTGCTGGTGCGTGCGCAGGAGAACGAACGCGATTCGGTCGACCGCATCCGCAATCTGATCGTCAATCCGGGCAGCGCGTCGCCGGTGCGTCTCGATTCGGTGGCCGATGTGATCGCGACGGTCGGGCCGAGCGAAATCCACCGCGCCTACCAGGTCCGCGTGGCGGTCATCTCGGCGAATCTGCGCGGCATCGATCTGGGCGCGGCGGTGAGCGAAGTACGGCAGATGGTGGCCGAGAATCCGCTCGGTCCCGAGGTCGGCATGCATATCGGTGGTCAGGGCGAAGAGCTCGCCGAATCGATGCGCTCGCTGCTGATGGCGTTCGCGCTGGCGATCTTCCTGGTCTATCTGGTGATGGCCTCGCAGTTCGAATCGCTGCTGCATCCGTTCGTCATCCTGTTCACCATCCCGCTGGCGATGGTCGGCGCGATCGGCGGCCTGCTGCTGACGGGCAATACGATCTCGGTGGTCGCCTTCATCGGGCTGATCCTGATGGTCGGTCTGGTGGTGAAGAACGCGATCATCCTGATCGACAAGGTCAACCAGTTGCGCGAGGCCGGCGTGGCCAAACGCGAGGCGCTGGTCGACGGTGCACGCTCGCGTCTGCGGCCGATCATCATGACCACGCTGTCGACACTGTTCGGTTTCCTGCCGCTGGCACTGGCCTTTGGTGACGGCGCCGAAGTGCGCTCGCCGATGGCGATCGTGGTGATGGGCGGTCTGGCGGTGTCGACCATACTGACCCTGCTGGTGATCCCGGTGGTCTACGACCTGCTGGATCGCAAGTCCGACGCGTACTACGCCGAACGCGGCCGTCGCGCACGTCTGGGCGCCGCCGCCGATCGTCCCGACGCGGAGGCCAGCGCGACATGAGCATCGCCGAGCTGAGCCTGCGGCGCCCGGTCACCACCATCATGTGTTTCATCTCGATGGTGGTGATCGGCCTGATCGCGTCGGTGCGCCTGCCGCTGGAAGCGCTGCCGGACATCTCCGCGCCGTTCCTGGTCGTGCAGCTGCCGTATACCGGCTCGACGCCGTCCGAGGCGGAGCAGAATCTGCTGCGCCCGGCTGAAGAGACGCTGGCCACGATGAGCGGCATCAAGCGCCTGCGTGGTCAGGCGACGTCGGACGGCGCATTCGTGGTGCTCGAGTTCAGCGACTGGGACCGCAACATCGCGATCAGCGCGTCGGAAGCCCGCGAGCGCATCGATGCGATCCGCAGCGATCTGCCCGATGATTTCCGCCGATATACGGTAGAGAAGTTCTCCACGAGCGATCAGCCGGTGCTTCGGATGCGCCTGGCGGCGAACGTCGATCTGTCCGGCAGCTACGAGCTCATCGACCGCCAGCTCAAGCGCAGGCTCGAACGTGTGCCCGGTGTGGCGCGCGTGGAGATCAACGGCGCGGCGCCGAACGAAGTCGAGATCGCGGTCGACCCTGACCGTCTGACCGCGCACGACATCGAACTCAATGCATTGGCGACGCGGTTGCGCGCGTTGAACTTCTCGGTCTCCGCCGGGCAGATCCTCGACGGCGGCCAGCGCCTGCGCGTGCAGCCGCTCGGCGAGATCCAGGATCTGCAACAGCTGCGCGACCTCGTCATCAACCAGCAGGGCCTGCGTCTGTCGGATGTCGCCGACGTGCGCATGAAGCCGCAGCGCATGGATTACGGCCGCCGTCTGGACGGCCGTGCCGCGGTGGGTCTGGAGATCTACAAAGAACGCGACGCGAATCTCGTCGAGGTGTCACGCAACGTGCTGGCCGAAGTTGACGCAGCGCGCGGTGAGCCGGGGCTCGAAGGCATCGACGTCAAGGTCATCCAGAACATGGGCGACGAGGTCACGTCCTCGCTGATGGAGCTGGTCGAAGCTGGCGCGATCGGTCTGCTGTTGTCGATCATCGTGCTGTACTTCTTCCTGCGCCACTGGCCGTCGACGCTGATGGTCACGCTGGCGATTCCGATCTGTTTCATCATCACCCTCGGCTTCATGCACTTCTTCGACGTCACGCTCAACGTGCTGTCGCTGATGGGCCTGCTGCTCGCGGTCGGCATGCTGGTCGACAACGCCGTGGTGGTGGTGGAGAGCATCTACCAGGAACGCGAACGCATGCCCGACCAGCCGTGGCTGGCGTCGGTGCTGGGCACGCGCCACGTTGCGATCGCATTGTCGGCCGGCACGCTGTGCCACTGCATCGTGTTCGTGCCGAACATGCTGGGCGAGACCAACCAGATCAGCATCTTCATGAATCAGCTGGCGATCACCATCTCGGTGTCGCTGCTGGCCTCGTGGCTGGTCGCGGTGAGCCTGATTCCGATGATGTCGGCGCGCATGAAGACGCCGCCTGCCGTCGCAAGCCCGAACGGCTTGATCGCACGCATGCAGCGTCGCTATGCGCGCATCCTGCGCTGGTCGCTGGAGCATCGCGGCGTGACCGTGCTCTCCATCCTGCTGGTGGTCGCGGTGAGTCTGGTGCCGATGACCAAAACCAAGTTCGACATGTTCGGCGACAGCGGCGGCGGCAAGGAAATCCAGATCTACTACCAGTGGAAGGGCAGCTACAACCTGCAGCAGCGCTCCGACGAAGTCCTGCGTTTCGAGACGTTCCTCGACGAGAACCGCGAGACCTACCGGATCAAGCAGATCTATTCCTGGTTCGGCGAGGGCAATGACTCGGGCACGGTCGTGACGTTCAATGACGATGTCGGCGACACACGCGCCTTGTCGGAAGCGATCAGCCAGGCATTGCCGAAGTCGGCGCGTGCCGAGGTCGGCGTGGGTGGCGGGCAGGGCGGTGGCGGTGGTGGCGGACAAGGCGGGCAGGGCGTGCAGGTGCAGCTGGTCGGTGACTCGACCCAGGTGCTGCGCGAACTCGCCGATGGCGTGATTCCGATGCTGTCCGCCAACCCCGCACTGCGCGATGTGCGCGTGGAAGCGGGCGACCTCAACCAGGAACTCACCATCCGCGTCGATCGCGACCGCGCGGCCGCGTTCGGATTCAGTGCCGATCAGGTCTCCAGCTTCATCGGCCTGGCGCTGCGCGGCAGCCAGTTGCGCGAGTTCCGTCGCGGCGAGGACGAAGTGCCGGTGTGGGTGCGCTTCGCCGGTGCCGAGGAGTTCAACCAGGCCGACATCGCCAGCTTCATGGTGCGCTCGCCCGATGGTCGCAGCGTGCCGCTGACGAGTCTGGTGGAGATGCGTGTCGAGCCGTCCGCCAGCCGCATCAGCCGCAACGATCGCCAGACCTCCCTGACCCTGCAGGCCAATCTTGCCGGCGAGACCACGATGCCGGACGCCCGCAAGGCGCTGGAGCAGGTGCTCGACACCGTCGCGTTCCCGGCCGGCTACGGCTACAGCTTCTCAGGCAGCGGCTTCGAGGACGACGCGGCGGCGAGCCAGCAGATGATGTTCAACCTGCTGATCGCGGTAATCATGATCTACGTGGTGATGGCGGCGGTGTTCGAATCGCTGCTGTTTCCGGCCGCGATCATGAGCTGCGTGGTGTTCTCGGTGTTCGGGGTGTTCTGGCTGTTCTGGCTCACGGGCACGTCGTTCACGGTGATGGCCTTCATCGGCATCCTCGTGTTGATGGGCGTCGTAGTGAACAACGGCATCATCATGGTCGAGCACATCAACAATCTCAGGCGCCGCGGCATGTCGCGGATCGATGCGCTGGTGGAAGGCAGCCGCGAGCGTCTGCGCCCGATCCTGATGACGATGGGCACCGCGATCCTGGCGATGATCCCGATCTCGCTCAGCGACACCGTCGTGCTCGGCGGTCTGGCGTACTCGCCGATGGCGCGCGCGGTGGCTGGTGGTCTGGCGTTCTCGACGGTGGTCAGCCTGCTGTTCCTGCCGACGATCTACGCGATTCTCGACGACATGCGGCATGGGAGTGTGCGGTTGATCCGGCGGGCGCGGGGTGTGCACGCCGAGCCTGCTGCTGCGGCAGGCTGATAAGCCTTCCAATATCCGGTGCCCTTGGGGCGCCGGATGTTCTGGCTTTGGCTTTCGATTTCAATCGAGCTGTAAAGCGAGCCGAGCATCGCAGGGCGACGGGGTCGAAGAGCAGCCCATGTCTGAGCGCAGCGAGTTTGGGCTGCGTGCCCCGTCGACCGAGAAGCGCAGGGGACCGCCGCGGCCGTATCGCGGAGGATCGCGTCCGGCGAAGACGGTTTTGCTTACTTTTGCCAAGACAAAAGTAAGCCGCGCGACAGCGCGGAAGCCCTGTCCTTGATCTTCGCGCACCGCGCGTTTTCGCTTCAGAACGCGCATCGCCGATGCAGAAGCCAAGGCTGGGATCAAAGAGCAGATCAATTGCACAGCTTTCGCCCGCTGCGCGTGCGAGTCCCTTTTGGATGGACCCAAAAGGAACCAAAAGGTCCCTTCGCCGGACGCGAGCCGATGCGATGAAGCCGCATCGGTGCCCTGTGCTCCTCGCCTGACGCGGCACGCAGCCCAAACTCGCTGCGCTCAGACATGGGCTGCTCTACGGCCACGCAAGGCTCCGGTGCTCGGCTCGCTCTACGGCTCGATTTCCAGGTCAAGAGCCAAGCGCAAAGCAACAGCAACAGCAACAGCAACAGCAACAGCAAAGCCTCAAGCCACACGCGAGAAGCGAGAAGCGAGAAGCGAGAAGCAAAGAACTACAGCAGAGCCAAAAAGCAGAAGCGCCCAAGCGTCTGGCGTGAACAGAAGGCGAAACTTTGCGCCCTAATTCGCGCGCCAAACGCACGCGTCAGCTGAGCACCTTGCCGGCAATCCGCAAACCCGCCACCCATACCCCGATACTCGAACCGACATTGGCGAGCAGGAAGCTCAGCAACGTGCGCGAGACGCGGTTGCGGTACCAGCCGCGGACCGTGCCGGCGTCGTCGCGCAATGACATGAAGTCGCTGTAGGCGGGTTTGCGCAGGTAAGCCTCGACCAGACCACTGAACAGACCGGGTGAGATACCCGGCGGACGGATAGGTTTCAGCGGTGCTGCGATCGCGGCGGCGAGGATGCCGAGCGGATGCGACAGCGCCGCCAACGCGCCGAGCGCGGCGAAACCGGCGGTGATCACAATCCATTCCTTGACCAGCTGGCGACCGAGTTCGGCGCCGCCCTGGTAGTAGCCCCAGCCGATCATCGCCAGGATCGCCAGCGTGATCGCGGTCATGACCCAACGGACGCTCGTGCCCTTGGGCGCGTGTTCGAGTTCGGCGGTCGTCGCGGCCGGCGCTTGCGCATCATCTGCGAGATGGCGCGCCAGACCGGCGAGATGTCCGGCGCCGACCACTGCCAGCACTTCGCGTGCAGTGCCGGCCTGCTCGCGCAGCTTCGCGGCCATGTAGCGGTCGCGCTCGGCGATGATTGCCTCGTAGAGTTCCGGGCTGCTCTTGGCGAATTCGCCGAAGCTCGATTCGAGCATGTCGCCCTGCTTGAGCTTCTCGATTTCCTCTTCGCCGAGTTCGTCGGAGGCCATCAGTCCGCCGAGCAGACTCCCGACCAGTTTCATGCGGCCGAAGAAGCCGAGCTTCTTCGACGCGCGCTTGAACGTCAGGCCGACATCGCGGTCGATCAGCGCGACCGGCAGATCGCGTTCGTTGGCCAGCGCGACCGCACGCTTGAGTTCGGCGCCGGGCTCGATACCGAGCTGCTCGGCGAGGCGACGCTGGTAGGCGGCGAGTGCGAGATTGGCGGCGAACAGTGCGACGCGACCCTTGCGGATCACATCGACGAGGTTGAGTTTGGCCAGCGCGTCGGGATCGCTGATCGCCTGCAGACGCTGCGCGTCGAGTTCGACCGCGACTGCATCGAACGCGCCACTACTGATCGCGTTCTCGACCGCTTCCACGCTGACCCGCGACACATGCGCGGTGCCGAGCAGGGTGTAGCGCACGCCGTCGCGTTCGACGATCGCGTGCGGCTGCGATTGCCAGGACGTGGCGCCATCGGGCGTCAGCGCGCCGGTCATCGGTTCGGTCATCGGGTCATTCGTCTTCAGGAGGAGTGGCGGCGCCGTCGCCGAGGGCGCGCTGCATCAGGATGGTGTCGAGCCAGCGCCCGTGCTTGCGGCCGGAGCCGGGGAGCACGCCGACGGTCTCGAAGCCGAGGCGCTGGTGGAACTGCACGGATGGCCCGTCGAGCGGCGGGCCGATCACCGCCATCATCTGCCGGTAGCCACGCTGCGTGCAGAGCTCGATCAACCGCTCCATCAGCACGCGTCCGATGCCGTGGCCATGCTGCGCGTGTTCGACGTAAACCGAGCTCTCGACGGTGAAGCGGTAGCCGATGCGCGTACGGAATCCGCCGGCGTAGGCGTAGCCTGCGAACACGCCGTCGCGGATCGCGACGATGTACGGATAACCGGCCGACGTGATCGTCGACCAGCGCCGCCGCATCTCGCCGACGTCGGGCGCGTCGTATTCGTAGGTCGCCACGCCGTCCGCGACTTCGCGACTGTAGAGCGCGGTGATGGCGTCGAAGTCGGCCTCGACGGCGTCGCGGAGTTCGAGGGTCATCGGGATCAGTCGATATATCGCTTGAGCAGGTCGCCGTAGGCGTCGATGCGACGATCGCGCAGGAACGGCCAGATGCGGCGCACGTGTTCGCTGCGGCCCAGATCCACTTCGCAGCTCAGCACGGTCGGCTCGGTCCCCGCTTCGGCGAGAAACTCGCCCTGCGGACCGAGTACGTGGCTGTTGCCCCAGAAGTCGATTCCGGACGCGCCGATCGGCGACGGCTCGTGGCCGACGCGATTGCACGACAGCACAGGCAGGCCGTTCGCGACTGCATGGCCGCGATGGCTGAGGATCCAAGCATCGCGCTGGCGCTTCTTCTCGTCGTCGACGTCGGTCGGATCCCAGCCGATCGCAGTCGGATACAGCAGCAGGTCCGCACCCGCAAGCGCCATCAGTCGCGCGGCTTCCGGGTACCACTGGTCCCAGCACACGAGCAGGCCGAGCCGGCCGACCGAGGTGTCGATCGGCTTGAAGCCGATGTCGCCCGGAGTGAAGTAGAACTTCTCGTAGAAGCCCGGATCGTCGGGGATGTGCATCTTGCGGTACTTGCCCGCCGTGCTGCCGTCCGCGTCGAAGACCACGCCGGTGTTGTGGTACAGCCCCGCAGCGCGGCGCTCGAACAGGGAGCTGACCAGCACGACCTTGTGCTGCTTCGCCAATGCCGCAAGACGCTCGGTGCTCGGGCCGGGAATCGGCTCCGCGAGATCGAATTCGTCGACCGACTCGTGCTGGCAGAAATACGCGCCGTTGTGCAGTTCCTGCAACAGCACAAGCTTCGCGCCCTGTTTCGCGGCTTCGGCGACGCGCGCTTCGATGATCGACAGGTTGGCGTCGGCGTTGCCGGTGCCCTGGTCGATGACGGCGCGCTCCTGGATCAGCGCGACAGGCAACGTGGTCTTGCGGGACATGGATTCGAATCCTCGGGGGATGGCGACAATGCTAACGCGACGCGATGTGCGGGCAGATAAACGCGTCGCCGCGCGCGGCGTCGCATGCAGGATCCATTACGTGCGACGCCTGCCCCTGATCGGACGCGACCCGCGTCAGGCGCGCGTATGGAGATCGGATGAGCGGGGCCGGCCTGAAGTCCGCATTACGGACTTCGGGCGTCTGTCCCGTATCAGCCGGGGAGGTCGTCCCGCAGCAGGCCGACCGGCAACTGCATCGTGATGCAGTGCAGGCTGCCGTTCTGCCAGATCAACGGGCGACACGGCACCTGCACGATCTCGCGGCCGGGATGCGCCTGCGCGAGCACGGCCGCCGCGGCGTCATCCGCCGGATCGCCGTAAGCCGGCATCAGCACCGCGCCATTGAGGATCAGGTAGTTCGCGTAGCTCGCAGCAAGACGGCGGCCGTTGTCGAGCACCGGCTGCGCCCACGGCAGCGGAAACAGGCGATACGGCGCGCCATCGCGCGTGCGCAGCGCGGCGATCTCGTCGGCCATCGCCTGCAATTCTGCGTGGTGCGGATCGGTGACGTCATCGCAGGCCTGGAACACGATCGCGTCGTCCGGTGCGAAGCGGGCGAGGGTGTCGATATGGGCGTCGGTGTCGTCGCCTTCGAGGTAGCCGTGATCGAGCCACAGAACGCGATCCTGCGCCAGCCAGTCCGAGAGCTTCGCCGTCAACGACTCACGCGATGCATCGGGATGGCGTTCGTGCAGGCAGCGCCAGGTCGTCAGCAGCGTGCCGGCGCCGTCGGTTTCGATCGCGCCGCCCTCGAGTGCGAAGTCGATCTCGCGCCGCTGCGCATCGCCGGCGAACACGCCGGCGCTGTGCAGATGACCGACCAGCAGATCGTCCTGGATCGCTTCGAACTTGCCGCCCCAGCCGGTGAAGCGGAAATCGTTGAGCAGGAACGCGTCATCGCCACGGCGCAGCGAGATCGGGCCCGAGTCGCGCAACCAGGTGTCGTCGTACGCCGCTTCGACGAAACGCACGCGCGTCATGTCGATGCGGTTCGACGCCAGACGCACGTAGGCGTAGCTCTGGATGTCTTCATCGGGCACGCAGATCACGACGGGCTGGAAGCGGGTGATCGCCGCGACCAGCGCGATGTACGTGTCTTCGACTTCGCCCAGGCGGGCGGCCCAGTCGGTGTCTTCGTTCGGCCAGGCGATCAGGATCGCGGACTGGGGTTCCCACTCCGCGGGGAAGCGCAATGCGTGTTCGGTCATGGACTCAACGGATGGCGGGCTTGGGGCCGATCTCCGACGCCGTGGCACGGTTGGCGACGGTATCGATGACCCGGTTCCGCTCGAAATAGACGGTGAAAGTGGGATAGACCCAGCGGTTGATCGTCGGCCACTGGCGCTTCTGGCCGCCGCGTGGATCCATGCGCTCGCTGGGCACGCCGAAGCGGGCTTCGACATCGGCCATCGACATGCCGCGCGTCGGCACGCCGGCGCCGGTGGCCTGCTTGGTGCGGTCGACGAGCAGCGTGTCTGCAGAGGCGGGCAGGCTGGCGAGCAGCGCGCAGCTCAGCGCGGTGCCTGCGAGGATCGAAGCGAAGGAACGCGACATGGCGGTGACTCCTGGGCAGGACAGCGATGGGATGGCGAAAGCGCCGCAATGGCGCACGCGCCTGTTTAGCAGAATTCGCGCGACGGTGATGCCGACGCGGGGCAATGGGCGCCCCAAACGAAGAAAGGCCGCATCGCTGCGGCCTTTCTCGCGTGCACACCGCTTGCGCGGCGGCAACGCGTCTTAGCGCTGACGCGCCTTGAAACGCGGGTTGGACTTGCAGATCACGAAGACCTTGCCGCGGCGACGCACTACCTTGCAATCGCGGTGGCGGGTCTTCGCCGACTTCAGGGACGACAGGACCTTCATGGTGAACCTCTGGGATGGGATACAAACAGCAAGCCGGCTATTCTAGCGGCTCTTTCCCCCACGATTCAAGCGCTTGGGTGTTCGCCCGCGGACATGGCCCCGGCGCAGGAGATGCAGATGACGGCGACGGTGCCGGTTTTGACGATCGACGGGCCTTCGGGTTCCGGCAAGGGCACCATCAGCCGCGCGGTCGCGCAGCAGTTGGGTTGGCATTATCTCGATTCGGGCGCGCTGTATCGCGCGGTCGGCGTGGCGGCGGGCTGGGCCGATCTGGACCTCGACGACGGCGGCGCGCTCGTGCGCTGCACCTTCGATACCACCATCGGCTTCGATGAAGGCGGCGACGAGCTGCGGGTGCTGGTCAACGGCCACGACGCCACCGACGAGCTGCGGACCGAAACCGCAGGGGCCGCCGCCTCGGCGATTGCCGCGATTCCCGAGGTCCGCGCCGCGCTCAAGGACCGCCAACGTGCATTCAGAGTGGCGCCGGGCCTGGTGGCCGACGGCCGCGACATGGGCACGGTGATCTTCCCCGATGCGGGCTGGAAGGTGTTCCTGACGGCGAGCGCCGAGGAGCGGGCGGACCGGCGCTATAAGCAGTTGAAGAACAAGGGGGTTTCGGTGACAATGGACGGTCTGCTGCGCGAGATCCTCGCCCGCGACGCCCGCGATGCCAACCGTGCGGTGGCGCCGTTGCGGCCGGCCGAAGACGCCGTCCGGATCGACACCACCGGCCAGGGCATCGAAGCCGTCGTCGAACGGGTGCTCGCGTTGCTCCCCGCACGCAACGTCTGACCGGATCCAGGGTCGGGCGTCTGCTGCAGGCTGGGGTGGTCCGTTCGGGACCGCTTCGGCGTTGTTGAAAGTGTCATGTGCCACCGCTGCATCGCTGCACCCATGTCGGCGTCCGGACTCGTTCCGGTCGCCGGTCCATTCACCTCAACACTCACGGCCCTGCAATCCCGCGATGGCCGACCAACGGGTGGACTGCCGGCACTCCGCGCTGACAAGGCGCCGCCACGCAGTCTGAGTCAACCAGGTATCTACCAATGACCGAATCATTCGCAGAACTGTTCGAAGCTAGCCAGACCAATCTGGCCAAGCTCAAGCCGGGCTCCATCGTCACCGGCATCGTCGTGCAGGTCCGCACCGACGTTGTCGTGATCAACGCCGGCCTGAAGTCGGAAGGCATCGTGCCGATCGAACAGTTCCGTAACGACGCAGGCGAGATCGACGTCGCGGAAGGCGACACCGTCAAGGTGGCGCTGGACTCGCTCGAGAACGGCTTCGGCGAGACCGTGCTGTCGCGCGAGAAGGCCAAGCGCGCCATGGTGTGGGACGAGCTCGAGGAAGCGCTCGAGAAGAACGAAACCATCACCGGCCGCATCAGCGGCAAGGTCAAGGGCGGCTTCACCGTCGACATCAAGGACGTCCGCGCATTCCTGCCGGGCTCGCTGGTCGACGTGCGTCCGGTCCGTGACCCGGTCTACCTCGAGGGCAAGGAACTCGAGTTCAAGCTGATCAAGCTGGACCGCAAGCGCAACAACGTCGTCGTCTCGCGCCGCGCGGTTGTCGAGAGCGAGCACTCGGAAGAGCGCGAGCAGCTGATGGAGAAGCTGGTCGAGGGCGCGGTGCTCAAGGGCGTCGTCAAGAACCTGACCGATTACGGCGCGTTCGTGGACCTCGGCGGCATCGACGGCCTGCTGCACATCACCGACATGGCCTGGAAGCGCGTGCGCCATCCGTCTGAAGTCGTGGAAGTGGGCGCAGAGCTCGACGTCCGCGTGCTGAAGTACGACCGCGAGCGCAACCGCGTCAGCCTCGGCCTGAAGCAGCTGGGCGAGGATCCGTGGGACAACATCGCCCGCCGTTACCCGTCCAACACCCGCGTGTTCGGCAAGGTCTCCAACGTCACCGATTACGGCGCATTCGTCGAGATCGAGCCGGGCGTCGAAGGTCTGGTGCACGTGTCCGAGATGGACTGGACCAACAAGAACGTCAACCCGTCCAAGGTGGTGCAGGTCGGTGACGAACTCGAGGTCATGGTGCTCGACGTCGACGAAGAGCGTCGCCGCATCTCGCTCGGCATCAAGCAGGTCACCTCGAATCCGTGGGAGACCTTCGCGGCCATCCACAAGAAGGGCGACAAGGTCGACGGCCAGATCAAGTCGATCACCGACTTCGGCATCTTCATCGGCCTGGACGGCGGTATCGACGGCTTGATCCACCTGTCCGACATCGCGTGGAACTCCACCGGCGAAGACGTGGCACGCGCGTTCAAGAAGGGCGACACCGTCGAAGCCGTCGTGCTGGCGGTCGATCCGGAGCGCGAGCGCATCTCGCTGGGCGTCAAGCAGCTCGAGCAGGACCCGATGGGTCAGTTCATGGCGACCACGCCGCGCGGTTCGAAGGTCACCGGCACCGTCAAGGAAGTCGATGCCAAGGGCGCCGTCGTTGATCTGGGTGAAGGCGTGGAAGGGTATGTGCAGGCGCGCGACATCAGCGACCAGCGCATCGACGATGCCAGCCAGCACCTGAAGGTCGGTCAGGAAATCGAGGCCAAGTACTTCGGCGTCGATCGCAAGACCCGCGTCCTGCAGCTGTCGATCAAGGCGAAGGACGAGGCGGAAACCGCCGAGACCCTGGCCGAGTACAACAAGCAGGCTTCGGAAGCGTCGAGCGGCACCACCAAGCTGGGCGCGCTGCTGCGCGAGCAGCTGGGCAACAAGGGCGAGTAAGCCTATTCGGCGCCGACCCGGGCAACCCCCGGGTCGGCGCTGTCGCATCTGCAAGAACGAGACATGACGAAGTCGGAACTCATCGAACTGCTGACCCAGCGTCAGGCGCATCTCAAGGGCGAGGACGTCGACCTTGCGGTCAAGGCCATGCTCGAAATGATGGGCGGCGCACTGGCGGCCGGCGATCGGATCGAGGTCCGTGGTTTCGGCAGCTTCTCGCTGCATTTCCGTCCGCCGCGCACCGGACGCAACCCGAAGACCGGCGATGCCGTCGCGCTTCCGGGCAAGCATGTGCCGCATTTCAAGCCGGGCAAGGAACTGCGCGATCGCGTCAGCGACGTACAGCCGATGCCGGCCGAAGACTGACCGCCACACGGCGGTCCCATTTTCTTTTCCACGCACCTGCGGATCGCCGCATGGTTGGCGTGCAGGATCGGCAAGCGGGTAGGATCGTCGACGCACCGTCGGCGGGGGCGCGCATTGCGCTTTGATGTCCATCGCCGGCCCGGGTCGCGCGTTCGCGGCCGATCCATCGATGGAGCGTGATCCATGGCGTTTGTGACCGAGTGGTTCTGGTTCTTCCTGTTGCTGCCGATCGCGGCCCTCAGTGGCTGGGTGATCGGCCGCCGCGGCGGCGAGCGCCACAGCGATACCCAGGTCAGCCGTCTGTCGACGACGTATTTCCGCGGCCTCAACTATCTGCTCAACGAGCAGCCGGACAAGGCAATCGAACTGTTCCTGCATATCGCGGAACTCGACAAGGACACCTTCGAAACCCAGGTTGCGCTCGGGCATCTGTTCCGGCGGCGCGGCGAAGTCGATCGCGCGATCCGCCTGCATCAGGGGCTGGTGCAGCGGCCCGATCTCAACGACCAGCAGAAGGTCCAGGCATTGCTCGCGCTGGGCGAGGACTACATGAAGTCCGGTCTGCTCGATCGCGCGGAGACGGTGTTCACCGATCTGGCGCGGATCGATCAGCGCGCGCCGCAGGCGCTGCGCCATCTGATCGGTATCTACCAGTCCGAGCGCGACTGGCCGAAGGCGATCGAAAACGCCACGCGTTACGAGACCGCGACGGGCGAGCCGATGGGCAAGCTGATCGCGCAGTTCGAATGCGAGCTCGCCGATCGCCTGCGTTCCGCTGGCGACACCGATGCGGCGCGCAACGCGGTTCAACGCGCATACGCGGCGGACTCGGGCTCGGTGCGCGCCGGCATTCTCGAAGGCCGCATCGAAATCGATGCCGGCAACGACCCCGCCGCGATCCGCGCGTTCGAGCGTGCGGCGCGCCACGATGCAGACTTCCTGCCCGAAGTCCTGCCGCCGTTGCTGGCGGCGTACGAGCGTGTCGGTGACGTGCCGGGCGCGCGTAATTTCCTGTCGCAGATGACCGAGCACTACAAGGGCGTCGCGCCAGTGCTGGCGCTGACGCGGCTGGTCGAGCAGGAAGAAGGCGTGCACGCGGCGCGCACTTATCTCGCGCGCCAGCTCAAGGATCGCCCCTCGGTGCGCGGCGAAGCGGCGCTGATCGATCTGACGCTGGCTGATGGCGTCGACCATGTCGGCACGCTGCAGGAGCTGCGCCTGATCACCGAACAGCTGCTGGTGCGCAATCCCAGCTACCGCTGCAAGCAGTGCGGCTTCGGCGCGCGCAGCCACCATTGGCAATGCCCCAGTTGCAAGGAGTGGGGCACGATCAAGCCGCTGCTCAACTACGCCGTGGTCTGAGTGCCGGCATCTCTGTTTCTCATCGCGACGCTGTGCGTCGGCGCGTGTCTGGCCGCATTCGCGTTCACTGCGCTTGCGCGACGCTATGCGCTGGCCCGGCACCTGGTTGATGCGCCCGGCGAACGCCGCAGCCACACTGTAGTGACACCGCGCGGTGGCGGCGTCGCGATCGTGGCGGTCGTACTGCCGGCGATGATCTGGCTCGGAATCGCGGGGCAGAGCCTCTCGCCTGTGTTCCTGTTCGGCACCTGTGGCCTCGCGCTGGTGGCCACGATCGGCTGGATCGACGATCACCGTCCACTGTCGCCCTGGGAGCGGTTGGCGGTGCATATCCTCTCGGCCGCGCTGCTCGCGATCGGCGTCGCGTTGTCAGGCCAGCCCGTGTGGTGGGCGATCATCGTCATGGCGCTCGCCTTGGGGTTGATCAACGTCTGGAACTTCATGGACGGGATCAACGGCCTGGCGTCGACGCAGATGATCCTCGTGGCGCTCGGGTACCTGCTGCTAGGCCTCGTAGGCGAGGGCACACTTCTAGCCTGTATCGTCGCGGCGGCCTGCGCAGGCTTCCTGCCCCTCAACTTTCCTAGGGCGCGGATCTTTCTCGGCGACGTCGGCAGCGGCGCGCTGGGGTTTCTGGCCGCCTGTCTGATCGCGCTTGCGCCTGCACCTGATCCTGCCGCGTCCTTGCTTTGGCTGCTGCCCATCAGCGCCTTCCTGATTGACGCGGCTTTGACATTGCTGTCGCGCATCATCCGCGGCGAACGGTGGTGGACGCCGCACGTACAACATATGTACCAGCGGTGTGTGCAGGCGGGCCACGCCCATGCCGTCGTGACAGGTGGTTATGCCGCCTGGACGCTGCTGTCGATCCTGGTCGCCATCTGGATGGCAGGCGCGCCGCAACCCGTTATCATCGGAGCCTTCGCCACGTGGTATCTCCTCGGTGTCACCATCTGGCTCACTTTCCGTATCCGGCATGTACGTCGGACGCGCCTGTCGTAAGGAAGCGGCTGGATGATTGACCTCAAGGCCAGGATTGGCGTCCTGGGGCCGCGCGTGGCCGTCGTGCTGCACGACCTGAGCATGGTGTGGCTGTGCTGGATCGGCCTGCACCAGTTCCGTCACTCGGTGATGGAGAGCTCCCCGACATTCGCATTCTGGTCGCCCGAGATCGCGTTGATCCTGCTCGCGCAGGGCCTGATCTTCTGGCGTGTCGGTCTGTATCGCGGTGTCTGGCGCTTCGCCAGCGTTCCCGATCTGATGAATATCGTGAAGGCCTCGGTGCTGGGTCTGCTCACGATCATGCTGGTGCTGTTCGTCTACAACCGGCTGAATCTGGTTCCGCGCACCGTCCTGATCACGTATCCCTTGCTGCTCGCGGCCCTGCTGGGCATGCCGCGACTGCTGTATCGCGCGTGGAAGGATCACGGCATGACGCGGACCAGCCAGTCCGCGGTGCGTGTGCTGATCCTGGGCGCCGGGCAGGCAGGCGAAACACTCGTGCGCGATCTGCGACGCACGGGTGCCTACGACCCTGTGGGCTTTCTCGATGACGCGCCCAAGCTGCGCGGCAGCCAGTTGCAGGGTGTGCCGGTGCTGGGTCGTATCAGTGATGTCGAGCAGGTGGCGCCGGAGACGGCCGCCAAGCTGCTGGTCATCGCGATGCCATCGGCGGATGCGGCAGCGATGCGCAAAGTGGTCGAGGCGTGCGAGCGCACCAATCTCCCCTTCCGCACCGTACCCAAACTCGACGATCTGCTCGAAGGTCGATCGCTTCCCGGCGAACTCAAGGAAGTCGCAATCGAGGATCTGCTCGGTCGCAAACCTGTCATGCCCGACTGGAAGGCGATTCGCGCGTGGCTGCGTGGTCGCAGCGTGCTGGTCACGGGCGCAGGTGGATCGATCGGTTCCGAGCTGTGTCGCCAGTGCGCGCGCAATGGCACCGCGCAGATTGCGCTGGTCGAGATGGACGAGCTCGCGCTAACCCGGATCGAGGGCGAGCTGCGTCGGGATTTCCCGCGGATCACGCTGGTGCCGGTGCTCGGCGATTGCGGCGATACGGCGGTGATCGAACACGCCATGCGGCTGTCTGCGCCGGACGCGGTGTTCCACGCCGCAGCCTACAAGCAGGTGCCGGTGCTGGAGGCACAGCTGCGCGAGGGTGTGCGCAACAACGTGCTCTCGACGCGCGCGGTCGCGAATGCAGCGATTGCGCACCAGGTCGGCACCTTCGTGTTGATTTCCACCGACAAGGCGGTCGATCCGGTCAACGTGCTCGGTGCGACCAAGCGTCTGGCCGAAATGGTCTGTCAGGACCTCGCAGGCGATTCGTCTACAGATTTCATCACCGTACGATTCGGCAACGTGCTCGATTCGGCTGGTAGTGTGGTGCCGTTGTTCCGCGAGCAGATCCGTCGCGGTGGTCCGGTGACCGTGACCGATCCGGAAGTCACCCGTTACTTCATGACGATTCCCGAGGCCTGCCAGCTGATCATGCAGTCGGTAGCGATCGGCTCGGCGCAGGCGGTGTATACGCTCGACATGGGCGAGCCGGTCTCGATCCGCTTGCTGGCCGAGCAGATGATCCGCCTCGCGGGCAAGCATCCCAACCAGGACGTCGCGATCGTCTATTCCGGGCTGCGTCCGGGCGAGAAGCTGCACGAAACCCTGTTCCACGCTGACGAACGGTATCGTCCCACCACGCATCCGAAGATTCTGCTTGCCGAAGCCCGTACCGTGCATGCGGAGCGGCTCGCGGCCGCGCTGGTGAAGCTGACGGATGGTGTCGCGCGCTACGACCTGGAGCTGCTCGCCACGTCGTTGCGCGAGGCTGTGCCCGAGTTCGCGCCGCTGCAATCGCGGTCCACGCATAATGAAGGTGCGACGATCGTCGCGTTCCCCCCACGACACGCGAGACATACATGACGCAGAGGATCCGCAAGGCGGTGTTTCCCGTTGCAGGACTCGGGACACGCTTCCTGCCGGCGACCAAGACGGTACCCAAGGAAATGCTGCCGATCGTCGATCGGCCCCTGATCCAGTACGCGGTGGACGAAGCCATCGAAGCGGGCTGCGACACGCTGGTGTTCGTCACCAACCGCTACAAGCACGCGATCGGTGACTACTTCGACAAGGCCTATGAGCTCGAGGATCGTCTCGAAGCGGCAGGCAAGCATGAGCTTCTGGAGAAGGTCCGGCGTCCGCTGCCCGACGGTGTGCAGGCGATCTTCGTAACCCAGCCCGAGGCGCGTGGTCTCGGTCACGCCGTCCTGTGCGCACGTGCGGTCATCGGTAACGAGCCCTTCGCGGTGATGCTGCCGGACGATCTGCTGTGGAACCGCAACGGCGACGGTGCGCTGCGTCAGATGGCGGACGCGCACGAGGCGACCGGCGCGAGCATGATCGCCGTGCAGGACGTGGCGCGTGAGCAGACCGCCAGCTACGGCATCGTGGCGACAGATGCGTTCGAAGGTCGCCATGGCCGTATCAACGCGATGGTCGAGAAGCCCAAGCCCGAAGATGCGCCCAGCACGCTGGCCGTCGTCGGTCGGTATGTGCTCGACGGTCGCATCTTCGAGCTGCTCGAGAACACGAAGCCGGGCGCAGGTGGCGAGATCCAGCTGACCGACGCGATTGCGGCGCTGCTCGCCGAGCAGCCCGTGCACGCCTACCGGTTCAAGGGTGTCCGCTTCGACTGCGGCACGCATCTGGGCTTGATCGAGGCGACGATCCGCTACGCGCTCGACAACGAGAAGCTCAGTGAGCCTGCGGCCGTGCTGATGCGCAATGCACTCCAGGAGCTCGGCGTCCGCGAGCTGGAGTGATGCGCGCTGTCACGAGGTGATGGAAACGCCCGGTTTTGCCGGGCGTTTCCGTATCTGCGTTCTTCGCCGGTGCCAGTTGCCGGCCCAACTCGAAGCATGCGGAAAGAAAGCATGCCCTGTCTTTCAATGGCAGGGATCGGCGGCAGAATTCGTTCCAACGTCCGAGCGTCGCGGAATCTGGGTTGCGGTTCGCTGACGAACATCGATAGGCAAATGCATCCGCGCGTAGTCCACCCACGCCGCTTTACAAGAGCGCCTGTCGCTTTGCTTCTGAAGACGCACAAAAAGAAACGCGCCCTTGCGGACGCGTTTTTTCGATCGGACCACACAGTCGACGCCGCAGCGTCGACCGGTGCGAGACGAATCAGGCCAGGCCGGCCTGCTTCATCACTTCGGCGGCGTAATCTTCGACCACCTTCTCGATGCCTTCGCCGACGGCCAGGCGCTGGAAGCCGATGACTTCGGCGCCGGCAGCCTTCAGCACGGCTTCGACGGTTTTGTCGGTGTCGAGCACGTACGGCTGGCCGTACAGCGTGACCTCGTTGACGATCTTGTTGATCTTGCCGCTGATGATCTTCTCGAGGATGTCGGCCGGCTTGCTCTTGTCCTTCTCGGACATCTTGGCCAACTCGATTTCCTTTTCCTTCTCGACGAATTCGGTCGGGACGTCGCTCGTCTTGTTGTACGGCGGGTTCATCGCGGCGACATGCATCGCCAGACCACGTGCCAGTTCGACATCGCCGCCCTTGAGCTCGACCAGCACGCCGATACGGCCGCCGTGGACGTAGGCCGCCACGTTGTTCGTGCTCTCGACGCGCACCAGGCGACGGATCTGCAGGTTCTCGCCGACCTTGGCGATCACTGCGGCGCGGATCTCTTCGATCGTCTCGCCAGACTCGACCTTGGCAGCCTTCAGCGCGTCGGCATCGGCAGCGCCGGAGGCCAGCGCGGTCTGGGCGACGACATCGGTGAAGCGCAGGAAGTTGTCATCCTTGGCGACAAAGTCGGTCTCGGAGTTGATCTCGACCAGCACGGCGACGCTGTCGTTCTGCGCAGCCGCGATGCGGCCTTCGGCGGCGATGCGGTCAGCCTTCTTGTCGGCCTTGGCCAGACCCGACTTGCGCAGCGCTTCGGCGGCGGCGTCGATGTTGCCTGCGGTTTCGCTGAGTGCCTTCTTGCACTCCATCATGCCGGCGCCGGTGCGCTCGCGCAGTTCCTTGACCAGGGATGCGGTGATTTCCATTGGAGACCTCTGAATTCGGGGGTTGTCGTGCGGGCCGGGCCCGCTTCACGGAATCGACGCCGAAGGCGCGAATATCCGCGCACGGCGCGATGCGCATGTCGCGGCGGTTACTCGGCCGCAGGTGCTGCCGGTGCGGCGTCCGCTGCAGGCGCAGCGTCTTCGGCCTTCTTGCCGCGCGGGGCGCGGGCCGGCTTCTCGCCACCTTCGACGAACTCTTCCTCGCGCACGGTCGCCGCGCTCGGGGTCGCTGCCTTGCCTTCCAGCACGGCGTCGGCCGCGGCGTTCGCGTACAGCTGCACGGCGCGGATGGCGTCGTCGTTGCCCGGGATCGCGTAGTCGACCAGGGCCGGATCGTAGTTCGTGTCGACGACCGCGATCACCGGGATGCCGAGCTTCTTGGCTTCCTTGATGGCGATGTCTTCATGGCCGATGTCGATGACGAACAGGGCGTCGGGCAGACGGTTCATGTCCTTGATGCCGCCCAGCGAGGCTTCCAGCTTGTCGCGCTCGCGGCGCAGGCCCAGCACTTCGTGCTTGACCAGCTTTTCGAACGTGCCGTCGGTTTCAGCTGCTTCCAGCTCCTTCAGGCGCGACACCGACTTCTTCACCGTGGCGAAGTTGGTCAGCGTGCCGCCGAGCCAGCGCTGGGTCATGAACGGCATGCCGCAACGCTCGGCTTCTTCCTTGATCGCTTCGCGCGCGCTGCGCTTGGTGCCGATGAACAGGATCATGCCGCGCTTCTGCGCGATACCCGAGATGAAGTTCATCGCGTCGTTGAACAGCGGAACGGTCTTCTCGAGGTTGATGATGTGGATCTTGCCGCGGGCACCGAAGATGTACGGACCCATCTTCGGGTTCCAGTAACGGGTCTGGTGACCGAAGTGGACGCCGGCTTCGAGCATCTGGCGCATGGTGATCTGGGGCATGGTGGAACTCCTGACAGTGGAACCGGCCGCCACGGGTAGGTATGGGCGGTTGCGCCGCGCGGGGCGGGGCAGTGGTTCCGGGGTTGAGCCTCCCTGTCGCCTCCGTGACCGAACCTCTTGCGAGGCACCCCGGCACGGGCTGTTGCGGCAGGTGTGGATTTGCCGGTGACGCCCGGCATTGGCGACCCGGTACTCCGGGCAGCCGCCGATGATACGCCGCCGGCCTGCGGGAGGCAATCGAGGCGCTCGCCGGCGCGGGTCGCGCTTCTCAGTAGGTGATCGTGACCGTGACGGTATCGGCGTAGGTGCCTGCGGGCACCATCTGCCCGGCTGGCACACGGCCTTGGACCGTGACCGTCTGCGCGCCGCCGCTACCTGTGCCCGATGCGGTGTCAGTGCCGGCTGTCGTACCCCAGCGCTGGCTGTGCCCGGCATCGCGATACAGCTCGTAGCGGACATAGTTGGCGCTCGTGCCCAGACGCATGCGTCGCGTCGTGCCCGCAGCATGGATGCCATTGTCGAGGCCGACGTTCCAGGCTGTCCGCCCTGTGCAGGTGAAGGTCACCGCCGAGGTCTGGTCGCGATTGGTTGCAATCGCACCGGGCACATTGCCGAAGTCGAGATCCGTCGCGGTCGAGATTGTGCAACGGCTGGCGACCGGGGCGCTGGCGGTGAACGGGAATCCGGTGCTCGCGCCGCCGTTGCCGCCTGCCAGGCAGCTTGTCGGCCACGGGGGCGTCGCCAGCAACGCCTCGCTGTAGCGATAGGTGAGCACCGCATTCGCAGCGGCGAAGCTGTTGGTGAACGTACCCGCGGCCAGGCCGCTCTGGGCGGGGACCCGTCCGTAGATCGTCGTCGTCGCGGTGCCCGCGCCGCCGAGTACGGGCACGCCGTATTCCAGATCGATCTGCACAGCGGCAGGGACGCCAGGCGCCGCGCTGCCGCCCCAGATCACGGTATGGGCCGGGTTGCTGTACAGCTGGAAGTTCAATGGATCGCCGAAGCTGTTCTGCATCCGCCTGGGCACGATCTGCGCGGGTGCGACGCTGCCGCCATCGAGGTTCAGACACATGCGCACACGGGCAGTCGCCAGCAACGACAGTCCGAAGGTATTGCAGGTCACCGTGACCACGGCATTGCTGTCGACCTGGGTGGGGCCTGCCTGCGGGAAGATCATCGGCGTGCTGGTCGCCGTGCAGACAGTTGCGGCCTTGGCGGTCGGCGTCACCCAGAAAGCGGCGAGCAACAGCAGGCACAGGCCAAGGTGACGGATCATTGCGCCTCCGGGGCCGGCAGGCAGCGCAGTGCGCCGATGCGGGGAATGGTCGCGGTTGCCGCGCCGGGCATGCGGAAGTCGACCACACAGTCGCCTGCATCGGTGCGGACACGCAGGCGGTTGTCCTCGGTGAGGCCCTCCACGTAGGCCTCGCCGTCGTAGCCGACGATCGCGCTGACGCCGTCGACATCCGCGTGACCGGTGACCGTTGCGCCCATCGGCAGAGGCGCATCGTGGCTGTCGTGCAGCACCAGCAAAGCGGCCCGGACGCGACGCAACTGGAAGCCGACCGTGGTGCCGGCGCGATCGCTCGGTGTGGCGCTCAGGGACACGTCGTCGATGCGCACGTCGGCTGGCAATGTCATCGGGTCGAGCCCGAGCTGGTTGCGCTGCCACGCGCGCAATGGCGTAACCAGCAGCCGGCCGCGCGCATCCGTGCGACCGATCGTGCGGTTTTCGAGCCGCACTGGGACGTCGGCGAATCCATCCGTAGTGACGACGGCGAATGCATCGTCGACGCGGCGCGACGGAAACAGGCCGCCGCCCATCCACACGAGTGCGCCGTCGGCCTGGGCATAGGTCTGGCGCCGATCCCCGAAACGACCGGCGCCCAGCAGCAGACGACCATGCTCCCGGAGCCAGCCGACTTCGGCCAGTCCGCCGCCGCCATCGCCCGCGCGACCTTGCACCCGCCAGCCGAAACCGCCGTCGCCGGGGATCGGGCGCGACACATCCATCAGCAGGTCCTGTCCTTCGGGCTGGCGTTGCGCGGCGACGCTGAGCTGACGATCGCGACCCAGCGGCACCAGTACGCCCACAGAAAGACTGCGGTCCGCGCCCGCGTCGAGATTCTGGTTGAGGCTGACGCTCGCGGACCAGCCGCGTTCGAAGGTGCGGCTCCAGAACGCACCGGCGTACCGGGCGGGCGCGACGTCGGGGTCGGCCTGGTCCAGGCGCAGGTAGCTGAGGTTGAAACTGCCGGCGCTCTGGCTGAGATAGCCGACTAACGCGCGATCTGTGCGCAGAGGCGGCAGCGGGCCATACAGCGATGCGACATCACGGTAGTCGCCATGCGTACGCTGGCTGTCGAGCGACAGGTTCAGAGGGCGGGGCTGCCAGCTGTAGGCGAAAGTGGTCTGCCCACCGGCGCGATCGCCCAACTGGCTACGGACGTGAGAACCGCTGAGCACGCCGGCCATGCCCAGCAGCCAGGCGCCGCCAATACCCGCATTGCGCAGCCCGCCGCCGCCTTCAGCGTGTGCTTCCAGGGTGAGGCGGTCGTTGGCGCCGTAGCGCAGATTCGCGCTGGCCACGGTATCCGGGTAATAGGCGAACGAGCGCAGGCCGTAGTCCTGGCGCACGCGGCCGGCCGCCAGTGACCAGTCCGACAGTCCTGCGGCCAGCAGCCGCTGGGTTGCATAGAACGGAAAATCGAGCGTGCGACTGCGTCCGAACGCATCGGTGATCACGACCTGGGCAGTGCCGGCGCCGCTGATGCCGGGCAGTGTCGTCATTTCGAACGGGCCGGTCGGCAACTGGCCCTGGTACTGGCGCAGGCCGTTGACGTAGAGCTCGACGGCCGACGGGACCGCGACTTCGCCGAGAAAAGCGGGCGTTGGCGTCGTGATGCGATAGGGCTGCAGCGCGAAGTTGCGTCCGATCTGCAGGCCGCCGATGCGCACGGGCCGGCTCCAGTCGAGAAAGCCGGTCAGCGTGTCGCCCACCGTGACCGAAACCGCCGAGGCGGGAAACGCGAAGTCCCAACGCGTGTCCAGTCGGACGCTGTCGCGCTGCCAGCGGCTGTTTTGATCTTCGTCAGGGCTGCGCGCCTGCCAGGTGCGCAGCAGCGCCGTGTTGCTGAGTACGCCAGTTCCGATGCCGAACACGCGCAGCTCGGTGCCGGCGCTGAGTTGCGAGCCATCGCGGGCATCGCTGGCGTAGACGTCGTAGTTGAGCAGGACGCCCGGGCTGCTGTCCGCGGCGACGGGTCCGGGATCGTCGGATGGTTGGCCGATCCGCGTCGTGTCGAGCGTGAGTTGCGAAAGCGGCGCGTCGATCGACACGTGCTGCGTGGCGCTGTCGTAACGCACCTGCGCGCCGGGGATCGCGTCGAGCGGCAGCAGACCCGTCGTATTCGACGCTGCCAGCGAGAAGCCCATCGCCCGCAGCGTCCCGGCATCGGCGTGCAGACGTCCGGCGCGCGACACGAACGGGAGCAATCGCGATTGCGGTGTCTGGTTGAGCGTCACGGCGAGCCGCAGTGCAATGTCTGCATCAGGCTGGATGGCGGACGGGCGATCCAGCGCATGCGCGGGCAACGCGGCGAGTCCGCCGTTTGCCCACGCCGGCGTCGCGATCACGCCCAGCAGCAGCACATCAGCGATCCGGTGCCAGCGCACGCGCCTGCGGCTCGCCATTGAGCTTCGCCTTGATGCGACCTTCGGCCGTCGCGCCGCGCGGCAGCGGCCACTGTCGCTGCTGACCTGGCAACACGTAACCCGCGAGTCCCTGCGCCACGACGTGTCGACGGCCGCGCGGGTCGATCACCACCAGATCCGCGAACTGCGCACTGCCGGATCCGGTGTTGCGGATTTCGATCGCCGCGCCGGAGGCGCTTTCAACGAAGCGTGTCTGCAGCTGCGGCGCCGGCGGCGCCTCTGCAGATTCGAGGATGAAGACGGGGATCGAGTAGCGCAGCGCGAACCGCAAGCCCGGGCCACGGGGCCCCGCACTGTCGACCGGCAGTTCGTCGACGACGACGCGATAGGTTTTCTCGCCGCCCGCGGGTGGTGGCGAGCCGGTATGCACGATACGGATCAGCTGCTCGGCCCCCGTGCCCAACTGCAGCATCGGGGGGCTGACGACCAGATCCTCTGCCGGCTCCAGCATGTCTTCCCCGTTCTCCTGCCACCAGCGGAACGCGCGCACCTGCACGTGCACGATCTCGGTGCCACTGTTGCTGAGCGTGAGTCCTTCGGCGCCGCGTTCGACCTCGATCGTGATTCGCGTCGGCGCGACCTGCAGGCTGGCGGCTGACGCGATCGAAGACGCGCCCAGCAGCAATCCCAGCACCAGCAGCCATGCGTGGACGCGACGTGCGTCGCGGAGCCCGATCATCGGGCTCAATAGACGACCGTGGCGGTCACGATGTCGAGGTAGCTGCCGGCGGGCTGGTTCGCGCTGAGTACGCGTCCGTAGACCGGGATCGTCTGCGCTGTACCCGTGCCGGTGTTGGCGACGGTATTCGTGCCGACCGTGTCGCCCCAGATGAGCAAACGGCCCGCATCGCGGAACAGCTGATAGGGCACGAGCGCGGCGGTGCCATTGCTCATGTTGCGGGCCTCGATGCCGCCGGCGCCGGGGCTCTGGCCTGCATCGAGCGCGATGTTGTAGGCGGTGCCGGGCGTGCAGGTGACCGTGAGTGCGCCATCGGCGTCGACATTGAGCGCCGTCGAGGGCTGCGCGCCGAAATCCACGTCCGTCGCGCCGGGCGCGGTGAACGCACAGACGCTGCTGATCGAGATCCGTACCTGGAACGTCGTACTCGTGGACTGCGCGGCGGCGGGCAGCGCAAGGCAGGAAGCGGCGAGCAGGGCAAGAGAAGCGAGCAAGCGGTGCGGGGTCATCAGGCGTCTCCGGGCGATGTTGGCGAGTCCGGGCTCCGCATGCATGAAAAGTGCGTGCGATGCAGTACCGGAGCAGCGGCTGGTCGAATGACCATGTCCGACAGTGTGGAGACACGCCCGGAACCACGTCTGTGAAGCGACCTGTGAATACGGCGCTTTCAGATAATTCTCAGAACGCGTCGTTTCGTTTTTTGAAGTCGGCGATTCCGGCGCCGGCGTGGGAGATGGCCGCCGTTTGCCCGCCGATCATTCCGTCCAGAACGAATTCGGCGATAATGCCGGCATGAGTATCCACACCAAGACGCCCGAAGAAATCGAGAAGATGCGCGCGGCCGGCCGGCTGGCCGCCGAGGTGCTGCAGATCGTCGCCCCGCATGTGAAGCCGGGCGTGACGACCGAGGAACTGGACCGCATCTGCTACGACCACATCATCCGGGTGCAGGGCGCGATTCCGGCCAACGTCGGCTACAAGGGCTATCCCAAGACGACGTGCATCTCGGCCAACAACGTCATCTGCCACGGCATTCCCAACGACGCCAAGGTCCTCAAGGAAGGCGACATCATCAATATCGATGTCACCGTCATCAAGGACGGCTGGCACGGCGATACCAGCCGCATGTATTTCGTCGGTACGCCGTCGGTGATGGCGCGGCGTCTGGTCGAGGTGACGCGCGAGGCGATGTGGCGCGGCATCCGTGAAGTGAAGCCGGGCGCGACGCTCGGCGATGTCGGTCACGCGATCCAGAAGTACGCCGAGGCCGAACGTTTCAGCGTGGTGCGCGAGTACTGCGGCCACGGCATCGGCAAGGTCTATCACGACGAACCGCAGGTGCTGCATTACGGCACGCCGGGCGCCGGCGTCGTGCTCAAGGAAGGCATGACCTTCACGATCGAGCCGATGATCAACGAGGGCACGCGCTTCACCAAGGTGCTGCCCGATGGCTGGACCGTGGTCACCAAGGACCGGAAGCTGTCCGCGCAGTGGGAGCACACGGTCGCGGTCACCGCCGACGGCGTGGACGTGCTGACCCGCATCCCGGGCGACGACAACGACCCGTTTCTCGACAACGCGCCTCTCTGACGTGGGCGAGCGCACCGCCCCCCAGGTCCCCGGCGCCGACAGCGACGACATGGCATGGGTGGCGGAGGCGCGTGCCGCGCTTGCCGCCCACGATGCGCGTCTGGCGCAGGGCTTCGACGCCGGCCAGCACATCGACCGTCTGCTCGCCGCGCGTGCCAACGCCGTCGATGGCTGGGTGCGCAAGGCCTGGGCGCGCTGCATTCCCGGCGACGCACCGCTGGCGCTGTTCGCGGTCGGCGGGTACGGCCGCGGCGAACTGTTTCCGCATTCCGATATCGATCTGCTGGTCATCGCCACGTCCGACGCGCAGGCCGAACATGCCGAAGCACTGGGCCGCATGCTCGCGCTGCTGTGGGACTTCGGATTGCCGGTCGGTCACGCGGTGCGCAGTTTCGAAGAGTGCACGCGCGCCGCCGACGATGTGACTGTGTTGACCGCGCTGTTGGAAGCGCGCCCGCTGCTGGCCAACATCGGCGAGGTGCGCGCGCTGATGGACGCGATCGCCGATACGAAGGTCTGGCCGGCGGATGATTTCTTCCACGCCAAGCGCCGTGAACTCGAGATGCGCCACGCGCGCTTCGGCGATACCGCCGATAACCTCGAACCCAACATCAAGGACGGCCCCGGCGGCCTGCGCGACGTGCACAACCTGCGCTGGATGGCGCGGCGCGTGCTGGGCGTCTACGGCACCGAGGAACTGATCGCGCTGGGCCAGCTCGGCGTGGACGAACACGCGACGCTCGAGCGCGAACGCCGCACGCTGTCGCGGCTGCGCTTCGGCCTGCATCTGGTGGCCGGCAAGGCCGAAGAACGTCTGCGTTTCGACTACCAGAAGGCGCTGGCCGCGCGGCTGCATCATGTAGAGGCCGCGGACAATCCGCTTGTCGAGAAGATGATGCAGGAGTTCTACCGCAGCGCCTCGGTGGTGCAGCGGATCAGCGAACGCATGCTGCAGCGATTCGAGGAACAGATCGAAGGCGAGGGCACGCTGCAGCCGCTCGATGCCGAGTTCGGCAGCCAGCGCGGCTATCTGGTCGCACGCGACGACGTGTGGCCTGGCGGTGACATCGCCCGCGTGTTCGACCTGTTCGCGATGTGGGCCGATCACCAGGAACTGCGCGGCCTGCACTCGCAGACCGCGCGCGCGCTGGCCGAATCGCTGCATGCGCTGCCGTCGTGGCGCAACGCATCGACCGGATTGCGCGAGCAGTTTCTCGGCCTGCTGCGCGGTCCGATTCCGGTGCGCACGCTCGAGCGCATGGCGCGTCTGGGCGTACTGGGTGTGTGGATTCCCGAGTTCGCGAACGTGACCGGGCGCATGCAGTTCGACCTGTTCCACGTCTACACGGTCGACCAGCACACGCTCGCGGTGCTGCGCAATATCGCCAGCTTCGCGTCCGAGGCGCCGGACGAGCGTTTCTCCAGCGCGCACGAAGTCTGGCCGCAACTGCGCAAGCCGGAACTGCTGTTGATCGCCGGCCTGTTCCACGACATCGCCAAGGGCCGCGGCGGTGACCATTCCGAACTCGGCGCAGTCGATGCGCGCGAGTTCTGCGAAGGCCACGGCCTCGGCGAGCCGGACACCGCGCTCGTCGAATGGCTGGTCAAGCGGCACCTGCTGATGTCGACCAGCGCGCAGAAGCTCGACATTTCCGATCCGGCGGTGATCCACAAGTTCGCCACCGAGGTCGCCGATCGTGAGCGCCTCGACTACCTCTACCTGCTGACCTGCGCCGACATTGCCGGCACCTCGCCCAAGCTGTGGAACGCATGGAAGGATCGGTTGCTGACCGACCTGCGCAGCGCGACGCGGCTGGCGTTGCGGCGTGGTCTCGAGAATCCGGTGGCCGCCGTCGAGCGCATCGCCGAAGCGCGCGATCGCGCGCGCGGTCTGCTTTCGGCGCACGGCGTCAATGATACTGAAGCCGATGCGCTGTTCACCCGCATTCCGCAGGAGAGTTTCCTGCGCGGTCGCGCCGACCAGGTGGTCTGGCAGGCGCTGGGCCTGCGTGACACCGTCGACGGCGATGTCGTGGTGCGCGTGCGCCGGCTTGCCGCAGGCGCCCAGGCGCTGGAAGTTTTCGTGCATTCGCCCGATCGCGATGGGCTGTTCTCGGCCATCGTCATCACCCTCGACCGGCTGGGTCTGGTGATCCAGCAGGCGCGCGCGCTGGACGGGCCGGGCGGCACGATCTTCGACGTGTTCCAGGTGCTGCCGGCGGACACGCGGCAGAGCCTCGAGCTTGCCTCGATCGAACGCAAGCTCACCACGGTGCTGACCGGTTCGCTGGATCTGCGCCCGGCACGTCGCGCGCAGCCACGGCACCTTCGGCATTTCCGCGTGCCACCGCGCATCGAATTCAATACCAGCGCCGATGGCAGGCACACGGTCTTCAGTCTCGTCTGCACCGATCGTCCCGGCCTGCTGGCCGATGTCGCCCACGAGCTGCGGCAGCACGGCGTGCGCGTGCACGATGCACGCGTGGCGACGTTCGGCGAACGCGTCGAGGACGTGTTCCGGCTGAGCGACAGCGCCGGTCGCCTGCTCGACGACGACGCGCAGGACGCCTTGCGCCTCGCGCTGCTCGCCTCGATCGATGGCGACGTGGCACGATAACGTCCCGTTTTTCCCCCACGAAGTCCCGTCATGACCCAAGCCCTGCAGAGCACCATCGAAGATGCGTTCGCGCGTCGCGCCGAATTGTCCGCCGCCGAGATCGGCGATGCCGTCAAACCGGCTATCGAGCAGGCGATGCAGGGCCTGGAATCGGGTGAGCTGCGCGTCGCCCAGCCCGATGGCAACGGCGGCTGGCAGGTCAACGAGTGGTTGAAGAAGGCGGTGCTGCTGTATTTCCGCACCAACGACATGGCCGTCGTCGACGCGCAGCCTGCGCCGTTCTGGGACAAGGTGGAGCCGCGTTTCGCCGGCTACGACGAAGCCAAGTTCAAGGCCGCCGGCGTGCGCGTAGTGCCGGGTGCGGCCGTGCGCCGTGGCACCTATTTCGGCCGCGACGTCGTGCTGATGCCGAGCTTCGTCAACATCGGCGCGTACGTCGGTGAAGGCACGATGGTCGATACCTGGGCGACCGTCGGCTCCTGCGCGCAGATCGGCAAGCACGTGCATCTGTCGGGCGGCGCCGGTATCGGCGGCGTGCTGGAACCGCTGCAGGCCAGTCCGACGATCATCGAAGACCACTGCTTCATCGGCGCGCGTTCGGAAGTCGTCGAAGGCGTCGTCGTCGGCCACCGCAGCGTCATCGGCATGGGCGTGTTCCTCGGCCAGTCGACCCGTATCTACAACCGCGCGACCGGCGAAGTCAGCTACGGCTACGTACCGCCGGGCAGCGTCGTCGTCTCCGGCCAGCTGCCGGCCCAGGACGGTTCGCATTCGCTGTACTGCGCGGTGATCGTCAAGCAGGTCGACGAGAAGACCCGCAGCAAGACCAGCGTTAACGATCTGCTGCGTGGTCTGGCGGACTGAGCGCATGACCACCACCGTCTACGGCCTCAAGAACTGCGACACCTGCAGGAAGGCGACCAAGTGGCTCGACCGCTTCGGCGTCGCGCACACCTTCGTCGATTACCGGGATACGAAGCCGACGCCGGAGACGCTGGTCGAGTGGGCCGGCAAGCTGGGCGGCTTCGAGGCGATGGTCAACAAGTCCTCGACGACCTGGCGGCAGCTGCCGGATAACCGCAAGGCCGCGGCCAGCGATGCGGAATGGAAGCTGCTGCTGCGCGAGTATCCGCAGCTGATAAGGCGCCCGCTGGTGGTGACCGATGACGGTGAGATCAGCCAGGGTTTCAGCGACAACGGCTTCAAGAAGCGCTTCAACATCGACTGAGCGCGCGCGGTGCCCGTTACGATGGCGGGCATCGTAGCTTCCGGAGCACTGTCGTCATGAGCGACGTCCTCGACCTCACCCGTGACCTGATCGCACGCAAGTCGGTCACGCCCGATGATGCCGGCTGCCAGGCGCTGATCGCCGCGCGGCTGCAGGCCGCGGGTTTTTCGATCGAATCGATGCGCCACGGCGATGTCGACAATCTCTGGGCCACACACGGGCAGGGCGCACCGGTGCTGGTGTTGCTGGGCCACACCGATGTCGTGCCGAGCGGGCCGGTCGAGGCGTGGACGTCGGATCCCTTCAAACCGGAGATCCGCGACGGTGTGCTGTACGGCCGCGGCGCGGCGGACATGAAGGGCGGTGTCGCGGCGTTCGTCGTCGCAGCGGAGCGCTTCGTCGCCGCGCATCCCGAGCACACCGGCACGCTCGCGTTGCTGCAGACGTCGGACGAAGAAGGCGATGCGATCGACGGCGTGCGCCGCGTCGCGCGGACGTTCGAAGAGCGCGGTACGCACATCGACTGGTGCATCACCGGTGAGCCTTCGTCGACATCGACGCTCGGCGATCTGCTGCGCGTCGGCCGGCGCGGCAGCCTGTCGGCCACGTTGACCGTACGCGGCGTGCAGGGACATGTGGCTTATCCAGACAAGGCGCGCAATCCGATCCACGACGCGGCACCGGCGCTGGCCGAACTCGTCGCGCGGCGCTGGGACGACGGCTTCGAATCCTTTCCGCCGACCAGCCTGCAGATCAGCAACATCGCCGCCGGCACCGGCGCGACCAATGTGATTCCCGGCACCGCCACCGTGCAGTTCAACCTGCGCTACACGCCGCACTGGGATGCGCCGAAGCTGGAAGCGGAGATCGCGGTTTTGCTGGATCGCCATGCACTCGACTACACGTTGGCCTGGCATCGCAGCGGCGAACCGTTCTACACGCCCGAAGGCCCGCTTCGCGCGGCCGCGCGCGAGGTGCTGACGACGTTCGCCGGCGCACCGCCCGAGGAAAGCACCGGCGGGGGCACCTCGGATGCGCGCTTCATCGCGCCACTCGGCGCGCAGTGCATCGAGATCGGGCCGGTCAACGCCAGCATCCACCAGGTCAACGAACACATCCGCGTCGCGGATCTCGATGCGCTGCCCGATCTCTACGAAGCGCTCATCTCGCGGCTGCTGCCTGACGCGGACTGACATCTTGCCCGCGTGTCGACGCGCGTGCGTGCACGCTGCGCAGGAAGGGAGAACACCATGACCGATTCCGCCATCGTCGCCTGTCCGCAATGCCACATCCGCAACCGCGTGCCGTATGCGCGGCTGGCGGATGCGCCGACCTGCGGCAAGTGCCAGTCCGTCCTGCTGCCGGCGCACCCGATCACCTTGACCGCGGGCACTTTCGACGCGCATGCACTGCAGTCGGATCTGCCGCTTCTGGTCGACTTCTGGGCGCCGTGGTGTGGGCCGTGCCTGTCGATGGCGCCTGCGTTCGAGCAGGCAGCCGCGCAGCTCGCGCCGCGGATCGTGCTGGCCAAGGTCGATACCGAAGCCGAGCCGGTACTCGGCGGCCGCTTCCATATCCGGAGCATCCCGACGCTGGTGCTGTTCGCCGGTGGTCGCGAGGTTGCGCGCCAATCCGGCGCACTGCCGTTGCAGGCAATCCTGCAGTTCGCGCGTCAGCAGCGCTGACGCGGGCCTTCAGACCCAGCCCGTCGCGTAGAACAGGCCGATGATCACGAACACCGCGAGTGTCTTGATCAGGGTGATCGCGAAGATGTCCTTGTAGGCCTGGCGATGGGTCAGGCCGGTCACGGCGAGCAGGGTGATCACTGCGCCGTTGTGCGGCAGCGTGTCCATGCCGCCAGAGGCCATCGATGCGACGCGATGCAGGACTTCCATCGGAATGCCGGCCGCGTTCGCATTGGCGATGAAGGTCTCCGACATCGCGGCGAGCGCGATGCCCATGCCGCCCGAGGCCGAGCCGGTGATGCCGGCAAGCGCGGTCACGGTGACGGCTTCGTTGACCAGCGGGTCGGAGATCGTGCCCAGGCCGCGCGTCACCAGCAGGAAGCCCGGCAGCGCGGCGATGACCGCGCCAAAGCCGTACTCGGACGCGGTGTTCATGGAGGCCAGCAAAGCGCCGTTGATCGCGGTCTTGGTGCCCTCGGCGAAGCTCGTCAGCACCGGCTTCCATGCGAACGCCAACACGGTGAGAATGCCGACCAGCAGCGCGCCCTGGACGGCCCAGATCGCGGCGATCCGCGAGACTTCCTGCACAACCGGCGCCGGGTCGCCGAGCACGCTCGGCAGGAAACTATGAGTCTCGCCGTAGAAGGTCGGAATCCAGCGGGTGAACACGATGTTGCTCACGCCGACCAGCACCAGCGGCAGCAGCGCGATCAGCGGATTGGCGAGCGCTCCGCCGGCGAACGGCGCGGGTTCGTTGAGCAGCGTCGCGGGATCGCCGTAGCCTTCGCCGGCACGCAGCGCCGCGCGGCGGCGCCACTCCAGATACGTCATGCCGACGGCGAGAATGAAGACGCCGCCGATCGTGCCCAGCACCGGCGCCGCCCAGGCATCGGTGCCGAAGAACGAGGTCGGGATGATGTTCTGGATCTGCGGCGTGCCGGGCAGGGCGTCCATGGTGAAGGTGAACGCGCCGAGCGCGATCGTGCCCGGGATCAGGCGCTTGGGAATGTCGCTCTGGCGGAACAGCTCGGAGGCGAACGGGTACACCGCGAACACCACGACGAACAGCGACACGCCGCCGTAGGTCAGCAGCGCGCAGACCACGACGATCGACAGCATTGCCTGCTTCGGCCCGAACAGCCGGATGGTCGCGGCGACGATGGATTTCGAGAAGCCCGACAGCTCGATGACCTTGCCGAACACCGCGCCGAGCAGGAACACCGGGAAATACAGCTTCAGGAAGCCGACCATCTTGTCCATGAAGAGTCCGGTGAACATCGGCGCGACGAGCGTCGGGTCAGTCAGCAACACAGCGCCGAGTGCGGCGATCGGCGCGAACAGGATCACGCTGTAGCCGCGATAGGCGACCACCATCAGGAACACCAGCGCGCCCAGTACGATCAGAAAGTCCATGTCGCCCCACACCACCCGCGGCCCGCGGGCCAGATGGGGCGCAGTGTCGGCGTCGCCGCGCATCGGCGGCCATTGTCCGAAGGTACGATGCCGCGCGCCGCCGTCACTCCCTAGTCTTGCGTTCGGGCGGCACCGTGCCGCACGAATGCGACCCGTGGGAGGGGACACAATGAAGCGCAACACCATCCGGCATACCGCCCTGAGTCTGGCCGTGGGTCTGGGACTTTCCGTGCCCGCCGTCCATGCGCAGCAGGCCGCCGAACCGGCGCCGCAGACGCAGACCGGCAGCTCCGCCACCACGCTCGATGCGATCACCGTCACCGCGCGTCGCCGCAGCGAATCGATCCAGGACGTGCCGGTCGCGGTCAGTGCCTTCGGCGAGGAACAGCTCAAAGACCTGCAGGCCAACAACATCGACGGCCTGCAGGGCGCCGTGCCCAACCTCAACATCGTGCAGGGCCGCGGTTCGGCCAACAGCGTCAACGCCTTCATCCGCGGCATCGGCCAGCCGGACGCGCTGCAGACCTTCGATCCGGGCGTGGGCCTGTACGTCGACGATGTCTACTACTCGCGCATCAACGGCGCGCTGTTCTCGCTGTTCGACGTACAGCAGGTCGAAGTGCTGCGCGGCCCGCAGGGCACGCTGTACGGCAAGAACTCGACCGGCGGCGCGATCAAGGTCACGACCAAGAATCCCTTCGACGACAGCGGTGGCGCGGTCGAACTGACCGGCGGCGACCACGGCCGTGCCGAAGGCCGTTTCTACGTCTCCGGCAAGCTCAGCGAGACCGTGGCGGCGAGCTTCGCCGGCGCGTGGCTCAACCACGACGGCTTCATCCGCGACCGCGTCAGCGGCAAGCACTACAACGACGACGACACGCGCGCGCTCCGCGCCAAGATCGCGTTCCAGCCGACCGACGATTTCCGCGCGACGCTGTCGATCGATCACACGAAGCAGGACGCCGCGCTCTCGCTTGGCCAGCCAACCGCGCCACTGCGCCGCACCGATCTCGTGCTCGGTCCAGTCACGCTGCTGCCTGCACCGACCGGCGAGTTCGATTTCACCGCGCGCACCTCGTTCCGCCCCGACCAGGGTCAGGAGCTGAAGCATTCGGGCGTATCGCTGGCGGCCGAGTGGGATCTGAGTGATGCGCTGCTGTTCAAGAGCATCACCTCGTACCGCGAGTTGGAGACGCATTCCTTCATCGACATCGACGCGTCCGAGTTCGAACTCGGCGACGTGCTGGTCGCGCTGGACCAGAACCAGTTCAGCCAGGAATTCCAGCTGCAGTACGACAACGGGAGCAACCTGCAGACCACGTTCGGCGCGTACTACATGAAGGAAGACGTGCCGTCCTACCAGGAAGCCTATGCCGACGATCTGTTCTCGTTCGCCGGCACGCGCGTGCCGTTCCTGCGCACGATCGCCGACGATCTGAGCACCGAGAGCATCGCCGCGTTCGCGCATGCGAACTGGGAGTTCGTGCCGACCTGGAAGCTCGCCGCCGGCCTGCGCTGGACCAGCGACACCAAGGACTACGACCGCAGCACCAGCACGTTCTGGGGTGCACCGCTGAGCGCGCTCAACGAGACCGTCGCCTTCAGCGCGAAGAAGAGCTGGACCGCGTGGACGCCGTCGGTGAGCCTGCAGAAGGCGTTCTCCGACAATCTGATGGGCTACGTGTCGGCGAACCGCGGCTTCAAGTCGGGCGGCTTCAACGGCCGCGCCAATACGCGCACTGACGCGGCGGCGCCGGACTTCGATCCGGAGTTCGTCTGGACCTACGAAGTGGGCGTGAAGGGCAATTCGTCCGACAACCGCCTGCGCGGCAGCGTCGCGGCGTTCTGGAGCGAGTACAAGGATTTCCAGGCCCGCGTGTCGCAGGACGTCGGCACGTTCCCCGTGCTCAACGCCGCGGAGCTCGAGATCAAGGGCATCGAGTTCGAGGGCAGCGCGCTGCTGGGTGAGACCACGACGCTGAGCGCACAGGTCGGTTATCTCGACGCGCAGTACAAGTCCTTCGAGGATTTCCGTCTCGACCCGTCGTATCCGGGCTTCGATCCGAACGTCAATCACGACCACGTGCCGTTCTCGCCGGAATGGACCGCGCGCGTGGCCCTGCAGCACGGCTTCCCGCTCGCCAACGGCGGTCAGGTTAGCGTCGGCGCCGACGTGTCGTATCGCAGCGACACCTGGCTGTCGGTCGACAACCGCGTCAACCTCAGCCAGGACGCCTACACCCTGGTCGGCGCCTACGGCGTGTGGGATTCGCCGCAGTACGTGTGGCAGGTGCGCGCCGGTGTGCGCAACCTGACCGACAAGACCTACAAGGTCGAAGGCCAGGAGTTCGCCAGCGTCGGCAACATCCAGACCGCGTACTACGGCTGGCCGCGCAACTGGTATGTGTCGGTGCGCTACAACTTCTGACGCGTCGCGGTTCTGACGTGATTGATGGAAGCGGAGGCCGCCTGCGGGCGGCCTTCGTGCGTCCGGGCCAGGGCTCGCGCTGCGCTATGCTCGCCGGCGGATCGAGGGGACGCCACGCCGTGATTGCGGCATCGACAACGCGCATCAGGAACACGGCATGTTGAGTGTCGGCGTCGTCGTCGCCGCGGTCGGCCTGTGGCTGGCCGCGATGTTCGCCGCTGCGGTCTATGGCGAGCGGCACCCCGATGCGCTCGGTGCGCGCTGGCGGCATATCTACGTGCTGTCGCTCGCGGTGCACTGCACCTCGTGGACCTTCTACGGCACGGTCACGCAGGCTGCGCGTTACGGCTGGCCACTGCCGCCGACGTTTCTCGGCGCGATCCTGTTCCATCTGCTGGCGTGGCCGGTGCTGCTGCGTCTGGTGCGGCTGGCGCGCGACAGCAATGCGACATCCCTGGCCGATCTGATCGCCTCGCGGCTCGGGCGCGATGCCTGGCTCGCGGCGACGGTCACGCTGGTCGTCGCCCTGGGTCTGGTGCCCTACATCGCACTGCAGCTCAAAGCGGTGGCGATGAGCTACGCGACGCTGCTCGGCCATCCGCAGGCGCAGGCCGGCGCAGTCGCGCCGTGGCAGGACAGCGCGCTCTACGTCGCGCTGGCGATGGCGCTGTTCACGATGCTGTTCGGCACGCGCCGCGCGAGCGCCGCGGGGCACAACCGAGGCCTTGTGCTGGCGATGGCGTTCGAGTCGGTGTTCAAGCTCGCGGCGATGCTCGCGCTGGGCCTGTTCGTCTGGTTCGGATTGCGGGGTCTGCCAGAACTTGCATCGTCCGCGGTCGTGACGCCGGTGGTCGGTAGCGCCAGCGGTTTCGTGCCTTTGGTGCTGCTGGGCGCAGCAGCGATGTTCATCATGCCGCACCAGTTCCATGTCGGTGTCGTCGAGTGTCGCGACGAATCGCACGTGCGCGCGGCGCGCTGGCGTTTCCCGCTTTACCTGCTGCTGATCGCCCTGCCGATGCTGCCGCTCGCACGCGCGGGCAGTGCCCTGCTCGGCGATTCGGTGTCGTCGGACATGTACGCGCTCGCGCTGCCGCTGGCGATGGGGCAGGAGGGGCTCGCGCTGGTGGTGTTTCTCGGCGGCCTGAGCGCGGCGACCGGAATGGTCATCGTCAGCACGCTGACGCTGAGCCTGATGATCGGCAACCACTGGTTCGCGCCGGGCCTGCTGCGCGGCGCGTGGTCGCGCGGCGACGGCGACGATCATCGGGGCGCGCTGCTGATGCTGCGGCGTGGGGTGATCGTCGCGATCATGCTGCTGGGCTGGATCTACAGCCGCATGGTCAGCGGCAACGACGCGCTCGCCGATGTCGGCGCGGTCTCGTTCTCGGCGCTGGCCACGCTGGTGCCCGCGCTCGGCTTCGCGGTGCTGCGCCCGCAGACGCCGCCGCTCGCCGCGCTGGTCGGCGTACTCGCCGCGTTCGCCGCGTGGGCTTGGGTGATGCTGGTGCCGATGCTCGCGGGCGACGCGCCGACGTGGCTGCAGGCCTGGCCGGCCGCGCTCGCGTGGTTGTCGCCCGATGGCCTGTTCGGGCTGACCGGCTGGAGCCGTCTGGGTCGCGCGGTGGGCGCGAGCCTGTTCGTCGGCGTGGCGCTGACCCTGCTGCTGTCGCTGCGCCATTCGCCTGACGACGCGGCCGCGCGGCGGCGGCGTCCCGGTGCGAGTCGGCAGACCCTGGCGAGCGCCGGCCGGCGCTTCCTGTCGAGCGCGCGCGTCGACGAACTGCTGCAGGACGCGCCGGCGCAGGGACCCGTCCCGCGGCGCGTACAGGCGCGGATGGAACGCGAACTGTCGGCGGTGCTCGGCGCAGCATCCGCGCGTCTGTTGCTCGACGCCGCGCGTCGAGATGCCGGCCCTGATTTCGACACAGTCGCGGCGATCGTCGGCGAGGCCTCGCAGGACCTGCGCTTCAACCAGCGCGTGCTCGAAGCGGCGCTGGAGAACATGACGCAGGGCATCAGCGTCGTCGACGACAAGCTGCGGCTGGTCGCTTGGAACGCGCGCTACGCCGAACTGTTCGGCTATCCGGCATCGCTGCTGCGCGTGGGCGTCGAAGTCGCGGCGCTGGTGCGGCACAACGTCGGCAGTGGCCTGATCGGCGCGGTCGATGTCGAAGCCGAGGTCGACAAGCGCCTGCGGCACATGCGCGCCGGCACGCCCTATGTTGCCGAGCGCCGGCTGGCAGGCGGCCAGGTCATCGAGATCCGGGGCAACACGATGCCGGGCGGCGGCTTCGTCGCGACGTTCACCGACGTCACAGCGTTTCGCCGGACCGAACATGCATTGCGGCTGTCGAACGAGACATTGGAGCAGCGCGTCGCCGAACGCACCGACAGTCTCGACCAGGCGCGTCGCGAGGCTGAGCGCGCGAACCTCGCCAAGACCCGCTTCCTGACCGCCGTCGGTCACGATCTGATGCAGCCGCTGCATGCCGCGCAGCTGTTCACCGATGCGCTGTCGCAGCAACTGCCCGGCGACGTGGAACCCCGCCTGCGGCAGATCCGCGGCGCGCTGGATTCGACCAGCGATCTGCTGACCGGCCTGTTCGACATGTCGCGGCTAGAGGCCGGCGGTCTGGTGCCGCAGCCGCGCGCATTTCCGCTGGCCGAGGTGCTCGAACCGCTGGCTTCCGAATTCGCCGCGCTCGCGGCCGCGCGCGGGCTGACCTTCCGCTACGTGCGCAGCCGTGCTTGGGTCGACAGTGATCCGCAGCTGTTGCGCCGCGTGCTGCAGAACTTCCTCGGCAATGCAGTGCGCTACACGCAGCGCGGCGGCGTGCTGATCGGCGTACGGCGCGTAGATGGACACGTGCGTATCGAAGTGCACGACACAGGGCCCGGCATTCCGGACGCGCAGCAGGCGGTGATCTTCGAGGAGTTCCGGCGCGGCGAAGGCGCAGCGGGGCAGGGACTCGGGCTGGGCCTGGCGATCGCGGACCGCATCGCGCATCTGCTGCAGGCGCCGATCGCGCTGCGCAGCCGCATCGGGCATGGCACGGCGTTCTCGATCGCGGTCGCCGGTGCGCATGCCGATCGCGCCGCGCCGCTGCCGATCCGCGCGGGACTCGCCGGCGCGCGCGTGCTGGTCGTCGACAACGATCCCGCAGCGCTGGCGGCACTGGCGACGCTGTTGCGGGGCTGGGGCTGCAGTGTCGACGCGGTCGCCGATGGCGATGCGGCCGGGCATGCGCTGACGCAGATGCCGGCCGACCTGTGGGTGTTCGATTACCACCTCGACGATGGCGACACGGGCATTGCGCTGCACACACGACTCGCCGCGCGCTTCGGCGAGCGCCCGACGCTGATCGTCAGCGCCGACGACACCGGCGCGGTGCGCAGCGATGCGCTTGCCACCGGTCTGTCACTCCTGCCCAAGCCGGTGCGGCCGCTGGCGCTGAAGTCGGTGCTGGATCGCATGCGCGCGATGCGCGGCTGACGCATCTTCCGTCCCGTCATATCGCAAACGGATGCCGTCATCCGGCGAACGCCGGGATCCATTTCTTGCCGTGTCCTCCAGCAAGGGGGAAAGCAAGATGGGTCCCCGCGTGCGCCGGGACGAACAGGCAGGGGATCTGCGACAGCCACCGGGATCTGATCGCCGCCTCGTTACAATCGCCGGCTTCCGCAATCTTCGACGCCGTTTCTCATGCCCTACACCCCGATCGTCGCCACCCTCGGCTACGTGCTTTCGCCCGACCGCCGCCAGGTGCTGATGATCCATCGCAATGCGCGGCCCGGCGATCATCACCTCGGCAAGTACAACGGCCTCGGCGGCAAGGTCGAACCGGATGAGGACGTCGTCGCCGGCATGCGCCGCGAGATCATGGAAGAGGCCGGCATCACCTGCGAGGCGATGACGCTACGCGGCACGATCAGCTGGCCCGGCTTCGGCAAGCATGGCGAGGACTGGCTGGGCTTCCTGTTCGTCATCGAGGCGTTCGAGGGCACGCCGATGACCTCGAATCCGGAAGGCACGCTGGAGTGGGTCGACGTCGACCGCATCCTCGATCTGCCGCTGTGGGAAGGCGACCGCCAGTTCCTGCCGCTGGTGTTCGACACCGACCCGCGCGCGTTCCACGGCGTGATGCCCTACCGCGACGGGCGCATGCAGTCCTGGTCGTTCTCGCGGCTTTGAACCAAGTCCAGTCGCGCCTGTCTTTCAGCTCGCGTCGAATGCGACGTCGTAGCGCACGATCGCTTCGGGCATCGCGTCGCTGAACGACAGACTCTGGAAGTATTCCGGCGGCACCCCCGGAAATGCGAGCCGCGCATCCGCGATGAAGCCGAAGTGGCCGTAGTAGGCGGGATCACCGAGCACCACACAGCCGGCAGCGTCTTCGGCACGCAGACGCGCCAGCGCCGCGTCCATCAGTGCGACGCCGATACCCTGTCCCTGCAGGGTCGGCTCGACTGCGATCGGTCCAAGCCCGTGCCAGCCGGTCGTGCCGTCGGACAGGGTCACCGGTGACGTCAACACGCAGCCGACCACCACACCAGCACGCAGGGCGAGCAGAGAGACCGACGCCATGCCGCGGGAATCCAGTGCCGCAGCAATCGCGGCCTCCGTCCCATTGGAGTGCGGCGCGTCAAGAAACGCGCGGGTGATCAGGGCATCGCGGGCCACGGTATCGGCCGCATTGCAATCGCGGATCGTCAGGTCTTCGGAAATCGTGTGCATCGCACGAGTCTAGTGGGCCGCGGACTGGGCTGACAGCGACGCCGTCCACGCGCCGCAGGTGTATGCTCCGCCGCCATCGTGCCCCGCAATCGTGTGAGGGCGCTGGCGAGGTGTTCGCATGGCGTTGTCGTCCCGGCGTTCGCTGCAGGCACTGGTCGCGCGCGTGCTCGCGCATGCCGATGCCCTGCGTCGGATCGCGATCGTCGTCGGCGTACTCGCGATCGGCACCCTTCTGGTGTTCGCGCTGCGCGGCTTCTGGCACGAACTGCGCTATGACGACATCGTCGCCGCGATCGAGGCCACGCCCGGCACGCGGATCGCGCTCGCGGTGCTCGCAACTGCGGTGAGCTTCGCCGCGCTGGTCGGTTACGACGCCAGTGCGCTGCGCTACGTCGGCGCCCGCGTGCCGCCGCGCACCATCGCCAAGACCGCCTTCGTCGCCTATGCGCTGAGCAACACCATCGGACTGGGCGTGTTCACCGGCGGCGCGGTGCGGATGCGGCTCTATGGCGCCGCCGGTGTGGAGCCTGCCGATGTCTCGCGGGCGATCGTCTTCAATGCGCTGGTGTTCGGGCTCGGTGCCTGCGCGGTCGGCGGCGCCGGTCTGTGGTGGGACGCCGCCGCGCTTGCGCCGCTGCTGCGTCTGCCGGCTTGGGCGGTCGCCGTCTGCGGCGCGTCCGCGTTGGCCGCGGTGCTGCTGGTGCTGGCGCTGTGCCACGTGCGCGATCGCATCGGCCGCGTGCGGTTGCCTTCGCCGCGACTCGCCTGGACGCAGCTGGCGCTGTCGGTGCTCGACATCACCGCGGCGGCTGCGGTGCTGTGGCTGTTGCTGCCCGAAGGTGCGGTTGGATTCGCGACCTTCCTCGGGTTCTATGCGGCGGCCGTCGTCATCGGTGTCATCAGCCATGTGCCCGGCGGGCTGGGCGTGTTCGAGGCGGTGATGCTGGTCGCGCTCGGCAGCAGCGTGCCGGCCGGCGAACTCGCGGGCGCGTTGGTCCTGTATCGCCTCGTCTATTACGTGTTGCCGCTGCTGATCGCGCTGGGCGTGCTGATCGTTCACGAGACCGGCCAGCTGGCGACGCCGGCGCGGCGGTTCCTGTCCGGGCTGGCGCCGCGTGTCCTCGCCGCCGCCACGCTGGTCGCGGCGGTGATGTTGCTGGTCTCCGGCGCGACGCCGGCGACCGGCCGCGCGTTGCAGACCCTGCAGGTGCTGCCGCTGCCGCTGGTCGAGGCGGCGCATTTCCTCAGTTCGATCATCGGCGTGCTGCTGCTGTTCGTCGCGCGCGCCTTGCTGCGCCGACTCGATGCTGCGTGGTGGGCGGCCGTCCTGCTGGTGGCCCTCGCGCTGCTGTTCGCCTTGCCCAAGGGACTGGCGCTGACCGAAGCGGTCGTGCTGTCGGCGCTGCTGGTCGCGCTGCTCGCGTCGCGGCGCTCGTTCAAGCGCCGGGCCTCGCTGCTGGCGGTCCCGTTCACCGGCGGCTGGCTGCTGGCGATGGCGGTGATCTGCATCGTGGTGACCGGTCTGCTGTTTTTCGCCTATCGCGATGTCGCCTATGGCCATCAGCTGTGGTGGCAGTTCGCGGTGTCGGGGGAGGCGCCGCGTTCGCTGCGCGCGATGGTCGCGGTCGCGGTGGTCGCGCTGGTGCTGGCGCTGCGCCAGCTTGTGCGGCCGGGCATGCCGGCGCCGCCGCTGCCGGATGCCGCGCAACTCGCGCAGGCGCAGGCGATCCTGCGCACGCAGTCGCAGGCCGATGCAGGCCTGGTGCTGACCGGCGACAAGCATCTGCTGTTCTCGGAGGCCGGTGACGCCTTCTTGATGTATGGCCGGCAGGGCCGCTCGTGGATCGCGCTGTTCGATCCGGTGGGCCCGCGCGAATCCTGGCCGGAACTGGTCTGGCGCTTTCTCGAACACGCCCGCGACGCGGGTGCGCGCGGCTGTTTCTACCAGGTCGGGCAGAACGCGCTGCCGCTGTATCTCGATGCAGGCCTGCGACTGTTCAAGCTCGGCGAGTACGCGAGCGTTCCGCTGGCCGGTTTCTCGCTGCAGGGCAAACGCCGCGGCAATCTGCGCACTGCAGTCAATCGCGCCGAGCGCGAAGGGCTGACCTTCGCGATCATCGATGCCGCCGACGTATTTGCCGCGGTGCCGGCCTTGCGCGCGGTGTCCGACGCCTGGCTCGGCGAGCATCGCGCTGCAGAGAAACGCTTCTCGATCGGCGCGTTCGATCCCGGTTACATCGCGCGCAATCCGGTCGCGGTGGTGCGCGGTGGCGAGCGGATCGTCGCGTTCGCGAGCCTGCTCGTCGCCGGTGAGCCTGCGAGCGGCGAGGCGGAAGCCAGCATCGATCTGATGCGGCATCTGCCAGATGCGCCGCCCGGCACGATGGATTTCCTGTTCGCGCGTCTGCTGCAGCATCTCTCCGATGCGGGCTATGTGCGATTCGGTCTCGGCATGGCGCCGCTGTCGGGCATGGCCGCGCATGCGCTCGCGCCGAACTGGCATCGCATGGGCCGGCTGCTGTTCGCGCGCGGGGAGCAGTTCTACAACTTCCGCGGCCTGCGCGCGTTCAAGGACAAGTTCGATCCGCAGTGGAGTGCGCGCTATCTGGCCACGCCCGGCGGCGTTGCGCCGTTGCTGGTGCTGGCCGACGCCGCGGCGTTGATCGCAGGTGGCTATCGTGGAGTACTGTCGAAATGAGACTGCTGTGGATCTGCGTGTTCACACTGGTGTGCGCGTTGCCTGCGGCCGCGCAGGAGCGCGTGAGCCACGGCTTCTTTCATGACGTGGCGCTGACGCGTCCGGCGCAGCCGGCCACGCACACCGTGCTGCTGCTGGGACCGGGCGACGACACTGCGACCGCGGCCGCGCTCGCGCGCGACGGTGCGCTGGTCGCCGCGATCAACGTCACGCGTCTGCAGGCCGCATTCGCGAAGGATGCCGGTCCCTGCGCCTTCCCCGATGGCGATCTCGAAAATCTTTCGCACTGGCTGCAGGGCTATGCGCGGCTGCCGGATTATCGGCCCCCGGTGCTGGTCGGGCAGGGCGATGGCGCTGCGATCGTCTATGCAATGGCTGCGCAGGCGAATCGCGGTGTGTTCGCCGGTGTGATCACGCGCGGCGCGCTGCCGCCGCTCGCGCTCGGCAAGCCGCCGTGCAAGGGCGCGGGCACGTTGTTCAAGGCGTCGACGCCGGTGCCGAAGACGGTGGCGCTGCAGGCGGTGCAGAAGTTGGCGACGCCATGGCTCGCGTTCGGCGATGCGCGCGAACTGCCGGAATTGCAGGCGTTCGCTGCCCCCATCAACGGCGCCGCGATGCGTGCGCACGGCAACGCACTGCCGCCGCTCGTCTCTGCCGTCCGCGCATTCGCCACGGCCTCGGCACGCACGCAGCCTGCGCCACCGCCGGCCGACGTGCGTGATCTGCCGCTGGTCGAGGTGCCCGCAACCGGCACCGCGCAGCCGGTGTTCGCCGTACTGCTCAGCGGCGACGGGGGCTGGGCAGGCCTCGATGCCGAAGTCGCTACCGCGCTCGCCGCGCGCGGCATTCCGGTCGTCGGCTTCGATTCGCTGCGCTATTTCTGGTCCGCGCGGACACCCGATTGGCTCGCCCGCGATCTGGACCGCGTGGTGCGTGCGTATGCCGCGCGCTGGCAGCGCCCGCAGGTGCTGCTCATCGGCTACTCGCAGGGCGCCGACGTGCTGCCGTTCGCGGTCAATCGTCTGCCGGCCTCGACGCGCGCGACCGTCGCGCACACGGTGCTGATGGGGCTTGGCAAGCGCGCGTCGTTCGAGTTCCACGTCGGCAACTGGCTGTCGGCCGGCGACGACGATGCACTGGACATCGCACCGGAAGTGCTGCGTCTGTCGGCCGAGCACACGCTGTGCATCGAAGGCGAGGGCGACAGCGACGCGACCTGCGCGGCGTTGCCGCCGGGCCACGTCACCGTGCGCACGCTGCCCGGTGGTCACCACTTCGGCGGCGACTACACGCGGCTTACTGATCTGATTCTGTCCAGCACGGGCAACGCACCGCGCTGAACGATCAGACCTGGCGGTGCATCACCGCGCCGCCTGCGACGGCGCCAGCGCGATCAGCAGTCCACGCGCCGCCTGGATGCGCGTCTCGGCGTCCGGCAGCTCGAGGGTGATGCGCAGTTTGTCAGGGCCATCCATCTTGTAGTGCTTCGGCTGTCCCTGGATCAGGCGGATCACCGCCATCGGATCGACCTTCGGCTTCTCGATGAACTGCACACGGCCGCCCTTGTCGCCGAGATCCAGCTTGCGCAGGCCGAGCGCGGTCGCCTGCAGCTTCAGGTCGGCGATCTGGAACAGATGCTTCGCGGGATCGGGCAGCAGACCGAAGCGGTCGATCATCTCGACCTGCAGCTCGCGCAACTTGTCGATGTCGCGCGCACTGCTGATGCGCTTGTAGAGCATCAGGCGCGTGTGTACGTCGGGCAGGTAGTCCTCGGGAATCAGCGCGGGCACGTGCAGTTCGATATCGGCGCCGCGCGCGTCCACGTCATCTGCATCCGGAAGCTTGCCCTGCTTGACGCTGCGCACCGCGCGTTCCAGCAGCTCGGTGTAGAGGCTGAACCCGACCTCGGCCATCTGTCCGCTCTGGCCCTCGCCCAGCAGCTCGCCGGCGCCACGGATTTCCAGATCGTGGGTCGACAGGGTGAAGCCCGCGCCGAGTTCGTCCATCGAGGCGATCGCTTCCAAACGCTTCTTCGCATCGCTGCTGATCGAACGCTGGTCGGGAATCACCAGATACGCATAGGCGCGATGGTGCGAGCGACCGACGCGGCCACGCAGCTGGTGCAGCTGGGCGAGGCCGAACTTGTCGGCCCGATTGATGATGATCGTGTTGGCGTTGGGGATGTCGATGCCCGACTCGATGATCGTCGAGCACAGCAGCACGTTGAAGCGCTGCTTGTTGAAATCCAGCATCACCTTTTCGAGCTCGCGCTCGGGCATCTGGCCGTGGGCGATGCCGATGCGCGCCTCGGGCACGAGTTCTTCCAGCTCGCGCTGCATGCGGCCGATGCTCTCGACATCGTTGTGCAGGAAATACACCTGGCCGCCGCGGCTGAGTTCGCGCTGGAAGGCTTCGCGCAGCTGCGCGTCATCCCACGGCACGACGAAGGTCTGCACCGCGAGGCGATGCGCCGGCGGGGTGGCGATGATCGACAGATCGCGCAGACCGGCCATCGCCATGTTGAGCGTGCGCGGGATCGGCGTGGCGGTGAGGGTGAGCAGATGCACGTTCGCGCGCAGCGCCTTGAGCGCTTCCTTCTGGCGCACGCCGAAACGCTGTTCCTCGTCGACGATCACCAGACCCAGATCCTTGAACTTCACGTCCGGCTGCAGCAGCCGGTGCGTGCCGACGATGACGTCGAGCGTGCCGTCGGTGATCTTGCCGATCTCGGTCTTGATCTCTTTGGTGCTCTTGAAACGCGACAGCACTTCGACGCGGATCGGCCAGTCTGCGAAACGGTCGGCCATCGTGCGGTAGTGCTGCTCGGCGAGCAGCGTGGTCGGTACCAGCACCGCGACCTGCTTGCCGGCCGCGGCCGCGACGAAGGCCGCGCGCACCGCGACTTCGGTCTTGCCGAAACCCACGTCGCCGCAGACCACGCGGTCCATCGGTTGGCTGGAGCCGAGATCGCGGATCATCGCTTCGATTGCTGCATGCTGGTCGGGCGTTTCCTCGAACGGGAACGCGGCCGCAAACGGCTCGTACATCGTACGGTCGACTTCCAGCGCAAGTCCGGCGCGCGCCTGCCGTTTGGCCTGGATTTCCAGCAGTTCGGCAGCGACATCGCGGACCTTGTCGGCGGCTTTCTTGCGCGCCTTGGTCCAGGCCTCGCCACCGAGCGAATGCAGCGGCGCGGTTTCCGGCGACGCGCCCGAATAGCGGTTGACCAGATGCAGCTGCGACACCGGCACGTAGAGGCGATCGCCCTTGGCGTATTCGATGTCGAGGTATTCGCCCGGCTGACCACCGGCCTCGAGCACGACGAGCCCGCGATAGCGGCCGACGCCGTGATCCTCGTGGACGATCGGCGAACCTTCGCTCAGTTCGCCGAGGTCGCGGATGATGCTTTCAGGATCGCGCGCAGCCCGCTTGCGGCGACGCGGCTGCGCGGCGCGTTCGGGGAACAGCTGGCGCTCGGTCAGCACCGTCAGCTGCGGCGCATCGAGGGCGAAGCCGTTGTCGAGTGGCGCGATCGCGACGGCGAACTTCGTGTCCGTATCCGCGATGAAGCCCGGGAAGTCCTGCAGTACCGAAGGCCGCAGCTTGCCCGCGTGCAGGATTTCCAGCAGTGCTTCGCGGCGACCGGCCGAATCGGCGGCGATCAGCACGCGTCCCGGATAGCTGCCGAGGAAGGTCACCAGCGCATCGGCCGGCGTATGGTCGCGCGCGGCCAGCGGCAGATCGGGGGCCGGCTGGTCGCCGAGCGCTGACGCCTGCGCGTGGCGCGGATGTTTGGCGTCGCAGACCTCGACGCGCGCGCCCTGGTTGAGCCGCTCGCGCAGCGCGTCCGGCGTCAACCAGAGTTCGGCCGGCGGCAGCAGCGGACGTTCGATGTCGTGACGCAGCTGGTCGTAGCGGTGCAGCACCTGCTGCGTCCAGAAATGATCGCTCGCCGGCGACGCGCCGTTGTCGATCACCGGCAGCGTATTTGCCGGCAGGTAATCGAACAGCGTCGCCGTCGACAGCGGCGCCTCGCCCTTGTCGAGCAGGGTGCGTCGCGGTGCTTCGAAGAACAGCGGCAGGTAGTACTCGATGCCGGCCGGCGCGGCGCCGGCCTTGAGGTCTTGGTAAAGCCCGCTTCGCCGCGTGTCGATGTCGAAACGCTCGCGCAGCATGTCCATCGCGCGCGCCGTCGCGGCATCGTCGAGCGGGACTTCGCGGCCGGGCAGCATGCGCAGCGCAGCGATCTTGTCGAGCGAGCGCTGCGATTCGGGATCGAACGCGCGGATGGTTTCGATCGCGTCGTCGAACAGCTCGATGCGATAGGGCTGGTCGGCGCCCATCGGGTAGACATCGAGCAGGCCGCCGCGCACGGCGAAGTCGCCCGGATCATGGACCTGCGGCACGTGCGCGTAGCCCGCGCTTTCGAGCCGGCGCTTTTCGGCGTCGAGATCGAGCTTCTGGCCGACATCCAGATCGAAGCTCGCGCCGGACACATGCAGGACTGGTGCCAGCCGCTGCATCAGCGTCTGCACCGGCACCACGACGATGCCGCGCTTCAGTGACGGCAGCCGGTGCAGGGCCGCGAGGCGCTGGGACACGATGTCCGGATGCGGGCTGAATCGGTCGTAGGGCAGGGTTTCCCAGTCCGGGAACGGCACCACCGGCAGGTCGTGATCATCGCCGCCCAGCGTGCGCAGATCGTGTTCGAGCTGCTGCGCGCCGTGGTTGTCGCGGGCGACCAGCAGCAGCGGGCCGTCGTGCGTCCGCGCCGCCTGCAGCACTGCCCACGCCAGAGCGCTGCGACTGGCAGGCGCACGCCACCAGGCGCGTGCATGACCGGCGGTGGGCAGGGGAGGCGAAACGGTGACGGCGTGCGGCATGGGAGATCCGGATGGCGGAACACAAAACAACGGCAGCGCCGAAAGCCAAAGGGCCGGCGCGAATCAGGGGGTGAAGTCTAGACGAGCGCGTCGCAGGAACTGCGACTGTGCAAGCGGAACCGCGCCGGCGAGCGGCGCGGTGGGGTCAGCCGGTCAGCCCAGACGCACGTTCGGCGTCGTGTCGACGACTTGCCGCTTGAGTTCGAGCGACACCCGGACCATGCCCGGCGCCTCTACCGCCTGCTGCTGGAAGCTCAACGACTTGGCCAGCGCAAGCATCGGCTCGTTCTCCTCCAGCACGTCGCCGAAGATCCGCTCCAGGCGCTTGCCCTTGGCCCAGCGCACCAGGCGCCGAAGCATGTGCCGGCCCAGACCCATACCGGCGACATAATGGCTCACCAGAATATGGAATTCGGCCTGACGCGTGCCCGGCAATACCGCTGCGCGAGCCACCGCACCCACCAGCGCATCGCCCGGCGTGTAGGGCTCTGCGGCGACCAGCACGAATTCCGACTTCGGATTCGGCTGGGTCAGACGGTTCGCCGTTTCGGGCGAGAGTTCCGCTTTCGCGTATAGGAATCGCTGCCGGACCTCATCGGGCTCGAGCAGCGCGAACGATGCACGGAGCGGCTCGGCGTCGGCCGGACGGATCGGGCGGATCAGCACCTGGCGACCATTGGCGAGGCGGATCTCCTCGTGCCAAGGGGGAAGTCGGTTACGTGCGGTCATCGAAAGTCGTGTGTGAACGGATTTGCCTGACCTTACCCGGACCGTCTATTCACGAACCGTGAAGGGGCCGCGCCGGTTGTGCGAAGTTTCCCCATTCATCCGATATGTCGACGTGCGGCGTTCAGGCCGGCTCGCGCAACCAGTGCAAGCGCGTGTCAGCGCCGGCTTCGCCGATCGCGCCCTTCAATGCATCGAGCGCGGGGGCGAGCGCGGTCGCCAGTTGCCACGGCGGATCGAGGATGAGCAGGCCACTGCCGTTCATGCGCAGCGGCGAGTCGTCGGCGCGCACCAGCAGTTCGACCAGCAGCGAGGATTTCGTCTGCAGCTTGGCGGCCGAACGCAGGAAGGGCGTCAGCGTGCGACGCTGCTTGATCGGATACCACAGCATCTGGATGCCCTGCGGCCAGCGCGTCAGCCCCTCGCGCATCGCCTTGAGCGCGATCTCGAACTCCGCCGCCTGCGCCTCGTAGGGTGGGTCGACCAGCACGAGACCGCGATTGAAGCGCTGGTCGCCGATCTTCGGCGGCAGCAGCGATTTGAATGCCGAGTAGCCGTCGCCCGAATGGATCGCGACGCGCGGATCGGCGCCCAGCGCCCGACGCAGGGCGCCTGCTGCCGCCGGTTCGGTCTCGAAGCAGGCGATGCGATCCTGCTCGCGCAAGGCATGCGCCAGCAGCCAAGGGGACCCGGGGTAGGCATCGGCGCCGTGCTCGGCCCGGCAGGCGTTGACCGCTGCCAGATAGCGCGCGATCAACGGCTGCTTCGGCGCAGTGGCCAGCAACAGGCTGATGCCGTCGTCGGCCTCGCCGGTGCGCCGGGCGCGCTCCTCGCGCAGGCGATAGACGCCCCCGCCCGCGTGGGTGTCGAGCGCGAAACAGGGCGCGGGTTTGGCGGTCAGCGCATCGCAGATCGCGAGCACCACGAGGTGCTTGAGGACGTCGGCGTGGTTGCCGGCGTGGAAGGCGTGTTGGTAATTCATCGCGACAGCGTACCCGGGACCGCAAGCGGACTGACTTTTCGTTGCGAAAGCGCCGGCTGCGCAGCGATGCGATGGCCTACATCGAGGTGTGGAACCCGGTGACGTTGCGAACGAGGCCGCAAGGCTACGGTTCGAACGGGCGGTGGATCGGCCCGCCAATAATTCAAGCGCGCATGCGCTGTACCCGAGCATGGCAAGCCAAGGAGGACGCAATGAAATGGACCGCGATGGGAATCGCCTGCGCACTGGGGGATCGGACTGGGCAGTGTCGCCAGTGCGCAGTCGGTGGCGGACGTGGACACGCGCTCGCATAAAGCGGGGTCCGGTGCGCAGCCGCCCGTGATCTCCGCCTCGGACACGCCAGGCGACATCGGTGCGTGCAAGCACATCAAGCCCCGCTTTCTCAGAGTGCCGCTGCTCCGAAGCAACCGTCCGCGCACGACGAACGACATCATGCAGTCTTACGTCGGTGATCCGGCTCCGATCATCGTGAGCCGGTGGGGGGCGCCGACGACGAGCTATGACAACCGGGACGGCTCGCGGATCCTCACGTGGCGGAACGAGTGGTCGGGCTGCACACAGACGGTGCTGATCGATCCACAGGACATCATTTCGCGCTGGCGCTACTCGGGATGCGACTGCTTGCGTGGCCGCGACGGGCCGCCCAAAGGGACGCCTATCCCACCTATGACGCTGTAAGGCGTTACGGGCCGGACAAGCCCGCGCGCGAGCCCGACACGCGTCGGCGCCTCGCGTGACAGGCCCGCAGGTTAGGATTCGCCGACTTCCGACGTCGTGGATTCCATGAGCGCCATCCTGCTGGTCGAGGACGAAATCGCGATCGCCGAGACCGTGGTCTATGCGCTGCAGGCCGACGGCCACACGGTGCGGCATTGTCTCGACGGGCAGCAGGCGCGGGCGGCCGTCGCTGAGGCCGCATTCGATCTGGCGATTCTCGATGTCGGCCTGCCCGATATCAGCGGCTTCGCGCTGTGCGGCGAACTGCGCCGCAAAGCGCCGCTGCCGGTAATCTTCCTGACCGCGCAGGCGGCGGAATCGGAGCGCGTGCTCGGCTTCGATCTCGGGGCTGACGATTACATCGCCAAACCGTTTTCGCTGCGCGAGCTGGTGGCGCGCGTGCGCGTGGTCCTGCGTCGCGGCGTGCCCGACACCGCGAAAGGCGAGGCGACGCGCAGCGGTGCATTCGAGCACGACGCCGAAGGCCGGCGCATCCGCTATCACGGCCATGCGCTCGATCTCACCCGCTACGAATACGGGCTACTGGCCGCGCTGCTGGCGCGGCCGGGCGCGGTGCTGTCGCGTATGCAACTGATGGATCGGGTCTGGGGCAATGCGCTCGACAGCGGGGACCGCACCGTCGACACCCACGTGAAAACCCTGCGCGGCAAGCTGCGCGCGATCGCGCCCGAAGTGGATCCGCTGCGCACGCATCGCGGCATCGGGTACTCGCTGGATCTCGACTGACATGCGCATCGGTCTGCGCATCCTGCTGGGCTATTTCCTGATCGTCGCGCTTGCGGCATTTCTGCTGATGCGCGTGTTCACCCAGGAGATCAAACCGGGCGTGCGGCAGGCGATGGAAGACACGCTGGCCGACACCGCCAATGTGCTCGCGGAGCTGGCGACGGACGACTTTCTCGCCGGGCGCATCGACGACGGCCGCTTCGCCACCCGCGTGCGCGCGCTGCGCGAGCGCGACATCGGCGGCAACATCTGGGGTTTCCGCAAGACCCAAGCCGAGTACCGCGTCTACGTGACCAACGCCGACGGCATCGTGGTGTTCGATTCGGCCGGCCGTGATCTCGGCCGCGACTACTCGCGCTGGAACGACGTGCTGCTGACCCTGCGCGGCCAATACGGCGCGCGCTCCACGCGCACCAACCCGGCTGACGACAGCACGTCGGTGATGCACGTCGCCGCGCCGATCCGCGACGGCAACCGTGTCGTCGGCGTGCTGACGGTGGCCAAGCCCAACAGCGCGATCGCGCCCTTCATCGCCCGCAGCGAACGCACGATCCTGCGCTGGGGGTTCCTGCTGCTCGGCACCGCGCTGGCAGTCGGCCTGCTCGCGGCGTGGTGGCTGTCGCGCCAGCTCGGCGGTCTGCGCCGGTATGCCGACAAGGTCACCGCCGGCGAGCGCGCGACGCTGCCCGATTCGGCCGGCGAGTTCGCTGACCTTGGCCGCGCGCTGGAAACCATGCGCGAGCGGCTGGAGGGCAAGCAGTACGTCGAGCGCTACGTGCATGCGCTGACCCACGAACTGAAAGCGCCGCTGGCGGCCGTGCGCGGCGCGTCCGAGCTGCTCGAATCACCGTTGCCCGACGCCGACCGCGCGCGCTTCGCGACCAGCGTGCGCGAACAGAGCGAGCGCATGGCGCAGATGATCGACAAGCTCCTTGCGCTGGCCGCGGTCGAGCATCGTCAGCGGATCGAGCAGCCGACCGATATCGACGTGCGCACCCTGATCGATGCGGCCGTCGCACCGTTTGCGGATGGCGGCGTGCAGGTGCGGATGGACATCGGAGACGCGTTGGAGCTGCGCATCCGCGGCGATGCCTTCCTGTTGCGGCAACTGCTGTCCAATCTCGTGGACAACGCCTGCGACTTTTCGCCGGCCGATGGCGTGGTCGACGTCACGGCTCGCAGCGACGGCGCGCTGCTGAAAATCGTCGTAGCCGATCGCGGCCCCGGTGTGCCGGAGTACGCACTGCCGCGGGTCTTCGAGCGTTTCTTCTCCCTACCGCGGCCCGGCGGGCGCAGCCGCAGCAGTGGTCTGGGGCTGGCCTTCGCGGCCGAGGTCGCGACGTTGCACGGCGGCATCGTGCGGCTGGAACACCGCGAGGGCGGCGGCACGCGCGCAATCGTCGAGTTGCCGCTGCCGGCCACCGGCTGAGACTTCTTCTTCGCTTCACACCGCCGCCCGCGTGCCCCCACGCACGCGGCGCAGTCTGCGCGCATCCCAACACGGAGCGTCGCGATGCGACTCATGCTGAAAATCCTGATCATCGCCGGGCTGAGCCTGGCGATCCTGATACCGCTGGTGCTGATTCGCGTCGTGATCCAGGACCGCGAACAGCACCGCGCCGCCGCGGTCGCGCGTATCGCGTCTAGCGAGGCGGGCGCCCAGACCCTGAGCGCGCCGGTGCTCGTTGTGCCCTATACCGAGCGCGTCGAAGTCGAGCAGACCGATGACCAGGGCCGATCGACCGGCCGCGTCTGGCGCGATCGCACCGGCGCATGGACGTTCTTTCCCAAGACGATGGAGATGACCGGCACGATGTCGCCGTATCTGCGCCAGCTCGGCCTGCACGATGTGCGCATGTATGCACTCGGCGGTCAGCTGTCCGCGGACTTCGACGTGCGGATACCCGAGGACGCCGAGGGCGTGCCGCCCCGGAAGATCGGCACGCCGTGGATCGGCTACACCGTCGCCGATGTGCGCGGCCTGCGCGGTACGCCGCAGTTGCGTGTGGACGGTGCTGGCATCGCGCTGCACCAGGGTGCGGGCGGCGATGGCGGCACCGGTGTGCATGGTCTGTTGACGCGCCCCGCACTCGCCGGCGCGCCCTTGCGGCTGCGCACAGTGCTGGACTTCGAGCTCACCGGCGCCGAGACGCTGGCCGTCGTGCCACTGGCCGACGAGAACCGCGTCACGCTGGATTCCGCATGGCCGCATCCACAGTTCAACGGCCGCTTCCTGCCGCGCGCCCGTGAGGTCGGCAACAATGGCTTCCACGCGGAATGGGCGGTGTCCTCGCTGGCCAGCGACGCGCAGCTGCAGTACCGCAACGGCACGCGAGCCGATGCTGATACCGCATCGCTGCTGCGCGGACACGGCGACGCCGGCGTCGACGTACTCGGCATCTCGCTGGTCGACCCGGTGGATGCCTACACGCGCGCTGACCGCGCCAGCAAGTACGGCATCGTGTTCGTGCTGCTGACGTTCACCGCGTTCTTCATGTTCGAGATGCTGCGCGGCTTGCGCATCCACCCGATCCAGTACGGCCTGGTCGGTCTGGCGCTGGCCATCTTCTTCCTGCTGCTGCTCGGTCTGTCGGAGCACATCGCCTTCGACTGGGCTTACCTCGCAGCGAGTGGCGCCTGCATCGGCCTGATCGGCGTGTACCTGAGCGCGGTGCTGCGCAGCCGCGTGCGCGGGCTGGGTTTCGCGGCCGGACTGGGGCTGCTGTATGCCGCTCTGTACGGATTGCTGGTGTCGGAGGACAACGCGCTGGTGCTGGGCGCCGGCCTGCTGTTCGCGATCCTCGCTGCGATCATGCTGGTGACGCGCCGGGTCGACTGGTACCAGATCGCCGCCACGCCGACGGCGACACCGCCGCCTTTGCCGCCGCGCTGATCCATAGCGTGCTGATCCATAGAAGGTGAACATGTGGCCGCAGGCATGCCTGCGGCCACGCTGCGTTCCACGGCGCATACGAAGCGCCCACCGCACGCATGCCAGACTTCGCGCATGACGTCTTCAGCTCCCACCGTGCGCACGCTGTCGGGCGATGCGATGCACCCCTGGATCGCTGCGGTCGCGCAGCTGCGCATGACCGTGTTCCACGACTGGCCGTATCTCTACGCTGGCGATGCCGACTACGAACGCGACTATCTGGCCGCGTATGCGCGCTCGCCGCGCAGCGTGTTCGTGCTCGCGTTCGACGGTGACACTGTCGTCGGCGCGTCGACCGGTCTGCCGCTGGCCGATGACACGACCGAGTTCCAGGCGCCGTTCGTCGATCAGGATGTCGCTGTCGACCGCGTGTTCTATTTCGGCGAGTCGGTGCTGCTGCCGCAGTGGCGTGGACACGGCATCGGCCATCAATTCTTCGATCTGCGCGAAGCCCACGCACGCGACCTCGGCGGTTTCGACATGACCGCATTCGCCGCCGTCGATCGCGCCGAGGACGATCCGCGCCGGCCCGCCGATCACCACGACAACGAGGTGTTCTGGCACAAGCGCGGCTACGTGCGGCAGCCGGGCATGACCATGCTGCTGCGCTGGGACGAGCGTGATGTCGGCGACGTGGCACATCCGATGACGTTCTGGACCCGACCACTGGAGGCCAGCGCATGAGGGTGGCCGCCGCACGCTACGCCATCGGCATGCCGCCAGATTTCGACGCCTTCGCCGCGCATCAGCGACGCCTGCTCGGCGACGCCGCCGCGCAGGGCGCACAGGTCGCGGTGTTGCCCGAATACCTCGCACTGGAACTGGCCGCGACCTTCGACGACAGCGTGCGCAGCAACACGCGCGCTTCGCTGGCCGCCGTCCAGCGCTACCGCGACGACTGGCTCACCCTGTTCGCCGGCCTCGCGCGTGACACCGGCATGCACATCGTCGCCGGCTCCTTCCTCGTCGACATCGGCGGCGGCCGTTACCGCAACCGCAGCGATCTGTTCTCGCCCGACGGTGGACACGCCTGGCAGGACAAGCTGCAGCTGACCGGCTTCGAGAAGAAAACCGGCGTGATTGAACCGGGCGACACGCTCAAAGTCTTCGACCTCGGCGGCGCGCGCGCCGGCATCGCCATCTGCTACGACATCGAGTTCCCGCTGCTGGCCCGCACGCAGTGGGAGGCGGGCGCACGCCTGCTGCTGGTGCCCAGCTGCACCGACACCGCGGCGGGCGCGACGCGCGTGCGTGTGGGCTGCCTCGCCCGCGCGCTGGAGAATCGCTGCTTCGTCGCCCAGTCGGTGACGGCGGGTGAAGCGCCGTGGACCCCGATCCTCGACGTCAACACCGGCAGCGCCGGTCTGTTCGCACCGATGGATGTGGGGTTTCCGGCGGACGGGGTGCTGGTCGAGACCAACGACGCGGATGTCTGGGCGATCGCCGATCTCGATGTGGACGCGTTGGAAGCGGCGCGCGTGGATGCGCAGGTCGACAATGATCGGGATTGGGTGGGGCAGGCGCGGCCTGCGTTGGTGAGAGCGGTGTTGTCGTCGTTTGATTCGCCCGCTTAGTGTTCGCACCCGCGCCAGTCGCGCGCGAGGCCTGCTTCTGATCTTCGATCAGGCGACGCCACGACTTGAACACCCGTAGGGCGCCGCACATGGATGTGCGGCGTTTTTCGACCGAGCCAGGATGGCGAGTCGGAAAATGCCGGAACGAGTGAATCGCCGGGTGAGCTTCGTCGGGGCTGGCCGTTTTCTTTGGTTCCGTTTCTTTTGGGCCAGCAAAAGAAATGAACCCGCTCGCCGCAAGGCGAGTGGAAGCGTTTGATGTTGCTTCTCCCGCCGCGGGCAAACGCACAGGCGTAGATCAAACGCTTTCGTCCGCTGGCGCGGCCGAGTTCATTTCTTTTGGTGGACGCCTACGCGCGCAGCGCGAACGGCGAAGCCGGCCCCGAAGGGGCGAGCATTGGAGATGCGAGTCAAAGAAACGGAACCAAAGAAAAACGTCTCCCCGACACGTCCACAGCCCTCGGCATCATTTGCACCGGGATTTTCCGACTCGGCATCCTGCCTCGGTCGGAAAACGCCGCCCATCCATGGGCGGCGCCCTACGGGTCGGCAAGCTTTACTGCAGCGTCCTGCGTCATGGTGAAGCGACAGCCGGCAAGCCGGACGTCAGGCGCCAAATCAGATGACGCCCGCGCACCATAGCGAAGCAGTGCCCAAAACAATGCCGATCGCCGTCGCCGCCAGCACATCACTCGGATAGTGCAGGCCCAGCACCACCCGCGACACCGCCACACTCGCCGCAAACGGCACCAGCACACCGGCGAGCATCGGATACCACGCCACCGCGACGATCGAGAACGACACCGCGTGCAGCGTGTGCCCGGACGGGAAACTGAACTCGTCGAGCGGGGCAACCCAGGCGCGGATGCGGCCGTCGGCGGCGAAGGGGCGGGGACGCTTGGTCCAGCGCTTGAGGGATTTGTAGAGCAGCAGCGCGACGGCGCCGGTGGCGGCCATGTGCGTCGCGGCGACCAGGCCGTCGAAGCCGTCGATCAGCACCAGCGCGGCCATCAGCAGGTACCAGAACACGCCGTCGCCCAGACGGCTGACGGTGGAGAAGTAGCGGCGGATCCACAGCCGGGTGCAGGCGCGGTTGGCGCGCAGGCACCAGCCGGTGTCGTGGTGGAGCAGTCGGCTACGCGGCGGCGCGTGCATCGGCATCCTCGGCATCGGTCGGAGTCGGAAGCGGTGTGCGCGCGTCGGGCGCGCCGCCGCGCAGGCCGGACAGCAGCGCATCGAGATCGTCGGCGACGTGCGCGGGCGTCAGCCGGCGCATGGCTTCGCGACCGGCCAGACCCATCGCACGGCGCGTCGACGGGTCCTGCGCCAGCGCGACCGCGGCGGCGACGAACGCATCTTCATCGTCACCGGCGATCCGCGCGCCCTGGAAGCCGTCGCACAGGTGTTCGGTCGCCGCGCCATGGTCGAAGGCGACCTGCGGCACGCCGCAGGCCATCGATTCGAGCACCACGTTGCCGAAGGTCTCGCTGCGGCTGGGGAACAGGAACAGGTCGGCGCTGGCGAAGTGCCGGCCGAGATCGTCGCCGCGCTGTGAGCCGCTGAAGATGAAATCCGGATTCGCGGCTTGAAGCGCGTAGCGCTCCGGACCGTCGCCGACGAACACCATGCGCGCGTCCGGTCGCTCCGCCTGAAGGGCGCGGAACGCGCGCACCGCGAGACCCAAGTTCTTCTCGGCGGCGATACGGCCGACGTGGATCGCGACGAGGCCGTCCTCGTCGACGCCCCAATGCGTGCGCAAGTCCGCATCGCGCCGCGCCGGATCGAATTGCGCGCAGTCGACCGCGCGCGACAGCACGACCGGATGGCCGATGCCGGCGCCGCGCAGTTCGATGGCGAGTGCCTGCGTGGCGACGAGCGTGGCATCGGCGCGGGCGTGGAAGCGGCGCATCCACGACAGCGCGGCGGGCTGCAGCCACGGCACGCCATACGCGCCCATGTAGATGTCGAAGCGGGTGTGCAATGCGGTGACGACCGGAACGTCCAGCGCCTGCGCGGCATTGAGCGCCGACCAGCCCAACGGGCCTTCGGTGGCGACGTAGATCGCGTCGGGCCGCGCAGCGCGCCAGCGGGCGCGCAGGCGTTGTCCGGCAGGCAGTGCGAGGCGCAGCCCCGGATAGCGCGGCACGCGCAGGCTACGGATGCGCAAGGACTGTGCATCGGCACCAGGCGGTTCGCCGGCACGGGCCGGGCGGATCACCTCGACCGCGTGTCCGCGTGCGCGCAGACCGCGGACGTAGGATTGCAGCGTCAGGGCCACCCCGTTGATATCGGGCGTGTACGTATCGGTGACGATCGCGTAGCGCATCGTTCGGTCCGGTCGCTGGTTGTGCGCAGCTTGCGGACGGACGATGCCGCTTCGATGACCGGGGTTTGACGCTTCGGTGACAGCGTGACCGGATGCCGGTCACGCACTGTCGGAGCCGGCGAACTCAGTCCGCCGTGAGCGCCAGGGTGATGCCGAGCGCGGCCATGTCGTCGGGTTCACCCTCCAGATCCGTGCGCAGCAGCGGCCGCGCATCGAGCCACTGGCGCGGCAGGCTCAGGCGCAGCAGCGGACCGTCGGCAGTCGCCTGCAGGCGCGGAATCTCGTCGGCCTCGTGGCTGCGATGCAGCAGCACTGCGATCCGCAGCAGCGCGGCGGCGCGCCGCGCCTGCTGCAGCAGACGATCGGGCAGGGCCTCGAACGTGGACTTGCCGACCTTGCGGCGCTGGCAGCGCACGAGCGTCGCCAGGAACAGCTGTTCCTGGCGCGAGAAGCCGGCGATGTCGGAGTGTTCGAGCACGTAAGCGCCGTGCACGTGGTACTGGCTATGCGCGATCACCAAGCCCAGCTCGTGCACGCGCGCGGCCCAGGCCAGCATGCGCAGATCGTCGCCGTCGAGGCTCCAGCTGCGCGCGACCTGGTCGAACAGACGCAGTGCCGTCGTCTCCACGCGCGTCGCCTGCGCCTGGTCGATGCCGTAGCGCTGTTCCAGCGCGGCGATCGAGCTTTCGCGCGGATCGTCGCTGCCGCCGCGGCCGAGCATGTCGCGCAGCACGCCTTCGCGCATCGCGGCCTTGCTGACCTGCATGCGATCGATGCCGAGCACCTGGAACGCCGCTTCGAGTACCAGCACGCCACCAGCGATGATCGGCCGGCGATCATCCGACAGACCGGGCAGGTTGATCGCGTCGATATTGCCGGCCTGCAGCAGCGTGTCGCGCACGATCGGCAGCGCCTGCGCGGTCACGGCGCCCTTGGTCAGCTTCATCGCTGCGCAGATCTCTCCGATGGCCTTGTTGGTGCCGGACGCGCCGACGACTTCCTGCCAGCCGAGCGTGCGATAGGTGCTGGCGAACTGCTGGAACTCCGCCGAGACTTCCGCCAGCGCCTCGCGCCAGCGCTTCTTCGACAGCTTGCCGCCTGGAAAGAACCGTCGCGTGCTGGCGACGCAACCGATCTGCAGGCTTTCGCGCTCCAGCGCGTCGAAGCCGCTACCGATGATGCATTCGGTCGAGCCGCCACCGATGTCGATCACCAGCCGGCGCTGGCCGGGCTTGGGAGGTTGCGCGTGCGAGACGCCGAGATAGATCAGACGCGCTTCCTCTCGGCCCGAGATCACTTCGATCGCATGGCCCAGCGCGGTTTCTGCCGGCACCAGAAACGCCTGCGGCGCAGACAGCCGGCGCACGGTGTTGGTGGCCAGTGCGCGCACGCGCTGCGGTGGGATGTCACGGATGCGCTGCCCGAAACGCGACAGGCATTGCAGCGCACGCTGGCGCACATCGGGCGTGAGACCGCCGCGGCTATCGAGGCCCTCGGCCATGCGCACGGTCTCGCGCAGGCGATCGACGACGCGCAACTGGCCCAGCGTGTAGCGGGCCACGACCATATGGAAACTGTTGGAGCCCAGGTCGATCGCGGCGAGCATCTCGCCGTCTTCGAGCGGTACCGTCAGTGCCTCGGCGAGCGCGAGCGTGTCTTGACCGGTCATGGCATTCCTGGATGCCGGGGCGCAGGACGCGACCGCGGCGTTGGGGGAGCGGGCATGTTAATGCATGCCGCGCCACCCGCTCAGCCGCACAGATGTGCGAGCAACCAGCCCTGCGCCGAATGCGGCATCGTGTCGCCGTCCGGCACGATCTTGTCGTAGGTGCCGTCCTCGCGCAGTTCCCAGGCGTTGAGGTTATCGGCCAGGTAGTTGTCGAGCGATTCGCTGCGCACGCGCACCGCGATCTCCGGATCGAGGATCGGAAAGCCCGTCTCCACACGTCGCAGGAGATTGCGTTCCAGCCAGTCGGCGCTGGCGCAGAACAGGTCCGGCTCGCCGTCGTTGGCGAACCAGTACACGCGGTGATGCTCGAGGAAGCGACCGACGATCGAACGCACGCGGATGTTCTCCGACACGCCGGGCACGCCGGGACGCAGCGCGCAGGCGCCGCGGATGATCAGATCGATCTGCACGCCGGCTTGAGATGCGACATACAGCGCACGCATCACCTGCGGCTCGTTGAGAGCGTTCATCTTGGCGACGATGCGCGCCGGACGTCCCGCCTTCGCATGCGCGGTTTCGCGCTCGATACGTGCGATGACGCCGGCATGCAGGGTGAAAGGCGATTGCAGCAGGCGCTTGAGCCCGATCGCTGGCGCCAGGCCCGACATCTGCTGGAACAGCAGGTGCACATCGTTGGCGATGTCGGGATCGGTCGTCAGCAGACCGAAGTCGGTGTACACGCGCGCGGTGCCGGCGTGGTAATTGCCGGTGCCCAGATGTACATAGCGGCGCAGCTTGCGGCCTTCGCGGCGCACGACGAGCAGCATCTTGGCGTGGGTCTTGTAGCCGACCACGCCGTAGACCACCTGCACGCCGGCTTCCTGCAAGCGATCCGCGAGGCCGAGATTGGCTTCCTCGTCGAAACGCGCGCGCAGTTCGACGACGACGGTCACGTCCTTGCCGTTGCGCGCCGCCTGGATCAGGTGCTCGACGATGCCCGAGTCCTTGCCCGTCCGGTACAGCGTCTGCTTGATCGCCAGCACGTTCGGGTCTTCGGCCGCCTGCTTGATCAGCTCCAGCACCGGCGCGAACGAATCGAAGGGATGGTGCAGCAGGATGTCGCCGTCGGCGATCAGCTCGAACATCGCATCGGTGCCCTTGGGCAGCCGCTGCTGGAAGGGCGGGAACTTGAGGTCGGGCCGCTGCACGAGATCGAAGATCTGGCTGATGCGGTTGAGGTTCACCGGGCCGTCGATGCGGTAGACCGCGTTCTCGGGCAGATCGAAATTCTGCAGCAGCGTGCGCACGATCGGCTTCGGACACTTGGCCGAAATCTCGAGACGCATCGCGCGCAGGTAGCCGCGGCCGGCGAGCTCGTCGCGCAGCGCGAGGGCGAGATTCTCGACTTCCTCGTCGTCGACGATCAGTTCGGAATTGCGGGTCACGCGGAACTGGTAGGCGCCCTTGACGTCCATGCCGGGGAAGAGCTCGTGCACGAACTCCGACAGCACCGATGACAGGAACACGAAGTCGTACTCGCCGCCGGAGATGCTCTCGGGCAGCTGGATGATGCGTGGCAGCGAGCGCGGCGCGCGCACGATGGCGAGATTGCCCACGCGGCCGAACGCGTCCTTGCCCTTGAGCACGACGACGATGTTGAGCGACTTGTTGAGGATCTTCGGGAACGGATGCGCCGGATCGAGGCCCAGCGGCGACAGCACCGGCATCACCTCGTCGCGGAAGTAGGCGCGCAGCCAGCGCGTCTGGCGCGCGGTCCACTGCTCGCGGCCCAGCACGCGCACGCCGGCTTCCGACATCGCCGGGCGCAGCACCTGGTTCCAGCACGAGTACTGCGCCTCGACCAGCTGCGCGGTGCGCTCGTGGATCCGCTTGAGCACGGTGGCAGGCGTCAACCCGTCGGGCGGCAACGGCACGCCGAAATCCTGCGCGTGATGCATCGTCGCGGCGCGGATCTCGAAGAACTCGTCGAGGTTGGTGCAGGCGATGCACAGATATTTCAGACGTTCGAGCAGCGGTACCGACTCGTCCTGCGCCTGTGCCAGCACGCGGAAGTTGAAATCCAGCTGCGACAGTTCGCGATTGAGATACAGCGCCGGGTCACGCAGCGGATCGACCGGCTCGTTCGACCCGTCGATGGGCTCAGGACCACGGGCGGATTTCGCGGCTTTCTGCACACGGGGACGTGTGGCACTCATGCGGTGGCTCCGAAATACTGGTTGTCGCGAGCGCGGACGCGCTCAGCGGTGAAATGACAGGCGAAGCGACTGCCGGCGCCGACTTCACTCTCGATCTCGAGGCGCGCCTGGTGCAGATGCAGCACGTGCTTGACGATGGCGAGGCCGAGACCGGTGCCGCCGGATTCGCGCGAGCGACTGGTCGACACGCGATAGAAGCGTTCGGTGATGCGCGGCAGGTGCGCGGCCGGAATGCCGTAGCCGGTGTCTTCGACCGACAGCGCCACGCCGCCACTCGCCAGCGGTGCGTAGCGGATCGTGATGCGGCCGCCGGCCGGCGTATAGCGCACCGCATTGCTGACGAGGTTGGAGAACGCGCTATGCAGTTCGCGCGTCGAACCGACGAGGTCGGTCGGCGAGCTGTCCTCGACCGCGATCGTGTGCCGGCCCTGGCTCAGTACTTCGAGTTCGCGCCGCAACGTGGCCAGCATCGAGGCCATCGACACGCTCTCGTCGCCGATCCCCTCCTGCGCTTCCAGACGCGACAGGGTCAGCAGATCCTCGACGAGCTGGGTCATGCGCTGCGACTGGTTCTGCATCTCGGACAGCATCGGCGCCCATTCGGGGTGATCGGTCGGGTCGAGCATGTCGAGATAGCCGTGCACCACGGTCAGCGGCGTGCGCAGCTCGTGCGAAACATTGGCGACGAAATCGCGACGCATCTGCTCGAGCTTCATGATCCGGGTGACGTCGCGGGCAAGCAGCAGCCACAGATCGTCGGAGTAGGGGATCAACCGCAATTCGAGGCGCGTGCCCGAGGAATGCGGCGAAGGCACGTCGAGCATCGGCTCCGCGCGGCGTCCCTGCGCCAGCCAGTGCGCGACCGGCAACGGCTGCAACGTATCGCCGACCGGCTTGCCGACATCGCGCGGCATCTGCAGCCCCAGCAGGCTGGTCGCCGCGCGGTTGAACCACTGGATGCGCTGGCTGTTGCGGTCGACGACGATCACCGCATCCGGCAGCGCCGCCGCCACCGCGCGATACGCGCGCAGCATCGCAATCAAACGCCGCTTGCGCGCGCGCATGTCCTGTTGTCCCCGGTGCAGCATGCGATCCGTCTCCTGCCACACGCCATCTCCCTGTGGCGGCGGCACACGGCTGCGCGAGGTCAGGCGCGTCAGCAGGTCGTAAAGTTTCCAGTAGTGCCAGGCCAGCACACCCAGCGCCGCAACCGCCAGCGCCATCCAGATATGGCCGGCCAGCGCGCCCAGCACGGCCGCCACGCCGAGCACGGCAACAAGCTGCAACAGCGTGCGGGTCCAGGCGGCATGGATGCGGGGTGGCATGTCGTTGAGTCTAGGCAATGTCAGGTGACAGGTTGGCGTAAGAAATCAGGATGTCGAGGGTGCTTCTGGTTTTGTTGTTGCTGTTGCTCTTGCTGTGCCAGGAACCAAACGTCTCGCACCCGATGCAGACCCGGAGGGCGCCGCCCATGGATGGGCGGCGTTTTCCGACAGAGGCAGGATGCCGAGTCGGGAAATCCCGGTAAGCGCGACGCCGCGGGCTGTGGACGTGTCGGGGAGACGCTTTTCTTTGGTTCCGTTTCTTTGACTCGCATCTTCGATGCTCGCCCCTCCGGGGCCGGCTTCGCCGTTCGCGCTGCGCGCGTGGGCGTCAACCAAAAGAAATGAACTCGGCCGCGCCAGCGGACGAAAGCGTCTGACGTTGCTCTTCGTTCTTCGCCAACGGCGATACAAGAAAGATCAAACGCTTCCACTCGCCTCGCGGCGAGCGGGTTCATTTCTTTTGCTGGCCCCACGCACGTAGTGCGAACGGCGCAGCCGGGCCCGAAGGGGCGAGCATTGAAGATGCGAGTCAAAGAAACGGAACCAAAGAAAAAGGCCAGCCCCGACGGAGCGAACCCGGCCAGTCGTTCGTTCCGGCATTTTCCGACTCGCCATCGTGGCTCGGTCGGAAAACGGCGGGCATCCATGCCCGCCGCCCTCCGGGTGTTCGATGCGCAGTGCGGCGTCGCGAAGATCAAAAGCAGGGCGCGGCGCGCGTCGCGTCAGACCGACGCCGAGAACCGGTAGCCCGACCCCCGCACCGTCTGCACCATCCCATCCAGCGCACTCGGCTCGAGGGTCTTGCGCAAACGGCGGATATGCACGTCGACCGTGCGCTCCTCGACGTAGACGCTGCCGCCCCAGACGTGGTCGAGCAGCTGCGAGCGGCTGTAGACGCGTTCGGGATGAGTCATAAAAAAATGCAGCAGGCGGTATTCGGTCGGGCCGATCGTGACCGGTGCGTCGCTGGCGAACACGCGATGCGCGGCGCCGTCGATGCGCAGGGCGCCGACGGTGACGCTGCCGTCCTCGTCGTCGTCGCGGGCGCGGCGCATGACCGCGCGGATGCGGGCCAGCAATTCGCGCGCCGAGAACGGCTTGACCACGTAATCGTCGACGCCGGCTTCGAGGCCGCCAACGCGATCGTTCTCCTCGCCGCGGGCGGTGAGCATGATGATCGGGATGTCGCGGGTCAGCGCGTCCTTGCGCCAGCGGCGCGCCAGTTCCAGACCGCTGGTGCCGGGTAGCATCCAGTCGAGCAGGATCAGGTCCGGCACGCGGTCGACGATCGCCGACTGCGCCTCACGCGCGTCGCCGGCGTGCATCGGCTCGAACTCGCCCTTGCGGAGCGCGAAGGCGACCATGTCGCGGATCGCCGG